>JBKPRS010000133.1:0-4646 GCA_046734695.1 Actinomycetota bacterium | reverse complement strand
GCCGCACCCTCCACGTCGTCCACGACCGCGGACGGCGCAGCGGGCAGGCCGCCCGCCGCCAGCAGGTCGTACGCCTCGGCCGCAGGCAGCCAGCCGTCGCGGCCAGCGGCCAGGGCCCTCGCCGCGGCCGGGTCGCAGCCCTCGGGCACCACAACCCCGCCCTCGGGCTCGGCCCGCCACCGCGCGTACCGGCTGACCAGGCCCAGCGCGTAGGCGGCGTCGTCGGGGAAGTCGAACACCGGGACGTCGGGCTGCTCCGGGATCGCCACCACCGGCGAGTGCTCGCCGAACACGCAGGCCACCAGCGTCTTGCCCGGCGCCTCGGCCCGGGCGGTGGCGATGGCGTCCACCAGGTCCCGGGTGGACTGGCGAGGCGCCGGTGCGCACACCACCAGCACGCTGTCCACGCCGTCGTCCGCCAACAGCGTCGTGATGGCCCGCACCAGGTCGGAGGGAGCGGCCTCGAACCCGAGGTCGACGGCACTGGCCCGCACCCGCACGGGACCGCCGCCGAGCGCCTGGCTGCCCGGGCCCAGGTCGGCCAGCGTCAGTCCCGCGTCCACGCAGGCGTCGACCGCCAGCGCCAGCGACCCGCCGCCGTTGCCGACCAGCGCCACCCGGTCGCCGCCGGGTAGGGGCTGGGACACGAGCAGCCGCGCCACGTGCAGCTGAGCCGCCAGCGTGTCGACCCGCAGGATGCCGGTCTGGGACACCAGCGCCTCCAGCGACTCGGCCGGGGCGTCGTCGCCGTCGCTCGGGTAGGACCGTGCCGCCCCGCCGCTCTTGACCGCCACGATCGGCTTGGTGCGCGACACCTCGCGGGCGATGCGGCTGAACTTGCGGGCGTTGCCGAAGGACTCCAGGTAGAGCAGCACCACGCCGGTCCGCTCGTCGCCCGCCCAGTACTGGAGCAGGTCGTTGGCGGACACGTCGGCCCGGTTGCCGATGGCGGCGAACGACGACGCTCCCAGGCCCGCCTCGCCCATGCGGTCGAGCAGGGCGCCGCCGATGGTCCCCGACTCCGACAGCAGAGCCACCGGCCCGCGCCGCACGTTGGGTGTGGCGAACGTGGCGTGGAGGCGGACCTCCGGGTCGGTGTTGATCACGCCCAGGCAGTTGGGCCCGAGCAACCGGATGCCGAAGCGACGGGCGGCCCGCAGCGCCGCGGCCGACAGGGCGGCGCCTTCCGGGCCGGACTCGGCGAAGCCGGCCGTGATGACGATGGCGGCCTTCACGCCCTTGCGGCCGCAGGCGGACAGCGCGTCGGGCACCTCGGCCGCGGGCACCACCACGACGGCGAGGTCCACCGGGCCCTCGATCGCCTCGACGCTCGGCGACACCGGCACCCCGGCCACGTGCGTGGCGTTCGGGTTGACCGGGTAGACCGGCCCGGCGAACTCGTGCAGCACGAGGTTCCGCAGCACCGCGTGGCCCACGTTGCCCCGCTCCCGGCCCGCGCCGATCACCGCCACCGAGCGCGGGGCCAGCAGCAGCCGCACGGACTCGGCCTCGGCCCGCTGGGCCCGCGCCTCGACCGCGGCCTCGGCCTCGGGGGTCGGCTGGAGGTCGAAGTGGACCTCGATCACGCCCTCGTCGAACGTGCTGCGCAGCTCGAAGCCGGCCTTGCGGAACACTGCCGTCATCCGCTGGTTGGTGGGCAGCACGGTGGCGGTGAACGAGCTGATGCCGGCCCGGCGGGCCGCCACGACCAGGTACTCCAGCAGGATGGTGGCGATGCCCCGACCCCGGTGGCGGTCGTCCACGAAGAAGGCGATCTCGGCCTCGGAGCGCAGCGGCCAGCGGTCGTAGCGGGCGACGCCCACCATGGCGTCGTCCCGCAGCACCACGAAGGCCATGCGGTCCACGTAGTCGACGTGGGTGAGGTGGTGGACCTCCTTCTCGGTGAGCCGGGGATGGGGCGAGAAGTAGCGGTAGTAGATGCTGTCCGGGGACTGGAGGGAGTGGAACGCCACGATGCGGCCGGCGTCATCGGGCCGGATGGGGCGGATGCGGACGGTGCCGCCGTCGGAGAGCACCACGTCGGCGTCCCACTCGGCCGGGTACGCCGGCGGGATCGGCACCTCGCCCGTGGTGGTCACAGCATCTGTCGCGCCGTCGGTCACCGCGCCCGAGGGTAGAGGCCGAGGGGCGAACCGGGGAGCATGCCGCGCCGCGCTAGCGTCGAGGCGGGCCTCCGGGCGACGCGGCGGACCTACGGCGGAAGGAGATGAGGTGAACCGCTGGTGGACATGTATGGGCGCGCTCGTAGCCCTGCCGGCCCTGCTCGGGGCCTGCGCGCAGCCCGCCGAGGACGAGCTGCTGCATGGCGGGCTGGTCACCGTGGACGAGCACTCGGCCCCTCGTGGCCCGGATCCCTCCAGCGACCCCGGAGCGATCGCCCAGCAGGCCACCGAGGACGTCAGCGCCTACTGGCGTGAGACGTACCCGGAGGTCTACGGCGGCGAGTTCCAGGAGGTGGCCGGCTTCTACCCCTACGGGCCGAACACCGATCCGCCGCCCTGCGGCAACCCTCCGCCGTCCTACGAGGAGATCGCCGACAACGCCTTCTACTGCGACGGCGACGACATCATCGCCTGGGACGAGGCCAGCTTCATCCCTTACATCAACCGGACCTTCGACGGCTTCACGGTCGCCATCGTCATCGCTCACGAGTTCGGCCACGCCATCCAGGCCCGGGCCGGCGCCAACGACCGCACCGTCGACCTGGAGCTGCAGGCCGACTGCTTCGCCGGGGCCTGGACTGCGTGGGTGGCCGACGGTGACGCCCCGAGCTTCAGGGCCGAGGACATTGACCTGTACCAGGCGGTGGCGGGCATGACCGCCATCCGGGACGCGCCCGGCACCAGCCCCGACGAGGAGTTCGCCCACGGCAGCGGCTTCGACCGCGTGACCTCGTTCCAGGACGGCTACGAGAACGGCGCCGAGGGCTGCTCCACCTACAACGACCCGGACGTGGACCGCGACACCGTCGAGGTCCCGTTCAACACCTCGGATGACACGAACGGCGTCGAGGGCGGGAACATGGTCCTGGAGGACGGTCCCGACGCGCCCGACGGCATCGGGCTGCTGACCCGCCTGGAGACCGACCTCAACATGTTCTACGACGAGGTCTTCACCGAGCTGGGCGACGAGTGGGTGCCGGTCGACGACCTGGTCCTCGTGGACCCGGACGAGGACTCGATCGAGTGCGACGGCGAGCGGCTGTCCGGCGTCGAGGACCTGAAGTTCGTGGCGACGTACTGCGCCGACGAGAACGTCGTGGTGCTGGACGGCTCCGCGCTGGTCCACGAGCTGTCCGCCATCGGCGACTTCGCGGTCGGGGCCGAGGTGGCCCGGCTGTGGGCGCAGGCCGCCCAGGACCAGCTGGGGATGAGCGACGACGACCAGGCCGGCCTCCAGGCCGACTGCCTGACCGGCGTGTGGAGCATCTCCCTCAGCGATCCCGAGAGCACGCCGGAGTCCGACCTGTCCACGTCGCCGGGCGACCTCGACGAGGCGATCCAGGGCTTCCTGGCCTTCGGTGACAACGAGGTCGTCACGGTGTTCGAGCGCACAGACGCGCTGCGCACCGGCTACCGCGAGGGCTACCACGGCTGCGAGGCCTACGCCCCGCTCGGCTGAGCCCCGAGCGGACCGGCTATTGGTCGGACGAGCCGCGGCGAGCTTTGCGGGACTCGCGCCACGCGAGCCCACCGATCACGCCCACGCCCGCCAGGATGCCCACGAACACCGCGAGCTGCAGGGCGCCGCCCCGGTCGCCCGCTTCGGTCGGCTCGTGCCCAGAGTTCGGCTGCGGGATGATCCCGCCCGGTGGGAGGGGGACCACGCTGGTGCTGGTGGTGGTGCCGTCGCCGCCCTCCTGGCCGTAGGCGGCCGGAGCGGGGGCGAGCGCCATCAGCACCACCAGCACCAGGGCGGCGACGAGCGCCGGCCGGCGCAGAGCGGGCCGGGTGCGCACCGGATCAGGCCGGCGGGCTGTAGTCGCCGGGCAGCACGATGGACTTGGTCTCCAGGTAGGCCGAGAGGCCCTCCGGGCCCAGCTCGCGGCCCACGCCGGACGCCTTGAACCCGCCGAACGGGTTGCGCATGTCCAGCGTGCCGAACTGGTTGATGCCGTAGGTGCCGGTGCGGACCTGGCGGGCCACGTCGATGCCGGCCTCGACGTCGGTGGTCCACACGGAGCCGGACAGGCCGTAGTCGCTGTCGTTGGCGATGCGCACCGCGTCGTCGGGCGAGTCGTAGCCGATGACGGCCAGCACCGGGCCGAAGATCTCCTCCTGGGCGATCGTCATGGCGTTGTCGACGTCGACGAACAGCGTGGGCTCGACGAACCAGCCCCGATCGAGGCCCGCCGGGCGGCCACCGCCGACGGTGAGCGTGGCCCCCTCGGCCTTGCCCTTCTCGATGTAGCCCAGCACCCGGTCGCGCTGGCGCTCGGCCACCAGCGGGCCGACGGCCACGGTGGGATCGGCCGGGTCGCCCACGGTGTGGCCCTTGACCGCCGCGGCCACCGCCTCGACCACGTCGCCGTAGCGGGAGCGGGGCGCCAGGATCCGGGTCTGGGCGATGCACGCCTGGCCGTTGTTCATCAGCGCGGACGGCATCAGCATGGGGATGGCGCTGGC
>JBKPRS010000132.1:0-5178 GCA_046734695.1 Actinomycetota bacterium | reverse complement strand
GACCCAGAGGAACGTGCCCGCCCCGCCGAAATGGCCGAACGTGCGGGGCGAGCCGTCCGGGGCGGTCCAGTGCGGCGACTTCGCCCCCTTGAGCTCGAAGCCGAGGCCCCAGGGGTTGGGGTCGTAGCGGCCCAGCCCGGGCACGACGCCGGCCAGGCCCGGGAACTGCTCGGTGGTCGCCTCGGCCAGCGTCTCCGGGGACACCAGCGTGGGTGCCAGCAGCTCGCCCCCCAGTCGGGCCAGGTCGGCGACGCTCGACCGGCCGTCCGCAGCGGGCGAGCCCGCCAAACTGGTGGCGCCCATGCCGAGCGGGGCCAGGACCGCCTCTTGCAGGTAGGTGGAGGCGCTCATCCCGGCGGCGGCCGCCAGCGTGGCGCCCAGCACGTCGAAGCCGGTGTTGGAGTAGATGCGGCGCCGGCCGGGCGGGGCCAGCGGCGTGTCGCCCTCGAACGGCAGGCCGGACGCGTGGGCGAGCAGGTGGCGGACCGTGGCCCCCGGCGGCCCGGCGGGACTGTCCAGTGCGAGCGTGCCCTCCTCCACGGCCACCAGGAAGGCAAGGGCGAACAGCGGTTTGGTCACCGAGGCCAGCGCCGTCACCCAGCCGGTGTCGCCCGCGGTCTCCCGCACGCCGCCGCGGTCCACCACCGCCCCGGCCGCATGGTCGACCGGCCAGGCGGCGAGAGCGTCCAGGGCGGCCACGGCGGGTCACGCTACGCGCCGGGCCGCGCGAGGGCTCGGCTGCAGGGCCACGCCCGGGCAGCAATTAGCATCGACCCGTGCCCGCGGAGCCGCTGGATCCCGACGACGAGCACGCCGATGCCCTGGTTCGGCGGAACTTCGCCTTCATCGACCTGTGCGGCTTCACGTCCCTGACCGACGAGCACGGCGTGGGCGCCGCCGTGGCCGCCCTGTCCACGTTCCGGGCGGTGGTCCGCGAGCGGGCGGGCTGGCGGGGCGTGCGGGTGGCCAAGTGGCTGGGTGACGGGGCCATGCTCGTGGCCACCGAGCCGCGCCCCCTGCTCGACGCCGTGTTGCGGATGGAGCAGGCGCTCGACCTGCGCGGCTGCGCCCTGCCGCTGCGGGGCGGTATCGCCGCCGGCCGGGTGATCCTCTTCGAGGGCGACGACTACATCGGCCGGCCGGTCAACCTGGCCGCCCGGCTCTGCGACGAGGCGCTGCCCCACCAGCTGCTGGTGACGGCCTCGCTGTTCGACGCCTCGGGCGACGGCCTGGCCCACCGCCGGCTCGGTCCCCACAGCATCCGTGGCTTCACCCGACCCGTCGAGGTGGTCGATATGAGCGAGGGCGGCCACCACCATGTCACCGCGAACTAGTCCCTGGGACTCTGACGTCACCGCCAACTAGGGCCGCGAACGTCCTGACCGATAGGATCGTCGGGAACCATGCGCAACGAAGAACAAGAGACGTTCTCTGCGCTGGGCGTGTCATCTGATCTGGTGGCCGTGCTCGACCGTGCGGGCCTGACGACAGCCTTTCCCGTCCAGCGCCTCTGCATCCCTGACGCCTTGGCCGGCCGCGATGTCTGCGGCAAGGCCAAGACCGGGTCCGGTAAGACCCTTGCGTTCGGCCTCCCTCTGGTCGAGCGGGTCCCCGCCGCGTCCCCGAAGAAGCCCACCGGCCTCGTGCTGGTCCCCACCCGGGAGCTGGCCCTCCAGGTCACCCAGGTGCTGCGGCCACTGGTCGAGGCCCGCTCGCTGCGGCTCGTCGCCATCTACGGCGGCGCCCAGATGCGGGCGCAGATCTCGGCCCTGGAAGCCGGAGCCGAGATCGTGGTGGCGACGCCCGGCCGCCTCATCGACCTGATCGACCGCAAGGTGGCCGACCTGACGAACGTCGGCCTCGTGGTCATCGACGAGGCCGACCGCATGGCCGACATGGGCTTCCTGCCCCAGGTCGAGTGGGTCCTGCGCCACATCGGGCGCAGCCACCAGACGCTGCTGTTCTCGGCCACGCTCGACGGCGGCATCCAGGGACTGGTCGACCGCTACCAGCGCGACCCGGTGTTCCACGAGGTGGGCTCGCCCACCCAGACCGTCGAGGAGATGGCGCACCGCTTCCTGCTGGTCCACGAGATGGACAAGCACCGCGTGGCCGCCGCGATCTGCCGCGCCGGCACCCGCTGCCTGGTTTTCGCCAACACGAAGCGGGCGGTGGACCGCCTCGCCCGCCAGCTGGTGGACGACGGCGTCGACGCCCGGGCCATCCACGGCGACCTGCGCCAGGAGGTGCGGGAGAAGGCGCTCAAGCGCTTCGCCGAGGGCAAGCTGCCCGTCCTGGTCGCGACCGACGTGGCGGCTCGGGGCCTCGACATCGACGAGCTCGACATCGTGATCCAGGCCGACCCGCCGCCCGATCCCAAGACCTACCTGCACCGCTCCGGGCGCACCGCCCGGGCCGGCGCCGCGGGCCTGGCGGTCACGCTGGTCCTGTGGAACGAGGAGCTCGAGGTCCGCCGGCTCAAGCGCCGCCTCAGCCTCGACGAGCCCATCGTGGAGATGTTCTCCAACGACGAGCGCCTCGCCGACCTGGCCAACTGGAACCCGGCCGCCGAGGGCGCCGCCTAGCCCTCGAGCCCGGCCGCCCCGGTTGCCGCCGCCCACGGGCGGGTATCCGAGGGCCATGCTGGCCAAGATCGCCGGGCGTATCGGCCTGGTGGCGCTGGTGTTGGGAGGGATGGTCGGGTGTGGCCGTGACCGGGCGGTCGAGGCCACGGGCCCGTACCAGGTGGGCACGAACTCGATGACCTTCGTGGACGACTCGCGGCCCACGCCCGCCGCGGGCAGCTTCCCGGGGGCGCCCAACCGCACCGTCGTCACCGACTTCTGGTACCCGGCCGAGGGTGACCCGGCTGCGGGCCCGACGCCCGGGGCCAAGGCCGCGAAGGGGCCGTTCCCGCTGATCGTGTTCAACCACGGTCAGCAGGGCGCGCCCGAGCAGTACGCACAGTCGTTCCAGACCTGGGCCCGGGCGGGGTACGTCGTAGCGGCGCCCCGGCATCCCCTCACGATCAAGGGCGGGCCGGGCGGGCTGTTCGTCGACGACATCGAGGGCGAGCTCGGAGACGTGCCGTTCGTCGTCAAGAGCATCGACGACACGATGTCGGACCTGGTCGACGTGCACCACCTGGCGCTCGCCGGCCACTCCTCAGGTGCCATCGTGGCGTTCGGGGACGCCTTCAACACGTGCTGCGACTTCGACGACCCCGACGCCGTGCTGGTCGAGGCGCTGGTCCCGATCCCGCTCCACGGCGAGTACAGCGCCCGCCTGAAGCGCACGCCGGTCATGTTCATGCACGGCGACGCCGACCCGGACCCGCTGTCCGCGGCCCACGACGTCTACAACGACGCCAAGTCGCCGAAGTTCTTCCTCACGCTCCCGGGCGGGGACCACTCCGCCGTCTACCGCGACAGCCCGCAGACCCAGACGCTGTCGGATGCCGCCCTGAACTTCTTCGACCGCTACGTGAAGGGTCGGGGCAAGTCGCTCGACGCGCTCAAGGCGACGCCGGGGATCGAGGCAGCGCCCTAGGAGGCTGTGTCGAGGCTGGCGGGGAAGGCCAGGGCCCACAGCAGCGCCGTGAGGGACAGGCCGTCGTTGATCTCGCCCCGGGCGATCAGGTCACGGACGCCGGCCACCGGGTGCCAGGCGATGCGCTCGGACTCGCCGACGTCGGTCGGGTCGCCGATGTGGGTGGCGCCGTCGGCCACGAAGAGGTGGAACCGCTGGTCGGAGCTGCCGTTGCTGGGCGCGTAAGCGCCGAGGGGACGCAGGCGGCCGGGGCGCCACCCGGTCTCCTCCTCGGTCTCGCGGGCCGCGGCCTGCTCGGGCGACTCGCCCGGTTCCAGGCGCCCGGCCGGGATCTCCCAGCCCCAGGTGTCGGTGATGAAGCGGTGGCGCCAGAGCAGCAGGATGCCGCGGTCCGGGTCGTGGACCACGGTGCCCGACGCCGCCATGGGATAGCGGATCACGTGGTGGTCGAAGCGGTGGACGCCGGGGACCTCGACGTCGACCAGGACCAGCCGCATCCACTCGGAGTCGTAGATCTCCCGTTCGCCATGGATCGTCCACCGCACCGCGTCCACCCTAGGCCCCGACCTCCCGCCACATCGCAACGTGCGGGCCGATGTCGGGGTCGACCCACTCGGCCCCGTGGGCCCTGAACCCGGCCCGCTCGTAGAACCGGCGGGCGGGCGTGCGGGCATGGCACCAGACCAGTGCCGCACCCTCGGCGGCCGCGTGGGCCAGCGCCGCCTCCAGCAGCCGGGCGCCGATGCCGGCGCCGCGCCGGTCTTCGGCTGTGGCCATGCCCCGCAGCCGCCAGGCGTCGGATCGCTCGGGCGCCCACGGGCAGGGCTCGGGGGCCACGATGGCTGTGCCCACCACCTCACCCTCGGCGGTGCGGGCCGCGAACGCCGCGCTGTCCGGGTGCTCGTCGGCGGGAAGGCGGACGCTGTCGGCGGGCATCCCGGCCCGCAGCACCCGGTGGCGCAGGTCGAACGTGACTTCGGGCGGCACCCGCTCGACGATGATCCCGGGACCGACCACCGCCCGACGGTACCGTCGGCGCCGGTGACCGATCCCATGGCCGCGCCCGTGCCGGCCTCCCCCTTGCCCGATGCCCAGCGGGCCGCCGCGGTGGCGGAGGCCGCGGCACGCTGGGCGCGGGCGCGCAGGGTCCAACTGGACCCGGGCCTCGCGCTCTGGTCGCTGGCGGGAGCCGTGCCCGACTGCGTGCCCGACCCCATGGCCGGTCTCGTGGGCCCGGCCGAGGCCCTGGGGGAGGCGTTGGAGGCCGCCACCGACGGCGGGCGCCGCCGGGCGCAGGGCCTGCACGTGACCCCCGGGTGGCTGGCCGAGCACCTCGTGGAGCGGGCAGTGGACCGCCGGATGAGCGTCTGTGACCCAGCCTGCGGTGGTGGCGCGTTCCTGGTGGCGGCGGCCGAGCGCCTGCGCCGGGCGGGCGCCGCCCGCCGCCATGTGGTGCGCCATCTGGTCTGGGGCGCCGACGTCGACCCCGTGGGCCTGGCCGCGGCCGAGGCGGCCCTGGCGCTGTGGGCGGGGGAGCCGCCCCCACCGGGCCGGCTGGTCCTCGGCGACCCGCTGGTCGCCGGGGCCGGGCTGTGGCCCACGGCCCCGCCCGAGGGCTTCGGCGCGGTG
>JBKPRS010000131.1:0-2164 GCA_046734695.1 Actinomycetota bacterium | reverse complement strand
CCCGACTTCGTGGCCGTCCGGCACTCGACCAAGTGGGTGGAGGATCGGCTGGACCTGTCCGGCACCGCCGCCCCGACCCCGGCGCTGGACGCCGAGGGTGAGCCGGCCGAGCCCAAGGTGCGCCGGGACGTCGACGTCGAGGTCAACGGCCGGCGCTTCGGGGTGACAGTGTGGGTGCCGGAGTCCCAGGTCGGAGCGGCGGTGGCCGCAGGTGCCACCGGCGCCAAGGTGGCGACCCGCCCCCGACGGTCGGCCGGCTCCTCCGCGGCCGCGGTCGGCAGCGGCAGCGTCACGGTCCCCATGCAGGGCACCATCGTGAAGGTGCTGGTCAACGTGGGCGACACGGTCGAAGAAGGCCAGACGGTCTGCGTCCTCGAGGCCATGAAGATGGAGAACAACATCGCGGCCGACAAAGCCGGCACGGTCACCGAGATCAAGGTCGAAGCCGGCCAGTCCGTCGGCTCCGGTGACGTCGTCGTCACCATCGAATAGCGCTGAGGAGCGCGTACCCCGCCCCCGCCACCGCCACGGCCCCGACGATGACGGGGACGGAGGCGTCGAGCAGGGCATCGACGCCCACGACGGCGCCCGCCACGGCGGCGACGGCGAAGCCGGTGTCGAGCACGACGTGGGCCGGGCGGGGCGGCGTGTCCGCCTCGCCGAAGCAACCGCAGGTGCCGATCGGAGTGCCAGACATCAGGGCGCCGACCACGAACCAGGCGAAGCCGGCGTAGCTCGCGGCGACGAGCGCCGGCAGGGCATGGCCACCGACGGCCACCACCGCGGCGCCCAGGGCGGCTTCGGCCAGGGCGCCGGTGCGCACCAGCACTGGGCGGACCGTCCAGCCCCGGGCGGCGAGGGCCCCGACCGTGCGGGTCGGGTCCGCCGCCTTCAGGGCGCCCGCGGCCAGCAGCAGCAGGGCGGCGCCGCCGACGAGGGCGGTGATCACGACCGGATCACACGGGGGTCACTCGGCCGCGTCGGCCAGGGCCTCGGCCAGCGACGGGTGGACGAGCAGGCTCTCCACGATGTCGGTGACCCGCAGCCCGTTCGTCACCGCCACCGCCAGCACCGAGATCAGCTCGGCCGCGTGACGCCCGACGATCGAGCCGCCCAGCACGACCCCGGTGGCCGGGTCGGACAGGATCTTCACGAAGCCCTTGGTCTCGTTGTTGATCAGCGCCTTGGCCGAGGCCGAGAACGGCACCTTGGTCACCCGCAGCTTGCGGCCCTCGGCGAAGGCGTCGGCCTCGGCCAGGCCCACGTCGGCGATCTCCGGCTCGGTGAAGATGGCCGACGCCGCCTTGTCGTAGTCGAGGTGGCGGTGGACCCGGGTGTGCAGGCCCATGACGTGCTCGGCGATCTTGCGGCCCTGCATGGCGGCCACCGACGACAGCGGCAGCTTCCCGGACACGTCGCCCGCGGCGTAGATGTGGGCCACGTTGGTGACGCAGTGGTGGTTGATGGGCACGTAGCCGGAGGTGTCGACCTCCACGCCCGCGGCGTCGAGGCCCAGGCCGTCGCTGTTGGGGATCGACCCGATGGCCAGCAGCGCGTGGCTGCCGGCCGCCACCCGGCCGTCCGTCGCGTGCACGGCCACGCCGCCGCCCTCCGGCCGCTCGATGCCGTCGGCCCGGGCGCCCTTGAGCAGGTGGACGCCGCGGCGCAGCAGCTCGGCCTCCAGCGCCGCGGCCACCTCGGGGTCCTTCTGGGGCAGCACCTGCTGGCGGGAGACGAGCAGCGTCACCTCGCTGCCCAGGGAGGAGAACATGTGGACGAATTCGACGCCGGTCACGCCCGACCCGATCACCACGAGGTGCGACGGGAGCTCGTTGGGCGGATAGGCGTCACGGGTGGTGAGGATGCGGTCGCCGTCGGGCGCGGCCCAGTCCGGGATGCGGGGCCGGCTGCCGGTGGAGAGCAGCACGGCGTCGGCCCAGAACTCGCGCATGCCGTCGGGCGTCTCGGCCACCACCTCGTGCGGGCCCGTGAGCCGGGCGGTCCCCTGCACCATCTCCACGCCCTGGCTGGTGAGCAGGTCGACGATGTTGTGCTCCAGCCGGCCCTCGATGGCCTTGATGCGCTGGCGCAGGCCCTCCAGGTCGAGCTGGGCGTCGGACACGGACAGGCCCATGCCCGAGCTGGCGTCCACGTCGCCCATGGC
>JBKPRS010000130.1:0-7386 GCA_046734695.1 Actinomycetota bacterium | reverse complement strand
CCACCTCGTGACCTGCGTCGACGAGCAGCGGCACCATGACCGAGCCGATGTAGCCCTTGTGGCCCGTGACCAGCACTCTCATCGTTACAGCACCACTTTCGTTCCGTAGAAGCCCTCGGCGAACCGGCCGGGGGCGTTGGCTTCCATGCCCCGCAGACGCAGCAACCCGCGGAACATGTCGGCGTCGAACCACGCCCGGCGGTGCTGGCTGGGGTAATGCGTCAGGATCCCGTCGACCTTGCGCCGCGCGGTGGCGTCGTCGAGGGCGACGAACACGTTCGGCGAGCCCAGGTCGCCGTCGTACTTCGGGATCTCGTACTCGAGGATCAGGTGGTCCCGCCACGTGTTCCACGTCAGGTCGGCCACCAGGCGGTGGTCCTGATGCCGGTCGTGGCGGTGGTGGGTGAGGATCAGGTCGGGATCGACGTCCGCCTTCAGCGACTCGAAGTAGTCCTTGATCTCGGCGCCCACCCAGGGGAAGTAGCTCTCCCGGAAGCGCTCGATGCGGATGTCCGCCTTGCCCGCCCCGTCGAGGAAGTGCTCGGCGGCGGCCTGGGCCTCGGCGGCCCGGACGTCGTCCGAGGCGAGGACGACCCAGTGGAAGCGGGCTTCCGGGTACTGCTCGACAAGCCGCAGGACCGTCCCGCCACAGCCGATCTCGATGTCGTCGCAGTGCGCGCCGAGGCACAGGATGTCGAGCGGGTCCTCGCGGCCTTCCGGCAGCGTCAGCGGGAGCATCACGCCGCTCCCGTCCGCCAGATCTCCCAGGGCGCGGTCCCCTGGCCGTAAAGATCCTCCAGGACCTGGCGGTCCTTGAACGTGTCCATCGGCACGAAGAAGCCGTTGTGCTGGTACGTCGTCAGCGCCGAGCGGTCGATCAGGCGCCCGAACGGCTCCTGGACCAGCTCCTCCCCGGGCCCGAGGACGTCGAAGACGCGGTTGCTCATCACGAAGAACCCGGCGTTGATCCAGACGCCGGCGGCGGTGACGTCCTCGATCGCCTTCACGACACCGTCGTCCGCCGCGGCCACGACGTGGAAGCTGTGGCTGGGCTTGGCCGACACGAACGTGGCCGTGCCGCCGCTCTCGTGGAAGAAGTCGACGACGCGGTCGAGCGGGACGTCGCTCAACCCGTCGCTGTAGTTGGCGAGGAAGACCTCCTCGCCCTCGAGGTGGGGTCGCACCGCGCGGAGCCGCTCGCCGATGTTGGCGTGGATCCCCGTGTCGACGAAGGTGATGCGCCAGTCGTCGATGTCGCTCGACAGCAGCTCCACCTCGGAACCGCCGCCGGAGAGCACGAAGTCGTTCGACAGCCATTCCTTGTAGTTGAGGAAGTACTCCTTGATGGAGTCGCCCCGGTAGCCGAGGCACAGGATGAACTCCTTGTGCCCGTAGTGGGCGTAGTACCGCATGAGGTGCCACATGATCGGCCGGGGGCCGATCGGCACCATCGGCTTGGGGATGGTCTCGGAGTACTCCCGCATGCGCATCCCGAGACCGCCGCAGAAGAGCACGACCTTCATGGCTTGCCCGCCTCCGCTAGTAGACCGTGACTTCGGGGATCGGGACGACGAACTGGGCGCCCCACTCCCGGGTGTAGGCCAGCTGCTCGATGATCTCGTCCTTGAAGTTCCAGGGCAGGATCAGGATCACGTCGGGCCGGACCTCGGCGATCTTCTCGGGCCCGTGGATGGGGATGTGGGTCCCGGGCAGGAAGCGGCCCTGCTTGTAGGGGTTGCGGTCCACGGTGAAGTCCAGGAAGTCCGTGCGGATGCCGCAGTAGTTCAGCAGGGTGTTGCCCTTGCCGGGGGCGCCGTAGCCGACGACGGTCTTGCCCGCGCGCTTGGTCTCGATGAGGAACTCGAGGAGCTTGCGCTTGGTCTCGCGGGCCCGCTCCTCGAACACCGCGTACGTGGCGATGTCGGTGTAGCCGGCTGCGATCTCCCGCTCGCGCAGGGCGGTGAGTGCCGCCGACTCACCGAACCGCTCGTTGCCCGAGTGGCAGGCGTAGATGCGCAGGGACCCACCGTGGGTCCAAAGCTCGTCGACGTCGAAGATGCGCAGGCCGTGGGCGGCGAAGATCCGCTCGGCCGCCACGAGGGAGAAGTAGGAGAAGTGCTCGTGGTAGATGGTGTCGAACTGGTTCCCGTCGACCAGCTGCTGGAGGTGGGGGAACTCGATGGTGACGACGCCGTCGGGCCCGAGCAGCCTCGGCATGCCGCCGACGAAGTCGTTGAGGTCCGGCACCTGGGCGAGCACGTTGTTGCCGATGATCAGGTCGGCCTGCGTGCCCTCGGAGGCCAGCTTGTCGCCCAGCTCGGTGCCGAAGAACTCGGTGAGCGTGGGCACGCCCTTGTCCACCGCCACCTTGGCCACGTTGAGCGCCGGCTCGATGCCGAGGACGGGGATGCCCTTGGGCACGAACCACTGGAGCAGGTAGCCGTCGTTGCTGGCCAGCTCGACGACCAGGCTGTCGGCGCCGAGCCCGAGCCGCTCGCTGATCATGTCCACGTAGTCGCGGCAGTGCGCCAGCCAGCTGTCCGAGTAGGACGAGAAATAGGCGTACTCGGTGAAGATGTCCTCGACGGTCACGTACTCCTGGAGCTGGACCAGGAAGCACTGGTCGCACACGTGCACCCGGAGCGGGTAGAAGGCCTCCATGGCGTTCTCGTCGGCGGCCTCGACGTAGCTCTCGCACAGCGGCGACATGCCCAGGTCGACGAAGGTGTGCCGGAGCTCGGCGCCGCAGAACCGGCAGGGCCCGCCGGTCACGCCGCCGCCCCCTGGCCCGTCCGCGGGCGCGACTGAGGTCGCGCCTGAGTCACCACGCGATGTGGGAGTACGCGTCGAAACAGAATCCATTTTCCGCCCTTGCTGGTCATCCGGTGGCGCCAGTGTCGGCGGGCGGCCTGAAGTGGCGCTGAAGGACACCTGAGCCGTGCCTGAAACCTGCACCGAGGGTCACCGTCATACGACGGGCGGCGCCGGCAGCGTCCGCCGACACAGGGCCGTCTTCAATCGGCCGGCCCGGCCTCTCGCCGGACCGGCCGAGAAGCTCCGGGCCTCAGTCGCAGGTGACCGGCGCGCCCGTCTCGTTCACGACGTTGCCCCGCCACTCGGTCATCTCGCGGGTGAAGCCGGTGCAATAGAAGTAGGCGAAGGCGTTCTGCATGAACCGGTTGTTGACGAAGCGCACGTTGTCGTACACCTGCCCGCGCGGGCCACCGTTGATGTTGGGGAGGTACATCGTGGCGGCGCCCCCGCCGAGCAGGTTGTTGGCCACCAGCACGTTGTCACTGAACCCGAAGTTCGGGTCGGGCCGGGCGCAGCACGACATGAAGGCGGAGGTGGTGTTGCCCCGGTAGTCGATGGTGTTGCCCTGCACCACCACGTCGCTGGCCCCGGCCCACAACTGCACGCCGTCGGAGTGGGCGTCGGACAGGCCGTCGTTGAGCGGATCGTGGATGAACGAGTCGTAGAGCTTGACGCCGTTGTCGATGAAGACGCCGTTCTCGCAGCCGTGGACGTTCAGGTGACGTAGCTCGATGTTCTGCCCGACCCGGCCGAAGTCCTGCGCGAAGCCACTGGTGCCGGGCACGTGGTTGCAGTCGATCTCCACCCGGTCGACGCGTAGACCGGTGCAGCCTCCGTTGGCGACGATCCCCCAGCCGTTGTGGATGCTGATCTTGCTGTTCCGCAGGGTGACATTGGCGGCGTTGCAGACGAGCGATCCGTCGGTGATGCAGCGTCCGTCGATGACAGTCCCGGCCGTGCCGACCACGAGGTTGCCGCGCTGCGCCGTGCAACCGGTGCCGGGCGGGGGCGGAGCAGTCGTCGGGGAGCCGCCCCCACCCCCACCCGGGGGAGGTGGGACCACACACGCTGACCCGGCGACGACGACGAGGACGAGCAGGGGCACGAGGCGGGCGAATCGTGGCTTCACGGGGTGCGACCTCCAACGTTGGTGCCCGCTCTTGCAACGATCTGGCCAGCCGAGTGGCGCTTACCTGCCACTCTCCCCCGGGGCACTATGCCACTATCCGCGCGATTCCAAACCTCGGAAAGTGGCCTCTCCCTGCGCCGGCACGCTGCGGAGCCGGAGTGCCGGGACCTGCCTACGTGGGGTGCCCACCCTCCGATTTCCGGAGGCCGCTATCCGGTCAGCAGCCCCGCTCGAGGGTCACTGCCTTGGCACTGGAAGCCCACTGATAGGGGATCTGCCTGAGCCAGGACAGGACCGGCAGGTGCGTGGTGCTCACGAAGATCTCGCCGGGGTAGCAGCGGGACACGCGCCAGCTCGCCCGCCACGCGTGGTCCGGTGTGGTGACCAGGATGATCGAGTCCCAGTGGTAGCGGGCAGCCAGCTCGGCGATGGCCCGGGCCTCCCCTCGGGTGGTCTCGGGGTCGGGGTGGAAGCACAGGATCGTGACATCGGGGACGGGCGGCAGGCAGCTGTGGGTGCCCGCCTCCTCCACGACGGTCGACTGGACCAGCACGGGTGCCCGATGGTCGCGGGCGAGCTCCAGTGCGGCCTCGTCCCGGTTGGTCGGCCCGCCGAGCTCGATGATGGCATCGGCCTGCTCCGGCAGGGGGGCCAGGTCCGGCCAGATGAACAGGCGGGCCGTCGCAGCGGCGAACACGACGACGAGGATGGCGAGGGTGATCCTGAGCCGGTGACGCTTGCGGCGCCCTGGCCGCGCCTCGGCCGCGGGACCCGCCGGATCGTCCGCCTCTTCCTCCGCCGGTGCAGTGCTCATCCGCCCGATGGCAACGCCATCCTCCCGTCCACGCGGCGAGTCTATGGACGCGGCTCCCCCGGCACCCAAAGCGAGGGCGCGGACGCGCTGTGCGCGGTTGACACCCCAGGGCGCTGGTGCGAACATCCCGCCGGGCGACGACGGCACTCGGGGCCGTCGGGGAAAGGCGGGTGTTGTCATGCGGGTACCTTGCGGCGGCAAGGCGGCCTTGGTCGCGCTGATCGTCACGTCGATGGCGCTGCTCACGGCTGCGCCGGTGGCGGCCGACACGCCTCCCAACGTCTCGCTCACCGCGCCGGCCTCCGGAGCGACGGCGTCACACGTCGTGAGCCTGGCCGCCACCGCGTCGGACGACGTCGGCGTGCAGCAGGTGGAGTTCTTCCTCGACGGCAGCACGAGCCTCGGCGTGGACACCACGGCTCCCTATCTGGGCTCGTGGAACTCGACGACGGCGAGCAACGGCACCCACACGCTGACCGCTCGCGCCCGTGACACAGCAGGAAACCTGACGACGTCCTCGGGCGTGACGGTCACGACGTCCAACCCCGCCTTCGTCAACGAGACCGTGGTGCCCGGTGGAAACGACTGGACGACCCTGGCATTCCTCCCCGACGGGCGGATGCTGATCGGAGCGCTCAGCGAGAAGATCTTCGTCGTACCAGCCGGCGCCAGCCAGCCGCTCCCCACGCCATTCCTGCAACTGAACGGCAACGGGCTGATCGACGAGCAGGGCCTGCTGGACATCCTGCCCGATCAGAACTTCGCCCAGAACGGCTTCTATTACGTCTTCTACACGCACGTGGGCAGCTCGACCAACAACCACCGGGTGTCGCGGTTCACGGCGAGCGGCAACGGGACGGTGGCCGGCAGCGAAGTCGTGCTGTGGGAGGACCCCGGCAACGCGGGCCACAACCTCCACGGCGGGTCGCTCGCGTTCGGCACCGACGGCAAGCTCTACATCTCGACCGGCGTCAACGAGACCAACGCCGACGCGCAACGTCTCGACCTCCCGCGGGGCAAGATCCTCCGGATCAACAAGGACGGGACGATCCCGGCGGACAATCCCTTCGTCGACGGCGCCGGCCCCAACCGGGACGAGATCTGGGCGCTCGGACTGCGCAATCCGTTCCGGATGACGATCGATCCGGTCACGGGCAAGATGTACATCGCCGACGTCGGCGGCGCCTTCGTCGAGGAGCTGAACGTCGGCGCACGCGGCGCGAACTTCGGCTGGCCGGTCTGCGAGGGACCGTGCAGCGACGCGGGGATGACCAATCCGATCTTCTCGTACCCGCACAACAACCGAGATGCGGCCATCATCGCCGGGCCCACCTATCGAGGAAGCCAGTTCCCGACCGAGTACCAGGGCAGCCTGTTCATCGGCGACTACGCCCAGAACACCATCCGCCGGGTGAAGTTCGACGCGAACGGCAACCTGTCCCAGGTCATGAACTTCTGGCCTGCCAACGGCGGCCTGGACAACCTCTCCGTCGGCGATCCCGTCAAGCTCCTCGAGGGGCCGGACGGGGCGCTCTACTACGTCGACATCGGCCTCAGCGCCGGCACCCCGGCGGCGATCAGGCGGATCCGCTGGACCCTCGGCAGCCAGCCGCCGGTGGCGGTGGCGAGCGCGACTCCCACGACCGGCCAGGCGCCCCTGCCCGTCACGTTCTCGAGTGCGGGATCCGGTCCCGCGGGCATCTCCTACTCGTGGACGTTCGGGGACGGGGGGACCTCGACGCAGGCGAACCCGACCCACACCTATCAGGCTTCCGGCCAGTACACCGCCCGGCTCACGGTGTCCGACGGCACCAACAGCGCGGTGTCCAACGACATCACGATCCGTGTCGGCACCCCGCCGACGGCGACCATCCTCACCCCGACCACCGGAGCCCTGTTCCGCGCCGGTGACGCGATCACCTACTCCGGATCGGCGACCGATGCCGAGGACGGCCAGCTCCCGGCGAGCGCCTTCTCCTGGACGATCCTCTTCCACCACGACTCGCACATCCACCCGGCGGGCGGGCCGTTCACGAACACGACGGGCGGGACGCTCCAGATCCCCACGAGCGGGCACGACTACCGCGGCGCGACCAACTACGAGATCATCCTCACCGTCACCGACTCCACCGGGTTGACGGCGTCGACATCTGTGACAGTCCTCCCGGACAAGGTGAACCTGACCTACAACTCGGTCCCGAGCGGCCTGAACGTGTCGATCGACGGGGTCAACCACCAGACGCCGTTCGTGTACGACGACCTCAAGGGCTTCCAGCACACGATCAATGCCCCGAACCAGGCGAGCGGGGGGAACGCGTACACCTTCACCTCGTGGTCGGACGGAGGTGCCCAGAGCCATTCCATCGTGGTCCCGACGACCGACCAGAGCTACACAGCCACCTTCCAAGCCGCGCCCGCGCCCCCGAGCGGCCTGGCCGCGGCCTACTCGTTCGATGCTGGCTCGGGGACGAGTGCGGGGGACGCGTCAGGCAACGGGAACACGGGCTCGATCGGGACCGCGACCTGGTCGACCGCGGGCAAGTACGGCGGCGCCCTCTCCTTCAACGGCGCCACCGCCCGGGTCACGGTCCCCGACTCGCCCTCCCTGCGCCTCACCACGGGCATGACC
>JBKPRS010000129.1:0-5489 GCA_046734695.1 Actinomycetota bacterium | reverse complement strand
GGGTTCGGGACCGACCTGTTCGACCCGCTGCGGTTCGGGGTCCTGCGGGCGCCCGGCTACGACGATCCCCGGGCCCTCGACGCCGCCGCCGACCTGGTCGACGCCCACGGGGACCGGCTGGCGGCCGTCGTGGTCGAGCCGCTGGTGCAGGGGGCCGCGGGCATGCTCATCGCCGACCCCGCGGGCTACGGGCCGCTGGTCGAGGCCTGCCGCCGCCGCGACGTGCTGCTGGTGTGCGACGAGGTGGCCACCGGGTTCGGCCGGACCGGCACGCTGTTCGCCAGCGAACAGTGCGGCCTGCAGCCCGACCTGCTGACGCTGGGGAAGGGGCTGACCGGCGGCTACCTGCCGCTGTCGGCCACCGGCGCCAGCGCCCGGGTGTACGAGGCGTTCCTGGGGCCCGACCTGTCGGAGCGGACCTTCTACCACGGCCACTCCTACAGCGGGAACGCCCTGGCTGCGGCGGTGGGCCTGCGCCACCTGCGGCTGCTCGACGAGTGGGACGTGCTGGCCAACGTGGTGGCCCGGGCGGCCACGCTGCGGCGCCTGGCGGCCGAGCGCCTGGCCCCCCTCCCCGCGGTGGCGGACGTGCGGCTGTGCGGGCTCATGGGCGGGATCGAGCTGGCACCGCCCGCCGACGGCCTGCGCTGGGGGCGGCGGGTGTGCGCGGCGGCGGTGCGGCGGGGCGTGCTGCTCCGGCCGCTGGGCGACGTCGTCGTCGTCATGCCCCATCTGACCGTGGGCGACGCCGAGATCGAGCGCATCGTGGACACGCTGGCGGAGGCCATCGGCGAGGTGTGCAGGTGACGTCGGGCTGGGACCGCCACGTCGCCGCCGAGCTCGGCACGGTCCGGGACGCGGGCCGCTGGCGTGAGCCCCGCGACCTGGTCCCCACCGGGGCCGTGACCGGGACGGTGGACGGCCGGCCGGTGGTGACGTTCGCCTCCAACGACTACCTGGGCCTGACGCACCATCCCGCGGTGGTGGCCGCGGCCCACGCCGCGCTCGACCGCTGGGGGACCGGGACCGGCGCGTCGCGGCTGGTGGTCGGGTCCCGGCCCCTGCACGGCGAGCTGGAGGCCGAGCTGGCCGCGTGGAAGGGGAGCGAGGCGGCGCTGCTGTTCCCCACCGGCTTCGCCGCCAACCTGGGGCTGCTGGCCACGCTCGGCACCGCCGGCGTGACGATCCTGTCCGACGAGCTCAACCATGCCTCGATCGTGGACGGGGCCCGCCTGGCCCGGGCGGCGGTGCGGGTCTACCGCCACGCCGACCTCGACCACCTGGCCAAGCTGCTGGTCGAGGTGGACGGGCCCGCCCTGGTGGTCAGCGACAGCGCCTTCTCCATGGACGGCGACGTGGCCGACGTCGCGGGCCTGGCCGAGCTGTGCGCCACGCACGACGCCCTGCTGGTGCTGGACGAGGCCCACGCGGTGCTCGGCCCGACCATGGACCTGGGCGGGAGCGGGGTGCCGCTCCTGCGGATGGGCACGCTGTCCAAGGCGCTGGGATCGCTGGGCGGGTTCGTGGCCGGGCCGCGGGACTACGTCGACCTGCTGTGCAACCGGGCCCGCCCGTTCATCTTCACCACCGCCCCCACACCGGCCGACGTCGCCGCGGCGCTGGCCGCGCTGCGCGTCGTCCGCTCGGCCGAGGGCGAGGCCCTGATCGCCCGGCTGCGGCGCCACGTGGAACGGCTGCGTCCCGGCCATCCGACGCCCATCGTCCCCATCGTGTTGGGCGACGAGGCCGCCGCGCTGGCGGCCGCGGCCTGGTTGCTGGACCGCGGGCTGCTCGTCCCGGCCATCCGCCCGCCGACGGTGGCGCCGGGGACGTCGCGGCTGCGGGTCACACTGTCCGCCGCCCACACCGACGACCAGGTGCACCGCCTGCTCGCCGCCCTGCCCGCCGGATGCGGTGGACCCGCGGCCTGAGCGCCTGGTCCTGGTCACGGGCACGGGCACCGAGGTCGGCAAGACCTGGGTGGCGTGCCGGCTGGCCCGCGCCCTGCGGGCCCGGGGGTTGGTGGTCGCGGCCCGCAAGCCCGCCCAGTCCTACGACCGCCGTGACGACGAGGCCGACACGGACGCGGGCCTGCTGGCCCACGCCACCGGCGACCACCCGGCCATCGTGTGCCCCCGGCACCGCTGGTACCCGGTGCCCATGGCCCCGCCCATGGCGGCCGAGGCGCTGGGCCGCCCGCCGTTCACCATCGCGGACCTGGCCGGCGAGCTGGTGTGGGCGCCGGGCGTCGGCGTCGGGCTGGTGGAGTCGGCCGGCGGCCTCCGCTCGCCCCTGGCGGCCGACGGCGACTCGGTGACCCTCGCCGAGGCGTTGCGCCCGGAGCGGGTCCTGTTGGTGGCGGACGCCGGCCTGGGCACCATCAACGCCGTGCGGCTGTCCGCCGCAGCCCTGGACGGCTGGCCGGTCACGGTCGTGCTCAACCGCTACGACCCCGACGACGACCTGCACGTCCGCAACCACGAATGGCTCGCCACCCGCGACGAGCTCGATGTCGTGACCGACCCCGCCGACCTGGTGGCGACGATCGTGGGCTGGCCCCGGGACTACTAGCCCGTGGTCGTCGACTCTTGGACGGCACCCCCGGACGTTCAGGCCCGGGTGGCGGTCACCAGCCAGGCCGCGCCCGGCAGGGCCAGGCCCGCGTCGCCCACCTCCACACCGTCCAAGGTGGTGCGCAGGGCATCGAGGGCCCGGGCGACGGTCTCGGCGTCCTTGCCCTCCAGGAGGAGGCGGACGTTGCTGCTGCCCCGGACGAAGTCGTAGGCCTCCTCGACCGTGTCGCCCAGCCACATGGGGGCCTCGACGCTCTCCAAGGCCACGTCGGTGAAGCCTGCGGCGCCGAGCACCGAGCGCACCCGGTCGGGATCGGACAGCGACCAGGGTCCCGGCGCATCCGGCGGAGGGGGCTCGGGCATGCCGGCCACGGCGGTCATGGCGCCCAATGGCACGAGGATCCAGTGGTTGTGCGGGAGGTCCTGCCAGCAGGCGAACGCCAGCCGCCCACCGGGCGCCAGCGCCCGGCCCACGTTGGCGAAGGCGGCCGCGGCGTCGGCGAAGAACATGACCCCGAAGCGGCTGATGGCCACGTCGACGCTCGCCGGCTCGAACGGGTGGTCCTGGGCATCGCCCACGGTGAACGACACGTTGCCCACGCCCTCGGCCGTGGCGGACTCCCGGGCCCGCGCCACCAGCATCTCGCTGATGTCCAGGCCGAGCGCATGCCCGTCACCGGTGGCCCGGGCCGCGGTGCGGGTCATCCATCCGGTGCCGCAGCCCACGTCCAGCACCCGCTCGCTCGCCCCGGGCGCGGCGGCGGCCAGGACCGCCTCGCCCCAGGGCCGCAGGCCTCGGTTGTGGTGCTCGTCGAAGCGGATCCAGTTCTCGCCGGAGCGCCCGTTCCACAGCTCCGCCATCGCCGCGTTGTCGCCAGCCATGGGGACCTGTCTATCGGATCAGTCCCCCCCGCCGGACCGACTCAGTCCCCCCGGCCGGACCGGGCGACCGCCCGGGCGGCCTCCCGCTCGGCGTCACGCTTGGCCAGGGCCTGGCGCTTGTCGTAGGTCTTGCGGCCCCGGGCCAGGGCCAGCTCGATCTTGGCCCGGCCGTCCTTGAAGTACAGCGACAGCGGGATGAGCGAGAGGTGCTGCTCGTCCACGATGGCGCGCAGGCGGTCCAGCTCCGAGCGGTGCAGCAGCAGCTTGCGCCGGCGCTCGGGCTCGTGGCCGCTGTGCATCTGCGCGTGGTCGTAGGGCGCGATGTGCATCGACACGAGCCACGCCTCGCCGCCCTCGATGCGGGCGTAGGCGTCGCCGATCTGCACGTGGCTGGCCCGCAGCGACTTGACCTCGCTGCCCCGCAGCACCAGTCCGGCCTCCACGGTCTCGAGCACGTCGTAGTTGCGCCGCGCCTTGCGGTTGGCGGCGATGAGCTTCCTGCCGGTGCCGGTGCGGGGGTCGGAGCGGGCCATAGGGGGAATGAGGAGGCTACCGCCGCGCCGCTAGTGTCGGCGCCCGTGCTCCGGATGACCGAGGAGGTGTGGCGCCGGATGGTGGGCCACGCCTACGACGGCCTGCCCGACGAAGCGTGCGGCTTGTTCGCCGGCGAGCCCGGTGCGGACCTCGCCACGTGCTTCTACCCCTGCCGCAACGCGGCCGAGTCGAGCCGCGTCTACACGGTCGATCCCCGGGACCACCTGCGGGCCGACCGGGACGCCGAGGACAGCGGCCTGGAGATCATCGGCGTGATGCACAGCCACACCCACACCGAGGCCTACCCGTCGCCCACCGACGTGGCCCAGGCCCCCGACCCGGGGTGGCACTACGTCATCGTCTCGCTCAAGCGGGAGGCGGCGGTGCTGCGCTCGTACCGCATTGTGGACGGCGAGATCTCGGAGGAAGCGGTCGCGCTGGACGACGGTTAGGATTGTCGACCAGACAACTCGGATTTAGCACCACCCCGGATACGCGTCTCCCAGGATCGAGCCCATGACCGTCCACGCCTCCGTGCTCGAGCTCATCGGCAACACGCCGATGGTCGACGTCAGCGCCCTCAGCCCCAACCCCGACGTCCGCATCCTGGCCAAGCTGGAGGGCCAGAACCCGGCCGGCTCGGTGAAGGACCGCATCGCCCGCACGATGATCGCCGAGGCGGAGGCCGACGGCACGCTGACGCCGGGGCGCACCATCATCGAGCCGTCGTCCGGCAACACCGGGATCGCCCTGGCGCTCATCGCCCGCACCAAGGGCTACCCGATCAAGATCGTCATGCCCGAGAACGTGTCGGTCGAACGCCGTCAGGCGCTCGAGGTCTGGGGGGCCGAGATCATCCTCAGCCCCGGGGCCGAGGGCTCGAACGGGGCGGTGAAGCGGGCCCAGAAGCTGGCCGACGAGCATCCCGAGTGGGTGTTCCTCTACCAGTACGCCAACGAGGCCAACCCCCGGGCCCACTACGAGGGCACCGGCCCCGAGATCTGGCGGGACTGCCCCGAGATCACCCACTTCGTGGCCGGCCTGGGCACGACGGGCACGCTGATGGGCGTGGGGCGCTACCTCAAGGAGCAGAACCCCGACATCAAGATCATCGCCATCGAGCCCCCGCTGGGCGAGCGGGTCGAGGGCCTCCGCAACCTGGACGAGGGCTACATCCCCCCGGTGTACGAGAAGTGGGGCGGGCCCGAGCTGCTCGACCGCAAGCGCATCGTGCGGCCCCGCGAGTCGATCATCTGGACCCGCCGCCTGTCCGAGGTCGGCATCTTCGCCGGCATCTCCTCGGGCGCCATCCAGGCGGCGGCGGCCAAGTGCGCCGAGACGCTCGACGAGGGCGTCATCGTGACGATCGTCTGCGACGGTGGATGGAAGTACCTGTCCACCGGCGCCTGGACCGACGACCTCGACGATGTTGTCGAGCGCGCCGAGAAGATCATCTACTTCTAGGCGCACTTCTTTCGGACATGCCTCGCGGGACATGTC
>JBKPRS010000128.1:0-10820 GCA_046734695.1 Actinomycetota bacterium | reverse complement strand
GCTGACGCCCGACCCCGGGCGCCGGGGACCGCGGGCGCTGGCCGCCGCCCGGGCCAAGCTGGACGCGGCGGCCCCGGACGAGGCATCGGACCTGCTCACGGTGGCCGAGACGTGCCCGCTCGACGAGCTCCAGCAGGCGCTCGTGGTCCGGCTGCGCGCCCTGATCGCGTACGCCCGGTCGCGGGGCAGCGACGCCCCACCCCTGCTGCTCGAGGCGGCGCGCAACCTGGAGCCGCTCGACGCCGCCCTGGCCCGTGAGACCTACCTCGACGCCCTGGGGGCGGCCACCTTCGCCGGACGCCTGAGCGAGGGTCCCGGTGTGGACCAGATCGCCGAAGCGGCCCGCCGGGCCCCGGCCGCAGCACGGCCGCCCCATACCACCGACCTGGTCCTCGCCGGCCTGGCCAGCCGCTTCACCGACGGCTACGACGCCGCCGTCGCGCCCCTGCGGCGCGCCCTGCACGCCCTGCGGGACCAGGACGGCCGCAGCGCAGACCAGCTGCGCCGGCTGTGGCTGGGGTGCCGGATCGCGTCGGAGCTCTGGGAGGACGAGATCTGGGACGAGCTGGCCATCCGCCAGGTGCAGCTCGCCCGGGAGACGGGCGCGCTCGGCGTCCTCCCGCTCGCCCTCACCTACCGCTCCGGCACGCACATCCACGCCGGCGAGTTCGCCGCGGCGGAGGCCCTGATCGAGGAGTCGGACGCCATCGCCCGCTCGATCGGCGGCGCGCCGCCGCTCATGTACACGACCATCGTGCTCGGCGCCTGGCGGGGTCGGGAGGGACCCACGGTCGCCCTCAACGACGCCGGTGTCCGGAGCTCGACCCCCCGCGGCGAGGGCCGGGCGATCTCCTGGCGGGACTACGCCACCGCGCTGCTCCGCAACGGCCTCGGCGACTACGAGGCGGCGCTCATCGCCGCCGCGCCGGCCTGTGAGCACGACGACATCGCCCTGGTCGCCTGGACGATGGTCGAGCTGATCGAGGCGGCCGCCCGCACCGACCGTCCCGACATCGCGGCCCCCACCCTCGAACGGCTGGCGGAGCGGGCCCGGGCCGCGGGCACGGACTGGGCGCTCGGGATGGAGGCGCGCTCGCGCGCCCTGCTCAGCGACGGTCCGGTGGCCGACAAGCTCTACCGGGAGGCGATCGAGCGGCTGGAGCGCAGCCGCGTCGCCGTCCACCTGGCCCGCGCCCACCTGGTGTACGGCGAGTGGCTCCGCCGCCAGCAGCGCCGCGTGGACGCACGCGAGCAGTTGCGCACCGCGTACGACATGTTCAGTCGGTTCGGCGCCGGCGCGTTCGCCGAGCGGGCCCAGCGGGAGCTCCAGGCGACGGGCGAGACGGTCCGGAAGCGCTCGGTCGACACCCGGGACCTGCTCACCGCGCAGGAGTCCCAGGTCGCCCGGCTGGCCGCCGCCGGCCACACCAACCCCGAGATCGGCGCCCAACTGTTCATCAGCCCCCGGACCGCCGAGTACCACCTGGCCAAGGTGTTCTCGAAGCTCGGGATCCGCTCACGCCGCCAGCTCCGGGGCCGCATGGCCCAGCTCGACGGCGACGCCCCCTGACACCCCCGGGCAGGTCCACCCGGCACCACACCGGGGATTCCCACGGATGCGACGGCCCCGCCGCGGGAACACGCTGTGCCCATGTCCGAGACAACCCCCACCATCGTGCTGGTCCACGGCGCCTTCGCCGAGTCCGCCAGCTGGAGCCCGGTGATCGACCAGCTGCAGGCCCGAGGCCTCGACGTCGTGGCCGTGGCCAACCCCCTGCGCAGCCTCGCCGGCGACGCCGCCTACGTGCGGGACGTGATCGCCGGCATCGGCACGCCCGTCGTGCTCGTCGCCCACTCCTACGGCGGCATGGTGATCACGGAGGCCGCGGCGGGCAACCTGTCGGTGGTCGGCCTGGTCTACGTGGCCGGGTTCGCCCCCGAGCACGGCGAGTCGGCGTTCGAGCTGTCGACGCGGTTCCCCGGCAGCAGCCTTGCCGACGCCCTCGACGCCTATCCGGTCGCCACCGGCGGCGTCGAGTTCGCCATCAGGCCGGAGCTGTTCCACCACCAGTTCGCCGCCGACGTCCCCGAGGCGCAGGCCGCGGTCATGGCGGCGACGCAGCGCCCTGTCACCCAGGCCGCCCTGGCCGAGGGGCTGCCCAGTGACACCCCCGCCTGGCGGGATCTACCGTCATGGTTCGTGTTCGGCGACCAGGACCTGAACATCCCGGCCGAGCTGCACCGGTTCATGGCCGAACGGGCCGGCGCCAAGGTCACGCGAGAGCTGGCCGGGGCGTCGCACGCGCTCAGCCTGTCGGAGCCCGAGGCCGTCGCCGCGACGATCCTCGAAGCCACCGCGGTGCCGTGAGCGAGCTTGTCGGACGCACCAGCAACACGGTCCAGACCGTGGCTGACCGGCGCGTCGATCCGGCGGCGGCCCGAGCGGTCGCCGCCGCCTACGCCGACGCCCGCACCTGCCTGGACCCGCTGACCCGGGCGGCCTACGCCCGGCTGGCCGCGGAGTCGGACCGGATGTTCGGGCTGATCACCTCCCCCGATCAGCCCGACCCGGTCCGGGTCCGCTACACGACGTGCCCCGATCCCTATCGCGACGCCCGGGAGCTCATCGCCTCGGTCACCGACGACCGCCTGCTCGAGGTCACCACGGTCGCCGCCGACCCCCACCGGCGCCACCCCGTGATGGACAGCACGCGGGGCGGCGCCTACGACCGCTTCCGCGCCGTGCACGACGTCCTGGGCCATGCCGGCCTCGACCGCGGCTTCGACCGCCACGGCGAGTTCGCCACCTGGCTCCACCAGGAGCGGTACCACACCCCGCTGGCCCGCCGCGCCCTGGCCACCGAGCTCCACGGCCAGCACAGCGTCTACTGGACGACCGGCCACATGGCCGAGCCCAAGGCCATCCTCCTCGACCCGGAGCTCCTCAGACGCAGCCACGGTTTCCGACAGTCGTGTCGGTTATGATCGGTGGTCTTCGGGGAGAAGGGGGACTCGGTGAGCCTCGACGTCCAGCTGACCGTGGAGCATCCGTCGCCCTCGGGCGTCCTGCTCGAGGTCGACGACCTCAAGACCCACTTCCTGACCCCGCGGGGTCGGGTCAAGGCGGTTGACGGCGTCAGCTTCACACTCGACCGGGGCCGCACGCTCGGGGTGGTGGGCGAGTCCGGGTCCGGGAAGACGATCCTGGCCCGCTCGATCATGAACCTGCTGCCCAAGACCAACGTGCGCCGGTCCGGCAGCGTGAAGTTCATGGGCCGCGAGCTGGTCGACCTGAACGACCGCGAGATGCGCGAGCTGCTCGGCAACGAGATCGCCATGGTCTTCCAGGACCCGCTGAGCTCGCTCAACCCGGTCATGACCATCGGCAAGCAGATCACCGAGGCGCTGCGGCTGCAGGTGGGGATGGGCAAGAAGGAGGCCCGCCTCACCGCCATCGCCCTGCTGCGCTCGGTCGGCATCCCGGAGCCCGAGCAGCGCTTCGCGGAGTACCCGCACCTGCTCTCGGGCGGCATGCGCCAGCGGGTCATGATCGCCCTGGCGCTGGCGTGCGGGCCGAAGCTGCTCTTCGCCGACGAGCCCACGACGGCGCTGGACGTCACCGTGCAGGCCCAGATCCTCAACCTGCTCCAGGACAACCAGGCCGAGCGTTACATGGCCATGGTGCTGGTCACCCACGACCTCGGCGTGGTGGCCGGGCGGACCGACGAGATCGCCGTGATGTACGGCGGGAGGATCGTCGAGCAGGCGCCCACCTCGATCCTGTTCTCCCGCATGCAGCACCCGTACACCGAGGCGCTGCTCCGCTCGATCCCGCGGGTCGAGAACCCGAGCCACACGAAACTCGCGGTCATCGGCGGCCGCCCGCCGGACCTGGTCAACCGGCCGCCCGGATGTGCCTTCGCCGCCCGCTGCCCCTACGTGCAGGACGACTGCCGCGAGCAGGACCCGATCCTCGGCGAAGGCGCCGAGTTCGGCCACCGCTTCGCGTGCTTCCACCCGCTGGGCGACAAGCGACCCACGATCGAGGCACCGGTCATGCTCACCCCGAAGACGCCGGACAACGGCGAGGAGCCCGAGGCCTGATTCCCCCGGGCTCCAGACCGCTCAGCCAACCGTCGCCGGGGCGTCGACCACGCGGTCTTCGGGGACGCCGACCGGGTGGTGGCAGGCGACGAACTGGCCGGGGCTGATCTCCCTGATCTCGGGCTCCTCCTGGGCGCAGAGCTCGGTGGCGTGGGGGCACCGCGTGCAGAACCGGCAGCCCGGCGGAGGGAAGATCGGTGACGGCGGCTCGCCGGTGATGGTGCGTGCGGCCCGAGGGTCGACCGCCGGGTCGATCACGGGGATCGCGCTCATGAGGATCTCGGTGTAGGGATGGCGGGGCCGGGCGAACAGCTCGTCGGGCTGGCCCACCTCGCACACCTTGCCGAGGTACATCACCACGACGCGGTCGGCGATGTTCTTCACCACCGCCAGGTCGTGGGCGATGAAGATGAGCGAGAGCCCGTACTTCTCCTTGAGCTCCTCCAGCAGGTTCAGGACCTGCGCCTGGACGGACACGTCGAGGGCCGAGACCGGCTCGTCGCAGATGACGACCTTGGGGTCGAGGATCAGCGCCCGCGCGATCGAGATGCGCTGGGCCTGACCGCCCGAGAACTCGTGCGGTCGCCGGTCCATGGCCATCTCGGCGTCGATGCCCACGTCCTCGAGCACATCCCGGACCTGGACCTCCGCGCCCTCGTGGAACTTCTTCCGCTCGCGCCAGATGCTGAAGGTGCGCGGCAGCGAGACGATCGGCAACAGCACGGTCAGCACCAGCCACACGGCCGCTGTGACCACGAACATCGCGACGATGGGCACCAGCCCGATCAGCGAGGCGACCATCACCACCGAGCCCGCGGCCTGCACGATGCCACCGTCGCGGGTGCCGTCCGCCTGCTCGCTGCCGAAGGCGCTGCCCGCGATCCACAGCACCAGGCCGACGAAGAACGCCACGAGGAGCGGGACGGTCACGCGGCGGATCAGCGGGTGGCGCCACAGCCGCAGCATGCGGGGCACGTACCGCTCCCACAGCCGGATCACCGGGGACCGCCGGTGCGATTCCAGCCACTGGACCACCAGCGGCTCGGCCACCACGTCGCGGATGCGCCGCCGGGGGTTCAGCGACGAGATCGCATCCTGGAAGATCATCTGCAGCCGGCTGCGCACGTCGCGCATCTGCTCGGCGCTCAGCGTGGCGAGGTCGACTCCGTCGAGCTGGATCCGCCCCGACGTCGGGGGCGGCACTCGCATGATGGCCTTGGCGGTGGTGGACTTCCCGCAGCCGGACTCGCCCACGATCCCGAGCGTCTCGCCGTTGGCGAGGTCGAAGCTGACGTCGCTGACCGCGTGGACCGTCCCGAAGCGGCCCACGGGGAACTCGACCACCAGGTGCTCCACCCGCAGGGCGAGATCGGCGTCCTCGTCGCGCAGGTGCGCGGTGCCCGAGCCGGCCATCAGATGCCGCTCTCCCGGACGTCGAAGAGCGTGCGCACCTGGTCTCCCACGAAGTTGAGGGACAGGATCGTCATGAACATGAACAGCGACGGGAACAGCACCATGTGGGGGGCCCGGTCCATCTGGGAGCGGCCGTTCTGGATCATGATCCCCCAGCTCACGCCGCTGACGTCGCCGACGCCGAAGAAGGCCAGGGCGGCCTCGACCACGATCAGGGCCGCCAGGCCGATGAAGGCGATCGAGACCATCGCCGGCAGGATGTTGGGCAGCACCTCGCGCACGATGATCCGCAGGTTGCGCGTCCCGAGCGTCCGGGACGCGAGCACGAAGTCCCGGTCGGCCCACACCATGGTCTGGGCTCTCGCCACCCGGGCGATGGTCGGCACCGCCAGGATGGACAGCGCGAACGTGGCCCAGATCGTCTGTGAGGTCGCCGAGGCCCGGCCGGGCGGTGCGAAGAACGCCACCAGGGCCAGGGCCAGGACCAGGCCGGGGATGGCCAGCATGATGTCGAGGACGGCCACGATGGCGTCGTCGAGCGTGCGCCGGTAGAAGCCGGAGACCAGCCCGATGACCCCGCCGATGCTGAAGCCCACCAGGGTGGCGACGGAGGCGACGGCGAGCGAGCGGCGCGCCCCGTAGATGGTGCGGCTGAACACGTCGTGGCCGATGTTGTCGGCGCCGAACCAGTGCTCGGCCGAAGGGCCCTGGCGGACGACCCCCCGGAACGTGGCTGTCGGGTCCTTCAGCGGCAGCAGGTCGGCGAACACGGCCGAGAGCAGCAGGAGCACCAGCCAGGTCACCGAGGCCCAGAACCAGAACCCGAGCTTGCGCCCCTGGTAGGTCTCCTCCGCCTCGGCGAGGATCGCCGCCTCGGCGTCGTCGACGTTGAACGTGACGTGCTCGCTGGAGGTGGTGACCACCGTGGTTTCAAGCCCGGACATGGCGAACCCTCGGGTCGAGGACGGCGTAGAGCAGGTCTACGAGGAAGTTGACCAGCACGAACCCCACGGCGACCACCAGCACGACCCCCTGCACGACCAGGAAGTCCTTCTGGAAGATCGCGGTGCCCAGCACGGTGCCGAGGCCCGGCAGGGTGAACAGCGTCTCGATGATCAGCGCGCCGCCGACCAGCGTGGCCGTGTTGACGCCGAACACAGTGAGCAGGGTGAAGGACGATGGCCTGAGCGCATGGGCCCACAGGATGCGCCGGTCGCTCACCCCCTTGGCCTTGGCCGTGGTGATGAAGTTCTCCTGCAGCGTGCCGATCATGTCGGACCGCAGGATGCGCATGTACCCCGCCGCCTGGCCGAGGGCCAGGGCGATGGCCGGCAGTGCCATGTGGCGGAAGTGCTCGACGGGATCCTGCCCGAAGGGCACGTAGCGGGCCGCGGGTAACCACGTGCTGCCGACGCTGGTGTTGCCCGTGCGGATCCCTCCCAACGCGAAGAACAGGATCAGCACCACCGCCAGCACGAAGTTCGGTATGGACAGAGCCGCGAGCGCCATCGTGCTGGTGACACGATCGCCGGGTCGGTTGGCCTTGTAGGCCGCGTAGACGCCGGCCGGCACCGCGACGGCCAGCGCCAGCACCTGCGCGTACAGCATCAGCTGGAGCGACACGGGCGCGGCGTTGGCGATCACCTCGGAGACCGGCTTTCCCTGGATCGCCGATCTCCCGAGGTCACCGCGCACCGCATCGCTCAACCAGAGCATGTAGCGGGTGTGCATGGGCTCGTTGAGGTGGAACTCCTGGACTATGTCGTTCACCCCCTCCTCGGTGCCCCCGGGCCCGAGGATCTGGAAGGCCAGGTCACGGGCATCGCCCCGGCTGTTCTCCAGGTAGAAGGTGAACGCGGTGATGAGGACCAGCGTGGGCACCAGGATGAACAACCGCCGCCGCACATAGCGGCCGTTGACAGCACTGGCGCCCACGACGATCAGCGCGAAGGCTCCGATGAACGCCCACAGCATGGGCAGGCCGACCAACCACCCACCGATGAGGACGACGAACGCCCCCACGGTGGTCGTCACGCCCGGGTTGCGCCGGACGAAGTCAATCAGCGCTCGGAGCCTCCGCATGGGCTACTCGCACTTCCCGTCGTCGCACCAGAGCTGGTTGATCTGATGGCGGCCGGCGAAGGCGAGCCCGATGCCCTTGGATCCGTCCGGCAGGACATTGCTCTCCACACCGTTGACGTAGGGCGCCGACGAGATGCCCCAGATCGTCCAACCCAGCCAGAGGTTGTAGACCTGGTCACCGAACTCCTTGTTGACGTTCTCGGCCGCCGTGGTGCGGGCGTCCTCGTCGGGGTTGGTCCGGATGGTGATCAGGTTGTCGTCGATCACCTTGTCGGAGAAGCGCCCGAAGTTCAGGGCCTGGCTGCCGATGGGGGCCGCCGCCGCGCTGATCCACCACAGCAGCTGCTGGTCGGGATCGGTGCCGCCGTGGTTGCGCCAGGCGAACACGTCGAAGTTCCCCAAGAGGGCGAGGCCGATGTACTGGCCCTGCTCGATCGGCGTGATGTTGGCCTTGACCTCGTCGCCGAAGGCGTCGTTCCACATCGAGATGATCAGCGTGTTCGTCTCGACGTTGAACGGGTCGTTGGTCGTGTTGAAGTCGAACGAGATGCTGTCCTTGCCCAGCTCCTGCAGGCAGGTGTCCATCTCTTCCTTGGCCGCATCCACGTCGTACTTGGGGTAGCCCGTGTCCTCGAGGTAGCCCCGCGACCCGGGCGGGAAGGGACCGTTGGCCGGCGTGGAGATGCCGCCGCCCCGCTCCTCGGCGAGCCGGTCGAGGTCGATGCCGTGGGCGAGCGCCCGGCGGCAGTGGACGTTGACCATCGGGTTGTCGGCGTTGGCGCCCGTGGGATCCATGGTGGCGCCGGTCATCAGGTTCGTGCCCTGGGCGACGTTCAACATGATGTAGTTGGTCTCGCCGAAGCGGTCGCTGACCACCGTCTCGAGGCTGTCGTCACCCTGGAGCTCGGCGATCGTCTCCGCGTTGGCGGTGTGCATGACGTCGAACTCGCCGGACTTCAGGGCGTTGGTGCGGCTGTCGATGTCGACGGCCACGACGGCCTCGATGGCGTCGAGGTAGGGCAGGTCCTCACCCGTGATCCCGTTGGGGCCCCGCCAGTAGTCGTCGTTGCGCACGGCCCGGAAGGTGTTGCCGTTGCCCGGCTCGTAGGACTCGAACTTGAAGGCCCCGAGGCCGACCGGAGCGGCGGGGTCGCCGTCGGCGGGCGTGGCGGCGAGCGCGGCGTCGTAGTACGGGCCGCCTTCCTTGCGCTGGGGCACGTCCGGCAGGCTCCCCAGCCACTGCTTCGACATCATGTAGCCGCAGGAGCCGTAGCCGAAGTAGGCGGGCAGGGCGACCCAGGGCCCGTTCTTGGTCTGGATGGTCACGCTCTGGCCGGAGGCGGTGATCGGCCCGACCGACGCGTAGGCGGCCCCGGTCAGCGGGCTGCCGGCGCAGGTCTCGATGTTGAACTTGACCGCGTCGCCGTCGAGCGGGGTGCCGTCCTGGAACTTGATGCCGTCCTTGACGGTGATCGTCCACTCGGTGTAGTCGTCGTTGTGGTCGACCGAGTCGGCGAGCAGCGGGACGATCTCACCGTCGTCGTTGACCGCGAACAGCGAGTCGGAGATGGCCGACAGCGGGACGTAGCCGCTGGTCGCGTAGGAAGCCCGGTAGGGCGCCCAGGCGTTGGCCGTGTCGGCCTCCAGGCCGTAGACCAGGGTGCCGCCCTTCACGGGCTCGCCCTCGTCCCCGGTGTTGGATTGGTTGACGTCGCCGGCATCGTCGTCGTCACCGTTGTTGCCACCGCACGCGCCGGCGACCAGCGCCAGCACGAGGAGCACACCGAGCCAAGGGGTGCGCCGCATCCACGGCCCCCGATGGTCGGATGTTTCGCCCGGCCTGTTACGTCGGATCATGACCCGTACCCTCCCCCTCGCCTCCACCGGTGGTGGAGCGCTGTCGCTGTCGCTTGTAGGTGTTCAGGTGTTCAGGTAGCTGAGTGGGGCGCCGGGCCGGGGCCAGTCGGCCTGCAGCAGGCGCCCCGTGCTCGACGCTGTGATGTATGCGGTGCTCAGGTCGTCACCGCCGAAGCAGATGTTGGTGGTCAACATGTCGTCGACCGGGACGAACTCGACGAGCTCGCCCTCCGGGGACACGACCGAGATGCCCCCGTTGACCAGCGTGGCGACGCAGACGTTGCCGGCGCCGTCGACGGCCAGCGAGTCCAGGAGCTGCAGGCCCGGGAACCCGTACAGGCAGTTGGAGGCGTCGAACGCCGCCGGGGCCACCTCGCCCGGGGCGGTCACGTCCCGCTGCATGAGCCGGCCGTTCATGGTCTCGGCCCAGTACAACTTCCGGCCGTCGGGTGACAGGCCGATCCCGTTGGGGCTGGCCGCCGGGAAGACGATCTCCCGGATGGCCGACCCGTCCGCCAGCGCGTAGTAGATGCCGGTCTGGTGCGCCGTCCGGGCCTCGAGCTCGGCGTAGCCGTGGTCGGTGAAGTAGAAGCCGCCGTGCTCGTCGAACACGATGTCGTTCGGGGCCCGCAGGGGCCAGCCGTCACACTCGGTGTAGAGGTCCTCGACCTTGCCGGTGGCGAGGTCGACCTTCTGGATGGAGCCGCCGACGTACTTCTCCTGCGACCAGGGGCCGGGGAAGCTGAGCCCGCCCATCTGGACGTCGGTGAAGCAGCCGCCGTTGTTGCACAGGTAGACCGATCCGTCCGGGCCGATGGCGGCGCCGTTGGGACCGCCGGGGATGTCGGCGATGGTCTCCTTGGTGCCGTCGGGCAGGACGCGGGTCAGCCGCGGGGCCAGCATCTCGACGACGATCACGCTGCCGTCGGACATTGCGATCGGACCTTCGGGGAAGTGCAGCCCCGAAGCGACCTCCCTCAGATCACCCATTCGGATCCCCCCTGAAGCTCCGTTCCGGCATGATTCTCGTTTCCGACATAGGTGTCAAGAAATGTCGAGCGTCGCCGTGCCAGCGGTCCGCGGCCCAGCCAACGGACGAGGTTGCAGCCATGGGCGGCCCTGTCGACGGTGGTGTCGGTTAGAGACGACGGCATCGACGTCCGCGCCCGCTACTGGCCCGTGACCGCGCCCACAGGCCGGCCGTCGACGATCTGGTCGAGGTACTCCGAGAGGCCCGCGCCCTCGATGTCGCCGTAGCGCCAGCGGGTCATGCCCTCGGTGATGCGGGTCATCATCCCGTTGCGCCGGTTCCGCAGCGGGATGTTCGACCACACGTCGCCCTCCACGTCGTAGACGTGGGCGTC
>JBKPRS010000127.1:0-21883 GCA_046734695.1 Actinomycetota bacterium | reverse complement strand
GGTCACGCCCAAGGGCGAGACCGAGCTCACGCCGGAGGAGCGCCTGCTGCGCGCCATCTTCGGTGAGAAGGCCCGCGAGGTGCGCGACACGTCTCTGAAGGTGCCCCACGGCGGCTCCGGCAAGGTCATCGACGTCAAGGTCTTCGACCGGGACGACGGCCACGAGCTGGCTCCGGGCATGAACCAGCTGGTGCGGGTCTACGTCGCCCAGAAGCGCAAGATCTCGGTCGGCGACAAGCTGGCCGGGCGCCACGGCAACAAGGGCGTCATCTCCAAGATCCTCCCCATCGAGGACATGCCCTACCTGGCCGACGGCACCCCCATCGACATCATCCTCAACCCGCTGGGCGTGCCCGGGCGGATGAACGTGGGCCAGGTGCTGGAGACGCACCTGGGCTACGCGGCGCGCTGGGGCTGGCAGGTCGGAGACCACGAGCTCGGCGAGGCCGGGCCGGGCACGCCGGACGGAGCCCTGCGCAAGACCTCCCCCACGGCCCGGCCCGCGGGCTTCGTGGCCACGCCGGTGTTCGACGGCGCCCGCTGGGACGAGCGCGAGCAGGCCGGCGACCACCCGACGATCCGGGACGCCCTGGCCGGCCTGCGTCCCGAGACGGTCGACGGCGGGCGGCTGGTGGGCCCGGATGGCAAGGCCCAGCTGATCGACGGCCGCACCGGCCGGCCCTTCGACGAGCCCATCACGGTCGGCTGGGTCTACATGCTCAAGCTCGTCCACATGGTGGACGACAAGGTCCACGCCCGCTCGACCGGCCCGTACTCGGCGATCACCCAGCAGCCGCTCGGGGGCAAGGCACAGTTCGGCGGCCAGCGGCTGGGCGAGATGGAGGTGTGGGCGCTGTGGGCCTACGGCGCCGCGCACACGCTCCAGGAGATGCTCACGGTCAAGTCCGACGACGTCCTGGGGCGGGTCAAGCTGTACGAGGCCATCGTCAAGGGCGACAACACCCCCGAGCCCGGCCTTCCCGAGAGCTTCAAGGTGCTCATCAAGGAGATGCAGGCGCTCGGCCTCAACGTCGAGGTCCTGGGGCAGACCGGTGAGCAGGTCGAGCTGCGCGACCTCGACGACGAGGTCTTCCGGGCCGCCGAGACCCTCGGCATCGACCTCACGCGACCCGAGCGCGGCCCCGACGACGACCACCGCGAGGCCGGCTGAGCGCCCGGCCGCACCCGCCCGGCGGGGCCGGCGTGTCCCCTCACACGCCGGTGCCCCCGCGGGCGGGGTCTCAGGCCGTGAGCGCCTTGATCTTCTCCTGGAAGGCGACCTGCTCGGGCGTCGGCCCCCCGGCGGCCTGCATGGCCATGAGCCGGGACATGTCGCCCTCCACCTTGATCTGGCCCGACATGAACGCCTGCATGCCGGCCTGCTGGTTGCCGTCGATGAACATCGCCTTGGCGACGTCGAAAGGCACCGTGAGCTTGGTCGGGGCGCCGTCCGCGAGGCCCCGCTCGAACTGGCCGCCGGCCATGTGGATCTCGCGGTCCCCGTCAGGGCCGCCCGCAACGACGATGTTGATGACCAGGTCCTTCAGCGCGGCGGGCGCCTCGGGTTGCTCGTCCCGGAGGCCCTCGACGGCGTCGAACCAGTCGTCGGACAGGAACACGTGTGACATCTCATCTCCCTCTCAGGGTCGGTTGGTGACGCCTAGTTGCTAGCCGAACCGCGCCGTTCCCGCCTACGTACCCCGGGGCAGGCAGACACCGATGTTCTGCCGGCGGGTCACGAAAGTGGGAGAAGATGGACATCAAGCGCTACTTGGTCGGGGCGGGTGCAGGGGTGCTGACGGTCGGCCTGACCGCCTTCGGCGCCGCCGCGGCGGCCCCCTCCTCCGTGCAGGCCTCGGTCTCGGGACGGACGCTGACGGTCACCGGTACGGCCGGCGCCGATGCGATCGCCCTGCGGCTGGCGGCGGGCGATCCGAACACGCTCCAGGTCGACGCCGGTGACGACGGGACCGCGGAGTTCTCGTTCGACCGCACCACGTTCGAGCAGATCCAGGTGCTGGCCGGCGCCGGCAACGACCGGATCCGGATCGACCAGGTCAACGGCGCCTTCACCGACGAGGCCACGACGCTCGACGGCGGCGGCGGGAACGACACGATCCTCGGCGGTGACGGCAACGAAACGCTGCTCGGCCGGTCCGGCAACGACAGCGTCGACGGCAACCGGGGCGCCGACACGGCCGACCTCGGTGGCGGCAACGACAGCTTCACCTGGGACCCGGGCGACGGCAGCGACGTGATCGAGGGCCGTGGCGGCCAGGACACGCTCGTGTTCAACGGGGCCAACGTCGACGAGAACTTCTCCCTGGACGCCAACGGCTCGCGGGCGATCTTCACCCGCAACGTCGGCAACATCCGCATGGACACCGGCGGCGTGGAGACCCTGGACCTCAACATGCTGAGCGGGTTCGACAACTTCTCCGTCGGCAACTTCCTGTTCAACACGGCGATGAACAAGGCCAACGTCGACATGTCCGCCCCTGGTGGCGGCCCCGACGCCCAGACCGACAGCGTGAACCTGGTCGGGACCCCCGACGTGGATCACATCACGGCCAAGGCCCGGGGAAGCCGCATCGACGTGGCCGGCGTGCCGGTGGCGACGAGCATCACCGGGAGCGCCATCCCCGACCAGCTCCAGCTCACGGCCGAGGACCCCGGCGACACCATCGACGTCGCCCAGGCGGTCAACGCCCTCATCACGGTGCTGACCAACGTCCACGTCTGATTCCCCGGCACTGTGGGGGCCTCAACGGCGAGGCCCCCACAGCCGCGGCGTGAACCGATCCGGCCCTACCATGCGTACCAAGGGGTCGATGAGGCGGAGTCAACGGTCGGGCACGGTCGGCGAGCGGTTCAGGGCCGGCGACGAGAGTGCCCTCGCGGAAGTGTTCGACGAGTACGCCGGGCCCATGCTCGCGGTCGCCAGCCATGCGCTGGCCGACCGTCGCCTGGCCGAAGAGGCGGTCCAGCAGGCGTTCGTCCAGGCGTGGCGGGCCCGGGCGACGTTCCAGCCGGACCGGGCCCTGGGGCCATGGCTCCGCTCGATCGTGCGGCGCACGGCGGTCGACGTCTGGCGCCGGGAGCGGCGGCACGAGGTGCGCAGCCTGCACGAGGTCGCGGCGCGCGACCTGCCGTCGGTCGAGCCCCCCTCCATCGCCGACACGTCGGATGTGTGGATGGTCCGTGAGGCTCTCGACGCCCTGCCGCCCGCCAGCCGGGAGGTCGTCCGCCTGGCCCATCTGGAGCAGCTCACGCAGCCCGAGATCGCGGCCCGGCTGGACGTGCCGCTCGGCACGGTCAAGTCCCGGACCCACCACGCGTACCGCCTGCTGGCGACCGCCCTGTCCGCCGCCCGCGAGGCCTCCTGATGGGAGACGACGAGATGACCTTCGGCGATCTGACCGACCCGGCCGCCCGGCAGTTGGACGACCCGGCGGTCTGGGCCGAGGTCTCCCCCGACTTGCGCGCCCGCACCCTCGCCGCGGCCACCGGAGAGCACGCCACCGGCCCCCGCCGCCTGCGCTCGCACCGCCTGCTGCTGGCCGCGGCCGCCGTCGTCCTCCTCGGCGTGGCGGTGGCCGGCGGGCTGGCGCTGACCCGCGACACGACGCCGGCGGGTACCCAGGTCGCGCTGGTCGGGACCGAGAACATGCCAGGCGCCAGTGCCACCGCCGAGCTGCGCAACGAGGGTGCCGGCGTCTCGGTCACGCTCGCCGTCGGGGCCGTCCCCCCCGCTCCCGACGGCTCGTTCTACGAGGTGTGGCTGGTCGGCGAGGCGGGGAAGGTGTCGGCGGGCACCTTCCACCGTCGGGGCGACCAGGACACGGTCAAGCTGTGGCTGGGCGTGGAGCCCGACGGCTACGACGCCATCACCGTCACCCGCCAGCCGGTCGCCGGCGGCACGACGGCCGAAGGCGTGGTGGTCCTGCGTGGCGACCTGCCGGCCGCCACGCAGACACCCTGAACCTCAACTCGAGGTGTAGCTGACGGCGTAGGTGTCGCCCTCGCGGAACAGGTCGAGACGGTTGCCCGCCACCTCGAAGGTCCTGGCCAGCCCCAGGGCGATGAGGTATTGCGACTCCTGCGTGGTGAGCTCGGGGGTCGGGCAGGCGGCGCGGGTCGTCGCCAGCGGGCCCATGGTGATCTTGTCCCCGTCGGTCTCGTAGGTGCCGGTGAAGGTGTTGCAGCCCGTGTTGCCGCTGACCGTGCCGTCCTCGAACTTGGCGGTCAGCGTGACGCCGCCCAGCACGGACGTGATGGCGTTGCCGCTGTAGTAACCCGTGACGGTCCAGTCGCCCTGGATGGCCTCGGCGCCCTCGGTGGCCTCGTAGCGCAGGATGGTCTCACCCTGGTCGTCGGTGAGCGTCAGCTCGTTGCCGTCGATGCTGAAGCCCGCCACCTTGGGCAGCCGGGCCAGGTACGCCTGCTCCACCAGCATCTGCGCCGGCGGGCACGCCATCTGCGTGCTCTCGATCTCGGGACCGACGGTGAGTGAGTCGCCGTCCACCTCGTAGGTCGCGCCGTACGAGTTGCAGCCGCTGTTGCCGGTGAGCCTCCCGTCCTTGAACTGCGCGGTGACGGCGATCGCCTCCAGCGCCACGCCGAGCGGGGCGTCGGTCGAGAGGATCCAGGAGGTCCCCTCCAGCGCGCTGCCGCCGGAGCTGCCGGAGCCGCTGCTGTTGCCGTTCCCGGAGCCCCCGGAGGTGGCCGTGTCGTCGTCGCCACAGCCGGCGAGGGCGAGCAGCAGCAGCACGGCACCCAGCGCGGCGGCCACCCGGGCTCGATGACGTCGAGGTGAGGAGTGCATCACGCCTCCTTGGGCGGTCACGGGGTCACGATGGCGAAATTCGGGTCGACGGGCGCGATCAGCGAGACCAGGCGCTGGAGCCCGCCGGGGTCACCGGCGATGGCGAGGGCGCCGTCCGCCACCGCCTGCGCGGGATCGACCGTCCCGGTGACCAGCCCGATGAGCGTCGCCCGGGTCAGCGTGAAGCAGGTACCCGGCGCCGGTGCGTCGACCTGGTGGTGGTTGAGGGCACCGTTGCGCAGCTCGGTGACGTGGGTGGTGCCCGCGTCGGTGATGACCCAGGACAGCGTGAGGCGCTCGTCCCAGGCGCGGGGCCCGTCGATGCGGATCGCGACGCTGTCGAACACCTGTGTGACGGTGAGGGCGTCCAGGAGGTCGGGACCGACGGTCGTGGGCGTCCCGAAGCTGCCGTGGCGCAGCTCGGCGGCCCCGGCGAGGTAGGCGTTGCGCCACGTGCCGTTCTCGGCCCCGAACGCGAGCTGCTCCATGGCGTCGGCCTGCAGGGCGCGGGCCGCGGCGTGCGAGTCGTCGGCGAACAGCACGTGGTCGAGCACCTCGACCGCCCAGCGGAGGTCGCCGTCGTCGTACGCCTTGCGGGCCACGGCGACCGCGGCCTCGGCCCCGCCCATGGCGGCGACGTAGCGCCGGGCCGCCGCCTCCGGGGGATGCCGCCACAGGCGGGCGGGGTTGCCCTCGTACCAGCCGAGGTAGCGCTGGTAGATCGCCTTGACGTTGTGGCTGACCGAGCCGTAGTAGCCGTGCGTGTGCCACGCGGCCTCCAGGCCGGGCGGCATCTCCAGCATCTCGGCGATCTCGCTCCCCACGTGGCCCTGGTTGATCAGCCGCAGCGTCTGGTCGTGCAGGTAGAGGTACATGTCGCGCTGGGTGGCGAGGAACTCGACGGCCCGCTCGCGGCCCCAGGTGGGCCAGTGGTGGGACGCGAACACGACGTCCAGGTCGTCGCCCCACAGCCCGATCGTCTCGGTCAGGTAGTGCGCCCAGTCGTGGGCGTCGCGCACGACCGCGCCCCGCAGCGTCAGGATGTTGTGCAGCGTGTGGGAGGTGTTCTCGGCCGCGCACAGGGCCCGGTGGTCCGGGAAGTAGAAGTTCATCTCCGCCGGCGCCTCGGTGCCCGGGGTGACCTGGAACACCATCCGTATGCCGGCCACGGTCAGCTCCTGGCCGGTGGTGGTGATGTCGACGGTCGGGGGGATGAGCGTCGGCTCGCCGGTCGACGTGGTCTGGCCCAGGCCGGCGCCGACCTGGCCGGTGGGCCCCTTGTCGAGCGCGGCGCCGTACATGTAGCCGGCCCGCCGGGCCATGGCGGTCCCGGCGAAGACGTTCTCCGACACCGCGTGCTCCATGAAGCCGTCGGGAGCGATGATCGCCACGTTCCCGGCCTCGACGTCCTCCTGGTCGACGATGCCCTTGACCCCGCCGAAGTGGTCGACGTGGGAGTGGGTGTAGATCACGGCCCGGACCGGCCGGTCACCCCGCTCCCGCCGGTACAGCGCGAACGCCGCGGCCGCGGTCTCCCGGGAGATCAGCGGGTCGATCACGACGACGCCGCCGTCGCCCTCGATCACGCTCATGACCGACAGGTCGAAGCCCCGCAGCTGGTAGATGCCCGGCACGACCTCGAACAGGCCGTCGCGGGTCAGCAGTTGGCTCTGGCGCCACAGGCTCGGGTGCACCGTGTCGGGCGCCGGCCCGGCGAGGAACGCGTAAGCGTCGAGGTCCCACACGACCCGGTTGTCGGCCGCCCTGACCTGCCGATCCTCGCTGCGGGCGACGAACCCGCGCTCCACGTCCTCGAAGTCCTGCGTGTCCTGCCACGGCAGCTCGCTCATGGGGAGCAGTGTCGTCGGCATCGCAGCGTGGTGGTTCACCCACTTGGGATGATCAGCCGGTGATCGAGACGGGGAAGGTGACCAGCCAGGCCACGGTGCCGAGGAAGATCACGGCGCCCAGGCCGAGCACGACCTCGCGGGCGACCTGGGTCCGCAGCTTGCCGGAGAGGGCAGCGAAGAACAGGGCCGTAGCGAACAGCACCACGGCCAGGAGGTACTCGTCCGCGTTGCGGTTGGCGGCGCCCGCGGCGTCCGCGTGCTCCCCGGCCTCCCGGTTGACCTGCGACGCCCGGTCGGCTTCTGCGAGCTTGTAATCGGGCATGGCGAACGGGGTGAGCGGCGCGTCCGGGTCGGTCAGCGGCTGGGTCGCCAGCCACGCGTCGAACGCCGGGCGGAACTCGTCGCGGAACCGGCGCTCGTAGAACGTGGCGAGCTCGGTGTTGCCGGCCACCGTGGCGTCGACCCACTGGGTGAAGGTGGCGATGTCGACCTGGGTCAGCTGGCCCGCCCGGGTCGACGCCTCGGACGATTCGATGTGGGCGGCGGTGGCCTTGCTGGTCTGGACCGCCTGCTCGCCCCGCCAGCGGGCCCCCTGGTAGGAGCTCCAGGCCGTGGCCACGGCGGCCAGCGCCAGCAGCACGGTGGCGAGCAGCTCCACCCGGTTCTGCCTGACGTCCTCGTCCGCCATCGGGCTAGGCGAACACGTTGACCGCTCGGGCGATGACCAGGCCGACCACGGTCAGGGAGATGAGCGACTGCAGCGCCATCGCCAGCTTGGCCCACGCCGCCATGGGCATCACGTCGGTCGGGCTGAAGGCCGTGCTCGTCGTGAAGCCGAGCACGAAATAGTCCACATAGCGCGGGCGCCACGCTGGCGGCGCCAGCTCGGGACTGAGCTGCTGGGTGAAGGCGAAGTCGGGGTATGGCCGATGCTCCCGGTGGCGGGCGAGCGGCCCCCCGCTGTCGAGCTGCCAGTACAGCAACCCGAAGACCAGCGCGTTGCCGACCCACACCAGGGTCCCGGAGGCCAGCAGCGAGTCGGCCGAGCTGGTCACCTGGCTGCCGGTGACCAGCTCGTAGATGAGCACGCCGGTCGACACCAGGGCCGAGGCCGCGAGCAGCACGGTCAGCCCGATGGAGAGCCGGCGCAGCCGGGCCCGCTCGCGCGGGGTCGCGGGGTGCGCCGCCACTAGGACGACCAGCAGCACGATCTCGATCGTCGGGACGACCCAGTGCGGCCCGAGCGACTCGCGGCGCGGCACCAGCACCCGCAGGCCCACCGTGAGCACGATGAACGCCACCACCGCCAGGGCCACCGGCCAGCGCGGCTCGAGTCGCGGCTCGTCCGCACCGGTGCCGCTGGCAGTATCCGTCTCGGCCACGCCGCGAAGGTACAGGTGCCTGCGCTCGGGCACCGTGATGGCGCCCTAGCTCTCCGGCTCGGCCAGAGCGCTGCGCTGGTCGAGCGAGTAGAGCAGGCCGAAGGCCGGGAGGATGAGCACGACCGCCAGCCCGGTGGCGACGAGGACTGCGGCGATCGTGCCCGAGGGCGCGGCCGCCGCCTTCACCGTGAGGGACTCGGGAAGCATGTAGTCCCACTGGGCGACGCCCCAGGCCACCACCACGGAGGCGACGGCGGCGATGGCGCCGAGCCGGGCGCCGCGGCGCAGGCCCCGGTGGAGCAGCCAGAGCGTGCCGGCCCCGCACACCGCCGACAGGATCACCAGAGGCAGGGCCCGGGACTTGAGGCCGTCGAACACGTAGTCGGCGTCGGCGGCGAGCACGAAGATCCCGGCGAAGGCCACGACCCCGCTGGCCACAGCGGCGCCCACGGCACGCCGCCGGAAGTACTCGACCATGGGCTCGTCGCCCAGGCGGTGGGCGTCCCACACGAGGAACACCGCGGCGAGGTACGCGACCACACACACCGCCAGCACCCCGCCGAGGACCGAGGTCGGATTGACCCAGCTGTCCACCGGATCGCCGGCCTTGCCCCCGGCCGGCACCCGGCCCGAGGCGATCCCGCCCGCCACGGCGCCCATGCAGTACGGCACGATCACCGAGGAGACGGCGAACGCGGCTCCGAAGTTGCGCCGGTCGCGGGTGCGGAACACGGCCTTGCGGAAGGCGAAGCTCGCGCCCCGCAGCACGATGCCGAGCGCGGCGATGGTGAGCGGGACGAACAGCGTGAGCGTGATGGACGCGTAGGCCTCGGGGAAGCAGGTCCACAGCACGACGAAGGTGAAGATCAGCCAGACGTGGTTGGCCTCCCACACCGGCGCGATCGAGTGGTCGATCACCTCCCGGGGCCGGGCTCCCCGCACGGTGCCGCCGGCCGTGAGGTCCCAGAACCCCGCCCCGAAGTCCGCGCCACCGAAGATGGCGTAGGCGGTCACGCCCACGAACAGCACGACTGCGGCCGCAGTGCTCATTGGCCCACCCTTCGGGCTGGGCCCAATGAGCACTCGGCCCACGGGGCCGAGCAACGCACTGAGTTCCTGATTCGCTCGACAAGCTCGCTCATGGCACCGGCACCGGCGGCTCGGGGATCTCAATATCGGGGCCGTAGGGGACCTCGGCGTCCGCGACGTCGCCGACCTCGCGGGCGCGCCGGCTCATGCCCCGCAGGATCAGGATCGTGGTGACCCCCAGCCCCGCGTACAGCAACACGACGGCGATCGTGGTGATCCACACTCCGGTGTTGGCGGTGGCTGCGTCCTGCACCTTGGTGAGCTCGTAGACGATCCAGGGCTGCCGGCCGACCTCGCTGACGACCCAGCCCGCCTCCATGGCGATCACCGCCAGGACCCCGGCGGCCGACGCCACCCACAGGAACGGCCGGCTGCGGGGCATGTCCCGGCGGAACAGCCACGCCGCCGCGTACCACAGCGCCAGGAGGAACAGCAGGGTCCCCAGCCCCACCATGACGTCCCAGGCCAGGTGGACGACGTTCACCTCGCGGGTGGTCGGGCGCTCGTCGGCGGGAACGGTGTCGAGGCCCTGGACGACGGTGGCCGTCCCGTCGCTCGGGTCCGAAAGCCACGAGGCCAGGCCCGGGATGGGGACGCCACCCGAGACGGTGCCGTCGTCGTTCAGGTGGCCGAGCAGCGTCTCGGGCACGTCGGAGTCGGTCTCGGGGACCAGCTCGATGGCGGCGAACTTGATCGGCTGGTTGTTGTAGACCCAGCGGGCCAGCGAGTCGCCCACCCCCATCTGTATCGGGATGGCGATGGAGGCCACGGTGAACGGGATCAGGAACCCGAGCCGGTGGTAGCGGTCCCGCCGGCCGCGCAACATGCCGACCGCGTAGACCGAGCCGATGAGGAAGCCGCCCACCACGTAGGCGGCGATGATCATGTGGAGGGCCATGAGCGGCATGGCGTCGTTGAAGATGACCCGCCACGGGTCGACGTCGACGATGTCGCCGGCACTGTTGCGGGTGAACCCGGAGGGCGAGTTCATCCAGGCGTTGGCGGCCACCACCGAGGCGCTCCCCCCGATCCCGGCGATGACGATGGGCACGCCGGACCAGAAGTGGGGCCAGGGCCGGAGCCGCTTCCAGCCGAAGATGTAGATGGAGACGAACACCGCCTCGGTGAAGAAGAACAGGCCCTCGAAGGCGAACGGCACCCCGAAGGCCTCGCCCCACTGGCCCATGAACCGGGGCCACAGCAGCCCGAACTCGAAGCTGAGCACGGTGCCGGTCACCGCCCCGACGGCAAAGGTCACGGCCATGTACCTGGACCAGCGCTGCGCCAGCAGCAGCGCGGCCTCGTCGTCGTGGCGGATGCCGCGGTAGTTGGCGACCAGTGTCATGAACGCCCACGAGACGCCGAGCGGCACCAGCACGATGTGGAACGCCAGCGTGAACGCCATCTGCGCCCGCGCCCAGGGGACCGGGTCCACCGCCAGGACGTGCATGGGAACCCCCGTCAGCCCAACCGGTCCAGCAGGTGGTCGCCGACCCGTAGGGCGTTCGCCATGGCGGTGAGGGCGGGGTTCACCGCGCCGATGCTGGGGAAGAAGCTGGTGTCGACCGCGTAGAGGTTGTCGACCTCGTGCGCCTTGCAGTTGGCGTCGAGCACGGAGGTGGCGGGGTCGTTGCCGAACCGGGTGGTGCCGGCCTGGTGGGCCACGCCCGCCACCGGGATGCTGGTCTTCAGGTACGCGTGCCGGGGGATCAGGTGATCCGGGTGCATGCCCAGGTGCCCGAGCATCGACCGGAGCTTGTGGTACAGCTCCTCGGCCGGGACCTGGTTGGTGGCCGTGTACGTCAGGCGGACGTTGCCGTCGGCGGCCAGCGTGACCCGGTTGTCTGGGCGGGGCAGGTCCTCGGTCGACAGCCAGAAGTCGACCGCGTGCTCCGCGATGTCCCGCAGGGCGAAGCTGGGCGCCAGCTTGGTCTCCAGCGGCTTCTCGCCCTTGTACATCTCCGCCTGCGACTTGCCGACCATCTGGATGTTGCCGAGCGGGTACCCGCCGCCGTCGCCGTTCCCGCCGCCGGTGAGGTAGAAGTCGTTGAGCCCGAGCGTCTTCTGGAACACGGTCGGGTTGGGCTCGTGCGACAGGGCCAGCACCGCCTGGCTGTTGTGGAACATGTAGTTCCGCCCGACCTGGTCGGAGCCGTTGGCCAGGCCGTCGGGGTGGGCCTCGCTGGCCGAGGCCAGCAGCAGCTTGGCCGTGTTGGCGGCGCCGCACGACGCCACGACGATGTCGGCGGTGAGCGTCTCGGTGCCGCCCTCGACCTCGACGACCACGCCGGTGACGGTCCGCCCCCCGGGATCGGTCTCCAGGCGGACGGCCCGGGCGTTGGTGAGCAGCGTGACGTTGGGCTGGAGGAGCGCGGGCCGGACGGCCAGCACATCGGCATCGGACTTGGCGTGCAGCGGGCACGGGAACCCGTCGCAGGATCCGCAGCGCACGCACGTGCTGTACGGCATGTTGGACGCGTCCAGCCGCACGCCGCAGGGGGCGTGGAACGGGTGGTAGCCGGCGGCCGCCAGGTCGTCGGCCAGCTGCTGGATCCGGGGCTCGTGGGCCAGGGCCGGGAACGGGTAGTCACCCGACGCGGGCGGCTCGGTCGGGTCCTCGCCCCGGGCGCCGTGCACCTCGTACAGCGCTTCGGCCTGCGTGTAGTACGGCTCCATGTCGGCGTACGAGATCGGCCACGCGGGCGAGAGTCCGTCGTGGTGGTGCAGCTCGCCGAAGTCCTCGGCCCGCAGCCGGTACAGCGCCGCCCCGTAGAGCTTGGTGGCCCCGCCCACGAAGTAGTGGATCTGGGGCTGGAACGGGTGGTCGTGCTCGTCGTACCAGCTGTCGGGCGAGATGTAGCGGCCCTCGATGAACACGTCGGCCGTGTCCCAGTTGGCGGGCTCGCGCGGCAGCCAGTCGCCGCGCTCGACGATCAGGACCCGCTTGCCGGACGGGGCGAGGCGGTGGGCCAGCGTGCCGCCGCCCGCGCCGCTCCCGATGATGATGACGTCGTAGGAGGTGGTCACATCAGCTCCTCCAACCGCTCGGCGGCGATGATCCGGCCCGCGGCCTCGATCAGCGCCAGATGGGAGAACGCCTGGGGGAAGTTCCCCAGGTGGTGGGCAGTGTCGGTGTCGAACTCCTCGGCGAACAGCCCGAGCGGCGAGGCCACCCGGAGCAGCCGCTCCATCAGGTCGCGGGCCCGGCGCCGCTCCCCCACGATGGCGAGCGCGGACACGAGCCAGAACGAGCAGATGAGGAAGGTGCCCTCCTTGCCGGAGAGCCCGTCGTCGGTCTCGTCGGTCCGATAGCGCAGCACGAAGCCGTGCTCGCTGAGGTCGTCGGCGATGGCCAGCACGCTCGCCCGCATCCGGGGATCGTCGCCGGGCAGGAAACCGAAGATGGGGGCCAGCAGGGTCGAGGCGTCGAGCGCGTCCGTGGCGTAGTGCTGGCGCAGTACGCCGGCGTCGCTGACGCCGTGGGCGAGGATGTCCTCCCGGATCTCCTCGGCGATGGCCCGCCAGGTGTCGTGGGCGTCGCCGTCGCCCCGCATCGTGGCGAGGGCGGCGGCACGGTCCAGGGCCACCCAGCACATGAGCTTGGACGACACGTAGTGCTGGGGCGCACCGCGGGCCTCCCAGATGCCCTGGTCCGGGTTCTGCCACACCGCGGTGGCGCAGGCGGCCTGGGACTGGACCAGGGGCCACAGCCCGCGGGGCAGGCGCTCGCTGCGGCGGGTGTGGAGCAGGATCGAGTCGAGGACGGCGCCGTAGACGTCGTTCTGGCGCTGGTCGAAGGCGCCGTTGCCGACCCGCACGGGCCGGGCGCCGTCGTAGCCGGAGAGGTCGTCGCGGGTGGTCTCGGTCAGGTCGCGCCGGCCGTCGATGCCGTACATGATCTGCAGCCCGCCGTCGTCCACGGGCTGGAGCTCGGCCACGAACTGCATGAACTCGTCGGCTTCCCAGTCCAGGTTCAGGTAGTGCAGGGCCTGGAGGGTGAACGTCGAGTCCCGCATCCAGGTGTAGCGGTAGTCCCAGTTGCGCTCGCCGTGGGGCGTCTCGGGCAGCGAGGTGGTCAGGGCGGCCACGGTCGCCCCCGTGGGCATGTAGGTCAGGCCCTTGATGGCCAGGGCCGAGCGCTGGATCGGCTCGCGCCAGCGGTGGTCGGGCATGCGGGCGCGGTCGAGCCAGTTGCGCCAGTAGCGGACCGTCGCCGCCAGCCGCGCCTCGGCGTCGGCCGCATCGGCGGGCGCGGCGCCCGCCTCGGCCCACGACAGCGCACAGAACATGGTCTCGCCCTCGGACAGCACGTGACGGGCCCGGGCCCGCCCGCCCTCTATGCCGAGGGCGATGTCCGTGGCCAGGCGGACCGTCACCCCCGCGGCGGAGGCATCGGCGGCGTGGCGGTCGTCGCCGACGAGCGTCCAGGCGGCGGTGGTGCGCCCGTAGTCGAACACCGGCTCGCACACCAGCTCCATCTCGACCGCCCCCTCGATGCAGCGGGCGGTGCGCACCAGCATGTGCTCGGCGTCGTCGTCAGCCGGGGGCCGGGTGTGGGGCGTGACCGTGTCCTCCCCGGCGCGAGGGCCCATGGTGAGGGCGTCGGTCACCACGACCCAGCCGCCGGGCGTGTGCCAGGTAGTGACGAGCACGTTGGTCCCGGGCTCGTACTGGCGGGCGTTGGGGACGTTGATGCCGAAGGGCCCGAACCGGAACGCGCCGGCCTCCCGGTCGAGCAGCGTGCCGAACACGCTGGGGGCGTCGAAGCGGGGCACGCACAGCCAGTCGACCGCCCCGTCCGGGCACACCAGCGCGCCGGTGTGGCAGTCGGACAGGAAGGCGTAGTCCTCGATCGGGGGGAACGGCGAGACCCCGATCGCCTCGGTCTCCGTGGCGGTGCTCATGCGTCGAGCCACGGTCCGTGCCAGCCGGCATGCCCGGCCAGCAGGCGGTCGGCCTCCGCCGGGCCCCATGAGCTCTGGGGATAGGGGTGGACCGGTGGTGGGTTGTCGAGCAGCGGCTGCATGATGCGCCACTGCTCCTCCACACCGTCCTGGCGGGTGAAGCGGGTGGAGTTGCCGACCAGCGCGGCGTGCAACAGCACCTCGTACGGCGTCGCCCCCTCGCCGCCCTGCTCGGCGAAGAGGAGGTCGAACGTGACCGGCTCCGGCTCCTGCTGGTCGCCCCGCTTGGCCTCGACCTGGAGCTGTGACCCCACCGTCGGATCGAGGCGGACGACGAACTGGTTGTGCTCGATCTTGCGGTTGCTGACGATGCCGAAGCCGAGCCGTGGCGCTCGCCGGAACACGAGGCGCACCTCGGTCTGGGTGGCGGCCAGGTGCTTGCCGGTGCGGAGGTAGAAAGGCACCCCGTCCCAGCGCCAGTTCTCGATGTCGAGGCGCATAGCCGCGTAGGTCTCGGTCGTCGACCCCGCGGCCACGCCGGGCGTGTCGAGGTAGCCGTCGTACTGGCCCCGCACGTAGTGGTCAGGGTCCGCGGTGTGGATCGCCCGGAACAGGCCCAGCTGCGCGTCCTTCAACGTGGACGGGTCCCGCCCGGCCGGCGGCTCCATGGCGGTGGCCGCCACCACCTGCAGCATGTGGTTCACGACCACGTCCCGCAGGGCGCCCACTGGGTCGTAGAAATGACCCCGGTCCTCCACGCCGAAGTCCTCGGCCATGGTGATCTCCACACAGTCGACGAAGCCGCGGTTCCAGATCGGCTCGAGGATCGTGTTGGCGAAGCGCAGGTAGAGCAGCTCCTCGGTGCCCATCTTCCCGAGGAAGTGGTCGATCCGGTAGATCTGCTCCTCGCGCAGGTGCTCGTGGATCTCGTCCGCCAGCGCCCGGGCCGACTCGCGGTCGTGGCCGAAGGGCTTCTCGATCACCACCCGGGCCGACCCCGTCAGGCCGGCGTCGTCCAGGCCCGCCACCACCGTGCCGAACAGGAACGGCGGGATCTCCAGGTAGAACACTGGCGACTCGGCTCCCTTGATGGCCTCCGCCACCCGCCCGTAGGTCGCCGCCTCTCCGAAGTCCCCCGACACGTAGCTGAAGCGCCCGACCAGGCGGTCGAACACCGCCTCGTCCAGCGTCTCCCCGGTCCCCTCGATCGAGGACCGCGCCCGGTCCGCCAGCTGGTCCTCGGTCCAATCGTCGACCGCCACCCCGACGATGGGGCAGTCGAGCAGGCCGCGGCGCTCCAGGCGGTAGAGCGATCGGAACGTCATCACCTTGGCCAGGTCCCCGGTGATACCGAAGATGACCAAGATGTCGGCGGGTGTCGCCATGCCGGTGTCCTCCCGTGGTTCAGGGCTTGTCCGTGCGGACGCTGATCCTTCCGGAGCGCTCGTGGCTGAACCCCGACCAGGTCCAGTCGACGACCGCCTTGGCCCGGTCCTCGCCCGTCGAGAGCAGGGCCAGGTGGACCGCGCCCCAGGCCAGCCAGGCGGTGCGGCCCTTCATCGTGTGGCCGCCACGCGTCTGGGCCACCGCGGCACCGCGGCCGATGGTCGCCATCGTCCCCTTGTCGTGGTAGCGGAACGGCTCGGTCGGCTCGCCCGCCACCAGGTGGGCGATGTTGTGGGCCGCCTGCTCGCCGGCCTGGAGGGCGACCGAGCCGAGCTGGGGCAGGGCGCGCTCGTTGCCCTCGACCGTGGTCCAGGCGATGTCGCCGACCACGAACACCTCGGGGTGGCCGGCCAGGCTGAGGTCGGCCTCGGTGGGCACCCGGTCGCCCCGCTGGAGGTCGATCCCGAGCGACTTCACCAGCGGGTTGGCGACGAGCCCGGCCCCCCACACCAGCGTGCGGGCCGGGATCTCCTCCCCCGACTTCAGGGTGACCCGGTCGGGCTCGACCTTGGCGACGACCTCGCCGGTGCGGACCTCGACCCCCCGCTCTGTCAGCGCCCGGCGCGCGTAGGACCGGATGTCGGACCGGAACATGCCGAGAAGGTCGGGGCTCGCCTCCAGCAGGATGATGCGCGCCTTGTCCTGGGGGATGCCCGGGTAGTCCTTCGCGAAGTCGTGGCTGTACAGCTCGGCCAGGGCGCCGGCGCTCTCCACGCCTGTCGGGCCGCCGCCCACGATGGCGACGTTGAGCGCTCCCGCGTCGACCAGGGCCGGGTCGCGGTCGGCGTCCTCCCACACGTCCAGGATGTGCGATCGCAGCCGCACGGCGTCGGCCAGCGTGTAGAGCGGGTAGGCGTGCTCGTCGGCGCCCTCCACGCCGAAGAACGTCGCCTTGGCGCCGAGCGCGAGGACCAGGTAGTCGTAGGACAGCGGCTCCCGCCGGGCGAAGGACACCTGGCGGGCGTCGAGGTCGATGCCGGTCACCTCCCCGGAGTGCACCACCGCGCCGGGGTGGTCCCGGAGCAGGTCGCGCAGCGGGTGGCCGACGGCCGACGTCTCCAGCAGGTCGGTCGCCACCTGGTACAGCAGCGGCTGGAACGTGTGATAGTCGTTGCGGTCCACCAGGGTCACGTCGACATCGGCATCGCGGAGGTTGACCGCGGTGCCGAGGCCTCCGAATCCTCCGCCGAGGATGAGCACCCGGGGCTGCTGAGTCGGTGCATCCACAGTTCCTCACGATGGCGGACGGCACCCGCGGGACGCCTCCCCCGCAAGGGATGAAATGAGCCGGTCCGTGCCACCACCGACGCTCAGCGGAGGCGGGCTGCTGCCCGAGCAATCACCCACATCGGACGATGAACCTGATTTCGCGTAGTTGCCCAATGACCGAGCGAGGTCATATCGCAGCTCGTTGGCAGGAGGGTCCCGATGAGCGACTCCGTGTCCGTGGCCGTTCCGATCCGCTCGACCATCCCGGCCCGCCTCGACCGGTTGCGCTGGTCGCCGTTCCACACCCGGATGGTCGTGGGTCTGGGGGCGGCGTGGATCCTCGACGGGCTCCAGATCACGATCGCCAGCTCGGTCACCGGTCAGCTGACCAAGCCGCAGACGCTGGACATGACGTCGACCGAGGTCGGCCTGATCGCGTCGATCTACCTGGTCGGGGAGATGCTCGGGGCGCTTGTGTTCGGGCGGATGTCCGACAGGCTCGGCCGCCGGCGCCTGTTGATCACGACATTGCTGCTCTACCTGCTCGGCACCGGGGCCGCGGCGTTCGTCACCGGGCATCACACGGGGTGGCTGGTGTTCTTCTACCTGACCCGGTTCGTCGCCGGCGCGGGCATCGGGGGCCAGTACGCGGCGATCAACTCGGCGATCGACGAGATGATGCCGTCCAAGTACCGGGGACGTGTCGACATCTGGATCAACGGGACGTACTGGGCGGGTGCGATCCTCGGCTCCTTCGCCTCGCTGATCTTCCTGAACGCCTTCGCCGTGAACGTCGGGTGGCGGCTCGCCTTCCTGATGGGCCCGGTGCTGGCGCTGATCGTCCTGGTGGTCGGGCGCACCCTGCCCGAGAGCCCGCGGTGGTTGATGACCCACGGCCGGGTGGAGGAGGCGGAGGCCGAGCTGGCCAAGATCGAGGCGAACGCCCTGGCCCACGGCCAGACCCTCGAGGAGGTCGCCGACGACGCCGCCATCGAGCTCGTGCCGGAGAAGCAGTACGGATACCTGCGCTTCCTCGGGCTGGTGTTCCACACCTACCCGCGGCGGGCGATCCTCGGGGCGACGTTGATGATCACCCAGTCGTTCCTCTACAACGCGATCTTCTTCACCTACGCGCTGGTGCTCATCAACTTCTACGGGGTGAGCGCCACCCGCGTGCCCATCTACGGCTTGGCGTTTTCCGTCGGCAACCTGATCGGTCCGCTCGTGCTCGGCCCGCTGTTCGACTCCGTAGGCCGCCGGCCGATGATCTCGGGGACCTACCTGCTGTCCGCCGCCTTGCTCGCGGTCAGCGCCTTCCTGTTCGACAACGGCTCGCTGGACGCCGCTTCGCAGACGGTCCTCTGGGTCGTCATCTTCTTCTTCGCCTCCGCCGGCGCCAGCGCGGCGTACCTGACCGTGAGCGAGACCTGGCCGATCGAGATCCGCTCGGAGGCGATCGCGGTGTTCTTCGCCATCGGGTGCATCGCGGGCGCGCTCGGGCCCGCGTTCTACGGCGCGCTCATCGGCGACGGGAGCAGCCGCACCGGGCTGTTCATCGGCTACCTGGTCGGGGCGGGGATCATGGCGATCGGCGGGATCGTCGAGCTGCTCATCGGGATCGACGCCGAGGGCAAGTCGCTCGAAGACATCACCGCGCCGCTGACCGCCGCACCCAAGGAACCGTCGCCGGCGGAGCCGGCCGTGGCGGCCGGGACCTGACGGGAGCGGCCGGAGCGGCCGGAGCGGCCGGAGCGGAGCGTCGCTGCGATGGCGACGACGACCGAGACGAGGGTCGTCTACGGCGCCGGGCTCGTCCAGGGCATCGTGCTCGTGACGTTCCCGGCCGCGAGCACGATCTTCACCGACCCGGACGAGTACGACCTCTCCCGGAGCCAGTACGGGGGGCTGTTCCTACCCCAGGTCGTCACCGCCATCGCCGCCTCGGTGCTCGGCACCCGGCTGGCCGAGCACTACGGGGCCAAGCGGGTCTACCTGGCGGGGTTGACGGCGAGCCTCCTGTCGATGGCCCTGCTGGTCGCCAGCACCGCGTTCACCGATGACACCGGGCTCGCCTACGGCATGCTGCTCGTGGCGACCGGTCTCCTCGGTCTCGGGTTCGGGCTCACGGTGCCGGCGCTCAACACCTTCACCGCCGCGTTCCACCCGGACGCGGTCGACCGATCGATCCTCACCCTGAACGCGCTGCTGGGCCTGGGCACGGTGCTCGCTCCGGTGTTCGTCGCCGTCTTCGACGGGCTCGGGTTCTGGTGGGGTCTCCCGCTGCTGTCGTCGCTCCTCCTCGTCGGGCTCCTCCTCGTCAGCGCGCCGCTGTCGTTGCGCACCGGGCTCCACGCCGTCACCCGCCCGGAGGAGCAGGGCCCGCCCGCGGGCATCCCCCGCCGCTTCTGGCTCTACGCCGGCTTCGCCGTCCTCTACGGGATCTGCGAGACGATGAACGGCAACTGGTCCCAGATCGACATGACCAGCGAGATCGGCGCCTCGACCACGGTGGCGTCCATCACCCTCACCACGTTCTGGGCGGCGGTGACCCTGGGCCGGGTGCTCTTCGCCTCGATCCAGCGGCGCTTCCCGGCCGGCCGCACCTACCGCCTCCTGCCCTTCGTGCTCGCCGTGGCACTGGTGGCCATCGCCTCCCTCGGCGACGGCGACGTGGCGGCGGGCGTCCTCGCGTTCGGGCTGGCCGGGCTGGGCTGCTCGGCGCTGCTGCCACTCACGATCAGCTTCGCGGAGGAGAAGCTGGTCACGATGTCCGCCGCCGCTGCGGGCTGGGTCATCGCCGCCTACCAGCTCGGCTACGGCATCGCCGCCTTCGGTGCCGGCCCGTTGCAGGACGCCGGGGTCACGCTGCCCACCATCTTCGCCCTGGCGGCGGTGGCGGCGGTGGCGATGGGCGTGCTCGCCAGGGTCATCACCCGTCCTGGCGTCCAGAGCCGATCGAGGGCGGCGGCCTAGCCCTCCACTGCATCTCCATCCTGTCTCCAAGACCCGGGGGCGCCGGCGGCGGATAGTGGGGTCGTGCCCAGCCGAGCGACCCAGGAGGCCCCATGCGTGTCGGCGATACCGCCCGCCGGACCCGCACAGTCACGATGCGCGACATCGAGCTGTTCACCGAGCTCACGGGCGACCGCAACCCGCTGCACTACGACGAGGAGATCGCGGCCGCGACCCGCTTCGGGGGCGTGATCGTACAGGGGGGTGTGACCTCGGGACTGCTCAATGCTGTCGTCGCCGAGGATCTCCCCGGCCCCGGCACCGTGTTCCTCCACACCGACTGGCGCTTCCTCGCCCCCGTGAAGCCCGGCGACGAGATCACCGCAGAGGTCGAGGTCATCGGCCTGCGCGAAGACAAGCCCGTGGCCACCTTGCGGACCACGATCACCGACCAGGACGGACGCATCGTCCTCGACGGCAAGGCCGTCACCTGGTCGGAGCCGCTGCAACGAGCAGCGGAATCCCCCAACCAAGCAAAGAGGAGCAGAGATGGCGGACTTTCCGCAGATGACGCACGTGGCGATCACAGTGAGCGACCTGGGCGTCAGCGTCCCCTGGTACAAGGCACTCCTGGGTAGCGACCCGGTCCTCGACGAGGACACCGGGCCGTTCCACCACACAGTGTTCGCCCTCGGCGACATGCTGTTCGGCCTGCACCAGCACCCGACCCCCGGCACCGGCGGCCGGTTCGACGAGCGCAACACCGGCCTCGACCACCTCGCCTTCGGCGTGGCCGACCGCAGCGAGCTCGAGGCGTGGGGGGATCGCCTGGACGAGATGGGCGTCGCCCACAGCGACATCGTCGACGCCCACTACGGCTCGGGCCTCTCCTTCCGGGACCCCGACAACATCGCCCTGGAGCTGTTCGCGCCGCCGGCGTGACCACGGCGTGATCACGGCGGAACCACGACACAGGGGTCCTGGCGGGGACCCCTGTGCCACCATGTCGGCGGTGCGGTTCGGGACATGCGAGCTCAGCTTCGAGCGGCTGGAGCTCAGGCGGGACGGCAAGGCGGTGCCCGTCGAGCCCCAGGTCTTCGACGTGCTCGCCTACCTGGTCACCCACCGCGACCGCGTGGTTCCCAAGAACGAGCTGCTCGACAACGTGTGGTCCGACCGGTTCGTGTCCGAGTCGGCGCTGACGAGCCGCATCAAGTCGGCCCGCCGGGCCGTCGGCGACACCGGTCGCGACCAGCGCATCATCCGCACGATCCACGGCCGGGGCTACCGCTTCGTGGCCGAGGTGAGCGAGGCGGCGGACTCCCCGGCCGCCTCGGTCCCCGTGCTGACGGCTGCGCCCCCCGACCCCGCCGCTGCCTCCGCCCGGGTGTCCGACCTGCTGGACGTCCTGGCGGAGGGTCGGGGGATCGCCCTGCGCATCGAGGGCTCGTCCCGGGCCACCCGCACGGACCTGCTCCACCGGCTGGCCGACGACGGGCGCCGCCGCGGCCTCGCCGTGGGCATGTCCGCGCCGTCCATCACCGCCACCGACCCGTTCGCGTGCGTCGCCGACGCGCTCGACGAGATGACGCAGCGCCAGCCTGCCCTGCTGGACGAGGTGCCCGAGCGCTGCCGGGCCGAGCTGGAGCGCGTGTTCGACGGCCACGGCCCGAGCACCCGCCAGCGCTGGCTGGTGGCGGCCCGCGAACTGCTGATGGTGGCGGCCGAGCGGACCGGGGTCGTGCTGGCCGTCGACCACGTCGAGCACGCGGAGCCCGAGGCGCTGGCCCTGATCGACGACGTCGCCCGCCTGACCCGCAGCCACCGCATCGCCGTGGTCATCGCCGGGCACCCGCACGTTGCCCCCGACCTCTGGTCGCCGACGGTCGCCGACTGGTTCGAGGTCGCCGACCTCGGCGCGGAAGGCCCCGGCCGCGACCGGGACGAGAGCGCGGACAGCGGGCCGGCCGCGCTGCCCGACCTGCCGGGCGACCGGATCGACGCGCTGCGCCTGGTGGCGCTGGCCGGCGACGGCTTCGACGAGCTCGACGTCCGGGTGGCGACCGGGCTGGACGAGCGCGGCGCCCACCGGCTGGTCGAGGCCGTGCTGCGGTCCGGGACCGTCGTAGCCGACGCCGACGGGTACCGCTTCGGCTCCGCCGGGACCGTCGATGCCCTGGTCGCCGGGCTGTCGGCGCCCCGCCGGGCGCTGGCCCTCGCCGACAT
>JBKPRS010000126.1:0-4355 GCA_046734695.1 Actinomycetota bacterium | reverse complement strand
AGGACGGCCAGGTGCTGGAGGAGGGCATCACAGAAGCCGGCTCGATGTCCTCGTTCATCGCCGCCGCCACCAGCTACGCCCACCGGGGCGTGCCGATGCTGCCGTTCTTCACCTTCTACTCGATGTTCGGCTTCCAGCGGGTGGGCGACCTCATCTGGTCGGCGGCCGACTCGCGGGCCCGGGGATTCCTGCTCGGCGCCACCGCGGGGCGGACCACGCTGCTGGGCGAGGGTCTCCAGCACCAGGACGGCCACAGCCACGTGCTGGCGTCGGTGGTGCCCACCGTCGAGGCGTGGGACCCGGCGTTCGCCTACGAGATGGCGACGATCGTCCGCCACGGCATCAAGGAGATGCTGGAGGACGAGCGCGACGTCATCTACTACCTCACGCTCTACAACGAGAACTACCTGATGCCGCCGCTGCCCGAAGGCGTCGAGCAGGGCGTCCTCGATGGCCTGTACCGCTGGGCCGAGGCCCCGGACGGACCGTCGCACCGCGCCACGATCCTGTTCTCGGGCACGGCCCAGGGCGCGGCCCGGGCCGCGCAGGCCGAGCTGGCCGAGCGCTGGGACGTGGGCGCCGAGCTGTGGTCCGCCACCAGCTACAAGCGGCTGCGGGAGGACGCTCTGTCCACCGAGCGGTGGAACCGCCTGCATCCCACCGAGGCACCCCGCACGCCGCGGGTGTCGCAGCTGCTCGGGCCGGACGGCGGTCCGATCGTGGCGGTCACCGACTTCATGAAGATGGTGCCCGACCAGATCGCCCGCTGGGTGCGCCAGCCGTTCGTACCGCTCGGCACCGACGGCTTCGGCCGGTCCGACACCCGGGAGCGCCTGCGGGAGTTCTTCGAGGTGGACATGCCCCACGTGGTGGTCGCCACCCTGTGGGCTCTGGCCCAGCAGGGCGACGTGAAGGCCGAGACGGTCGCCGAGGCGATCGCCCACTACGGGATCGACGTCGACCGTCCCGACCCCCGGGCGGCCGACCTCTAGCGGTTGACTGGTGTCGGTGGAGACCGACAGCCAGTACGAGACGGCGCTGCCGGCACGGCCGTTGCGCGCGTTCATCGAGCGCTACGTCGGCTACCGGATGACCGGGTTCGCGCCCGGCATCCACCGAGGCCTGCCCTCCCGGCACCTCACCTTCATCGTCAGCATCGGTCCGCCCATCGACGTCGTCGCGCAGACCGATCCTCGGGTGACCCCCGCCAGCTACCACTGCGTGGTGAGCGGTCTGCAGGCCCGCCCGGCCACGATCGGCTACGGCCCCCACCAGGAGGGCGTGGAGATCGAGGTCAGCCCGCTCGGAGCCCGGGTGCTGTTCGGCATGCCGTCGCGCGTGCTGTGGGACACCTCGGTCGAGTGCTCCGACGTCGTCGGCCGCCAGGGGTGGGAGCTGTGGGAGCGCCTGCAGGGTGTGCCGGACTGGCCGGGCCGCTTCGCGGTGTGCGACGAGGTCCTGACGCGCTGGGCCGACGCCGACGTCCTGGTGGCGGATGAGCTGACCCGCGCGTGGCGCGTCCTGCTGGGCACGGGCGGGACGGCGGCGGTCGGCGACCTCGCCGCCGACGTCGGCTGGAGCCGCCAGCACCTCGCCCGCCGCTTCGGCGAGGAGTTCGGCCTCGGCCCGAAGCTCGCCGCCCGCGTGCTTCGGTTCGATCGGGCCACGACGATGTTGCGGCACACCCCGTCGTTCACGACGATCGCCCAGGTCGCCGCGGCGTGCGGCTACTTCGACCAGTCGCATCTCGACCGCGATTTCGTCGAGCTGGCCGGCTGCACGCCGTCGGAGCTCCTCGCCGAGGAGCTTCCATCTTTCCAAGACGAGCCCGCCCCGCCCGTGTGACCGTGCGGGCATGACCAACATCAGTGACAGCACCTCCCGGGTCTGGCCGATCCTGAGCTACCGCGACGCCCGGGCGGCGATGGCGTTCCTCGCGGACGCCTTCGGGTTCGAGACCCGGGCCGCTTACGCCCGCCAGGACGATCCCGGTGTCATCGAGCACGCCGAGATGGCCTGGCCGGGAGGCGGCGGGATCATGTTCGGCACGGCCGGCAAGGACGAGACGCCGTTCGGGGTGCGGGCGGCCGGCAACGACGCGGTCTACCTGGTCTGCGAGGCCCCCGATGCGCTGTTCGCCCGGGCCACCGCGGCGGGCGCCGAGGTCGTCCGTGACCTGTACGACGAGGACTTCGGCTCCCGCGGCTTCACCGTCCGGGACCCGGAGGGCAACCTCTGGAGCTTCGGGACCTACGGCGGCGAAGGCGTCGCCGCCGCGGGCAAGGACACGTTCACGGCGCTGTACGAGGAGTGGGACAAGGCCCTCGTGGCCAACGACGCATCGGCCATCGGGGCGTTCGCCACGCCGGACTGGGTGTTCGTGGGCGAGACCGGGATCATGCCCGGCGCCCGGTTCCTCGAAGCCGTGGCCGCGGGCACGGTGAGCCACGACTCGATGGCGTCCGACGTCCAGGACGTGCGCGTCCTCGGCGACGTCGCCGTCGTGTTCAAGCGGGTGCGCAACAGCGGCCGGTACGGGGGCAACGCGTTCACCCTCGACGAGTGGTCCACCGACACCTTCGTCCGCCGTGACGGCGCCTGGCGCTGCTCGATCACCCACCTCACCCCGGTCACGGGCTCCCACTAGATCTGCGCCAGCAGGTCGAGCGGGAACGGCGGCTGCGCGAGCGGGCCGACGGCGATGCGCACGAGGAGCAGCGGGCTGTCGTCGCCCGCGATGCGGTTGAGGTGCAAGGTGCCGCAGCCGGTGCAGCGGTGGACGAGGACCCACTCGCCGCCGCTGCGCACGCTGATCGCTATGGGCTCCATGCCCGAGCCGCACAGCTCGGCCATGACGCGGTCGCCCGGGGAGTCGTCGACGTGGCGGCTCCACAGGCAATGAGGGCAGTGGTTGCGATGGGCTGTGCCGGGAGCCGCCGTGGGAACGTCGAGGCGGCAATGGCGGCAGCGGAAGGACTCCGGCAGGCGACGCCGCTGCCGGTTGCGCTGGTCGCGCGTCAAGGGGGGACCTCCGAGGGTGACACCGGTACGGACGCGGCGTGCGTCGCGCGTCCGGCAGGCGTCACCCGCGGGCGCTGGGTCAGGCGGAGGCCTGCGCGACCGGGCGGGGACGGCGGACGAGCGACGCCGTGCGAACCGTGAGCAGCTTGCGTGCCACAACCCCTCCCTTCCGGTCTCGATGCAGGCGGCGAATATCAGCCGGGCCGGGGACGGGCCGCAAGCGAATTACCGGTGGGGCGTGAACACGACCAGCCGGCTGCCGTTCTTGGCGATCTCGAAGTCGTCGTCGCCGTCGAACGTCTCGCCGTCCCGGGCCAGGCGCAGCGGGCCGTCGGTCGACCGCACGTGGAGTTCGGTCGCCTGCCAGGTCTCGAACACCTGGCTGCGGCGCAGCGTCCCCGTGAGGGCCGCCAGCACCAGCCGGGTGCGGCTGAAGGGGTGGGACGCGTCGACCACGCGCACGTCGAGGTGGCCGTCGTCGAGGCGCTCCCGCCACGTGGGCGCCATGCCCTCGGGCAGGTAGCGGCAGTTGCCCACGAACACGATCCACAGCAGGCGGCGGTCGCCGTCGAGCGTCACCTCCACCGGCTCGCCGTGGCGCAGCACCCGGGCCAGGGCGACGGCCATCGCGGGCCACTTGCCGATGCGGGACTCCAGCGCCTCCCGGGCGTCCACCAGCTCCACGTAGCCGCCGAAGCTGGCGGTGTTGAGGAACGGCCGGCCCGCGATCCAGCCCACGTCGATCTCGGCCGCACTCCCCTGGCGCACGGCCTCGACGGCGTCGTCCAGCGTCTCGACCCCGAGGTCGCGGGCCAGGTGGTTGAGCGTGCCGGCGGGCACTACGACCAGCGGCAGCCCGTGGCGCAGCGCCACCCCGGCCGCGGTGTTGATCGATCCGTCGCCCCCGGCCACCCCGATGGCGGCACACCCGCCCTCGGCCAGCCGTTCTAGCTCTGCCGGCAGACCCGCGGGATCGTCCGGCTCGACGACCTTCGCTCCGGGCAGTCCGCTCCGCAGCGCGGTGGCGGGATCGATCGACGCCAGCCCGCCCGCGGCCGACCCGGCCCCGGGGTTGACCACGATGCCGATCCCGGTCCCGTCCTCGCCGACGGAGCCCACATCCGACCAGCGCCGTGCCGGCGCCACGTCGGCGGGCTCCTTCGGTGCCACCGGCCACACGAACCGGGTGGCCACGCCCACGGCCACCCCGCCCGCCACGCCCGCCGCGAGCCGTCCCGGTCCCGTTCCTCTGCCCCGGCGGGCCAGCAGCGCGGCGGCCGGCACGGCCAGCCCCACCCCGAGGACCGGATGTTCCTGGGCCGCCCCGGTCACCG
>JBKPRS010000125.1:0-20433 GCA_046734695.1 Actinomycetota bacterium | reverse complement strand
GCGCTCCCTTCCCGGGCTCGACCAGCACGGCGGCGGCGACACCCACGGCCGCCACCAGCAGCATCACGGCCAGGGCCACCGGCAGGTGCCGCACCCGCAGGGACGACGCCTCCACCGGCATCGACTCGGTCAGGCTGGGATGGTCGAGCTCCTGCGCCATCGCCTCGGTGGCGTCGAGGCCGGCCACGAACAGGGCGCCGCCGGCCAGGGCGAGCAGCGGTGTCGTCCCGCCGAAGGCCCCCCGCAGCGCCAGTCCGGCCACGACCCCGAGCATCACCAGGCGCCCGACCCGGGCGGCCGGCCAGCGCAGCGCCCCCCGCAGGCCCCGGCGCCACACCGCCCGCCGCTGGCTGCCCCGGACCCGCAGGCGCACCCACGGCCGGAGCCGCGGCAGCTCCAGGGCGAGCTGGCGGCGCAGGACCACGACGGTGCGGACGTCCTGGAGCGTCGCCGCGAAGCGGAGCTGGCCCACCAGGCGCGAGCGGCGCTCGGCCAGCTCCAGCGAGACGCGGCCCAAGCGCACCAGCCCGAAGCCCAGCACCGCCAGCGAGATCACGACGGCCAGGATCCCGGGCCAGGCCGGCTGCACCGGCCACATCCCGATCCGCCCCCACGGGGCGGTCGGCGACGCCGGGATCAGCCCGGCGATGTCGGCGGCGGCGGCCCCGACCAGCGCGATCGCCAGCGCCGTCCCGGCCCACGACGGCAGGCGCAGTGACGACGCGATCAGCGCGGCGCCGTAGGACAGGGCGAGGGTGGCGAGCGCGAAGGCGGTGGCGCTGGCCGTCCAGCCCGCGGTCGAGCCCGAGAGCCGGTGGGCGGCCAGGAAGCCGACGGCGAGGCCTCCGCAGGCGGCGACGAACAGCTGGAACCGCAGCTGGCGCACCGCCGGCCCCAGCAGCGCCCGGCGACGGTCGACCGGGGACAGCAGCACGTGGCGCACGTCGGCCTGCTCGAGCACGAGTGGCCCGCCCCGGCTCCCGGACCGGAGCCCGACGCCCAGAGCCACCGCGGCGGCCAGCCCCAACCACGCGGTCCCGGTGCGGGTGACGTCCGCCATCTGGCTCGCGGTCAGCGCCTCGCCGCCGATGACGCCCGCGAGCGCGTAGAACGCGACGGCGCAGATGATCCCGGTGAGCTCGGCGTGGTAGAGCGCGTCGATCCACGCCAGCTCCTCGATCCGCCGGCGCTTGCGCCAGCGGCGCCACTCGGCGAGCGAGTACTCGAGGTCGGCGTCGGGGTCGGCGGTGAACACGGCGACGCCCAAAATGGCACGCCGGCGGCCTGCGTCATAAACGAGCGTCGCTCCCCTCTCTAAGAGGGTGACCGGCGGACCGCGGGTCATTGGCGGACGGACAGTGCATGAGATTTCATGAACCGGTAGGGCAGCCCGCACGGCAGGTAGGTGGCGAGCAGCGCGACGGGCGGGCGCTGCTCGCCGCCAGCCCCGTCCCCCAGCTCCGGGCCGCCGGCGTCACCCTGGCGCTCGTGGCCGCCGTGCTGATCCCGGGCAGCAGGCTCGCCGCCGGCACCGCCGACACCGACCTCCTCGCCCTGGCCGGAGCCTGCCTGGCGGCCACGCTGCTGTTCGCCACGGCGTGGATCAACGTGGTCGTCTGGCGGCTGACAGGCGACGCCCGGTCGGTCTACCTGGCGGCCGTCGCCCTGAGCCTGGCCGCCGTACCCGTCATGCTGGGCGTGGTGGCGCCCGGGCTGAGCCAGTCCGCCTGGCTGGACCAGGCCCGGCCCGCAGTGACCCTCGCCGGCATCCCCGCCATCGTGGTGCTCGCTCTTGCGGCCCGCACCTCGGCCGAGCTCAGCGTGCGCAGCGTCCCGTTCGTGATCGGGCTCGTCATGCTCCTGACGGCCGGTGTGGCGGTGGCCGCAGTGCCGCTGAGGCTCCCCGCCGGGGTCGTCGATCGCGACGTCACGCTGCCGCTCGCCGGTCCTGCCACCTCCGCCGTCCTCGCGTTGGCGTTCGGGCTCACCGCGGTCATCCACGCGGACGCCACCCGGCGCCGGTCGGGGCATCTGCTGTCCTGGACGGCGCTCACCTCGGCCGGCGTGGGCGTCGCCTACGCGATCGAGGCGTTCGGTGGGGAGATGGCCCACCCTGCGGCCTGGTCGATGGCCTCCGCCGCGCTGGCCGCCGGCCTGTACGGCGCCTCCGTCGAGCTGCAGCGCAAGCGGGTCGCCGAGCAGCGCGAGGCGCGGGACGCGGTCGCCGTCGCCACCGTGACCACCTTCCACGCCCGCCAGCTCCACGACCTCCACCAGGAGCACCGCCACGAGGCCCGGGCCGCGCTGCTCGGCATCGAGGCTGCGGCCCAGAGCCTGGGCCGCCACCGTGACCGGCTGAGCGCCGCCGAGCAGAGCGAGCTGTACTCGGGGTTGGTGGCCGAGATCGGGCGGCTGCGGAGCCTCGTCGAGGACGCGGCCCGCCGCTCCACCTCATTCGACCTCCGCGCCGCGGTCATGCCGGTGGTGGCCTGCGCCCGGGCCGAAGGGCTCACCGTGCAGGCCCACATCCCGGCCGGGCTCGCGGTGGAAGGCATCCCCGAGAGCACGGCGCAGGTCGTCGTGTGCCTGCTGAGCAACGCCCACCGCCACGCCGCCGGCTCGGCGGTCGAGCTGCGAGCCGAAGCGCGCGAGCGGGAGATCGCCCTCTACGTGGAGGACCGCGGCCCCGGCGTCCCCGACGCCCTTCAGGAGCAGCTCTTCGAGCGCAAGGCCCGCGGCCCGCACAGCCACGGGGCGGGGCTCGGGCTGTTCGTCGCCCGCCGGTTGATGGTGCGCCAGCGCGGCTCGCTCGACGCCCGCCCCCGGGAGGGCGGCGGCAGCACGTTCGTCGTGCGCCTCCCCCGGGCTCCCGTCCTGGCCGGAGCGGCCGGGGTGGTCTCCTAGATGCGCCGGGTCCTCATCGTCGACGACCATCGCCTCGTCGCCATCGGGCTCCAGCTCGCGCTGCGGTCGAGGGGCTGGGAGGTAGAGGTCACCGACGGGCCGACCGCCGGCGCCGTGGTCGACAGGGCGCGGACGTTCGGCCCGGACTGCGTGCTGCTCGACCTCCACCTGGGCGCCCTGGGCAACGGCCGTGACCTGATCGCCCCGCTGCGGGAGACGAGCCGGGCGGTCGTGATGCTGACCGGGGAGACCGATCGCTTCCTGCTGGCCGCGTGCCTGGAGGCCGGGGCCGACGGCTGGATCAGCAAGTGCGCGTTCCTCGACGACGTCGTCGCCCTGATCGAGGACGCGGTCGCCGGGCGCCCGCTCGTCGGTGTCACTCAGCGCCAGGAGCTCCTGGACGAGCTGCGCGTCCACCGGGCGAGCCTCGAGCGGTCCCGGTCGCCGTTCGACCGGTTGACCCCCCGGGAGCAGCGGGTGCTGGGCGCGCTCGTCGACGGGCTGTCCGGCGACGAGATCGCCAAGGCCCACTACGTGGCCGTGACCACGGTGCGCTCCCAGGTGCGGGGCATCCTCCAGAAGCTCGGCGTCAACTCGCAGCTGGCGGCGGTCGCGACCGCCGTCCGGGCCGGCTGGACGGTGCCGGATTTCGTCAATAGTGAGGAGGACGCCCGGTCCGCGGCCGCAGATGCTGGCATCTGAACCCTGACCGGAGTGTCCGAATGAACGTCTTCACCCTCCTCCACCGTCTCGCGGCACGCGCCCGGCGGGACGACAACGGCGCCGCCGTGGCCGAGTACGGCCTGCTGCTCGTGGGCATCGCGGTCGTCGTGGCCGGGGCCGTGGTGGCCCTCGGCGGTGCCGTCAGCGGGCTCTTCGACGTTCCCGGCTTCTGAACGCCGGACCCGCGATTTCATCAATCGTGAGGAAGAGGATCGGCGAGCGGTCGCTCACAGTGGTCCTGTCTCCTCCGCAGCGGGCGGAGGTGCGGAACCAGGAGATCCACCTCTCAATGAACCTGATCACCTTCCTCCAGAGCTTCATCGCCACCCGGCGCCAGGACGAGAAGGGCGCGGCGATGGTCGAGTACGGCCTGCTCGTGGCCGGCATCGCCGTCGTCGTCGGCGTGGCTGTCGCCGCTCTCGGCGGTCGCATCACCGACCTCTTCGACGGCATCACGTTCTGAGCCGTAACACCTGACGGGACCGCGGGAGCGTGCGTCGTCGCACGCTCGCTCCCGCCGCCCCGATGCGGACGCTCGGAGGAGCTCGAACATGTCCAGACGCAAGCGTGACGACAGAGGTGCGGTGATGGTCGAGTTCGCCATCGTGCTGCCGGTCCTGCTGCTGATCCTGCTGGGCATCATCGAGTTCGGCCGGGCCTACAACGCCCAGGTGTCGATCCAGGCGGCCGCCCGGGAGGGCGCCCGCGAGCTGGCCCTGCGCCACAGCTCCACCGCGGTGGAGAGCGCGACCCGCGACGGCGCCCCGTCGGTGACGATCGACGGCATCGCCCAGACCCCGTGCCCGGCGACGGGCGACGGCAAGGCGACGGTGAAGATCACCGAGAAGTACGAGTTCTTCGCTCTCCCGTTCGGGCCGCTCAACCTGAAGGCGACCGGAGTCATGCGATGCGGCCTCTGATCCGATCGCTCGTCCGGCGTGACGACGCGGGCGCAGTGCTCCCCCTGGTGGCGATCATGATCGTCGTCCTGCTCGGCATGGGCGCCATCGTCGTCGACTTCGGCCAGCTCTACGTCGAGCGCCGCGAGCTCCAGAACGGCGCCGACGCAGCCGCGCTGGCGGTGGCCCAGGACTGCGCCGGTGGCGACTGCCGCGACGAGACGGCCACCGCCCGCACCTACGCGAACGACAACGCCCGCGACGGCAAGGCCGGCATCGGCGACGTCTGCGGGTCCGGCCCCGGCCTCAGCCCGTGCGCCACGACCCCGGCCGGCGTCCCCGCCAAGGGCTGGGTCAAGGTCGAGACCGTCACCCCGGCCGACAACAAGGTCGACTACGTCTTCGCCCCGATCCTCGGCCGTGAGACCGGAGAGGCCAACGCCACCGCCATAGCAGCGTGGGGCAGCGTGGGTGGGGCGGCGACCCTGCCCCTGATCCTGTCCAAGTGCGAGTACCTCGAGCTCGGGGGCAACCTCAGCACCGGCGCCTACCCGGCCGGCCGCAACTACATCTACTTCCACGACACCACCGACGCGGGCACCTGCCCGGCCGGCCCGGCCGGCCAGGACCTCCCCGGCGGCTTCGGCTGGCTCACGACGACGAGCGGTTGCCAGGTCGAGATCACGGCCGGCGGCAAGGTGCTCGACAAGCCCGGCAACAGCGTCCCCAACAACTGCAACCCGGCCAGCTGGCGCGACGCGACCGTGCTGGTCCCCATCTACGACCGCACGAACGGCCTCGGCGGCTCGAACGGCGAGTACTGGGTGGCCGGCTTCGCCGGGTTCCACGTGCTCGCCTACAGCTTCCCGTCGGACAAGTGGGAGAACGGCTCCCCCTGTCCCGGGCCGAAGCCACCGAACAGCACGCGCTACATCTGCGGCGAGTTCACGCAGATGGTCACGACCGGCGACATCGGCTCCGGTTCGGACTTCGGCGCCCACGTCGTCCAGATGGTCGGCTAGCCGCGCTCCCGTCCTCCCGCTCTTCCCTCTCTTCTCCCCTCCCCTCCCACACATCGTGACAAGGACCCACCCATGAAGCGCAAGATCATCGGCTTCCTCGCCGCCCTGATGCTGGCGGGCATCGGGACGGCCGCGTTCGTCGTCTACGTCGAGTCGGCCAAGGACAAGGCCGTCGCCGGCGAGGCCCTCGTCGACGTGTACGTCGTCAGCGACACCATCCCGAAGGGCACGCCCGCCGGCGAGATCCACAGCTCGGTCAAGGCGACCCGCGTGCCGGCCAAGGTCCGCGTGGACGGCGCCGTGACCGACCTGGACACCCTCGACGAGGACCTCGTCGCCGCCGTCGACCTCGAGCCCGGCGAGCAGCTGCTCGCCAGCCGGCTCGTGCCGGCCAACCGCCTCAGCCGAGCCTCCGTGCCTGCCGGGCTCCAGGAGCTGACCGTCTCGCTCGACCCCACCCGGGCCGTGGGCGGCTCGCTGGCCGTCGGCGACACCGTCGGCGTCGTCCTGTCCTTCGAGCCGTTCGACATGCCCGACACCGACAACCAGACGCCCAGCATGACCCACCTGTCCTTCCACAAGGTGCTGGTCACCGCGGTCCAGTTCGGCGAAGGCGATGCGCCTACCAACGCGGCGGACGACGGCGAGAGCGCCGGCGACGACACGGAGGCCGAAGCGGCGGCACCCTCCAACCAGGTGCTCGTCACGCTGGCCCTGTCGTCACCGCAGGTCGAGGATGTCGTGTTCGCCGCCGAGTTCGGCCACATCTGGCTGACGGCGGAGAACGCCGACGCCGACGAGTCCGGCACCCGCATCACCACGCTCGGCGAGGTCGTCGGGCCGGCGGTGGCACAGTGACCGTCGCCCTCGTCACCGAGAGCCACGAGCTGGCGGACCGGGTCCGGTCGGCGACCGGCGGCGGCGAGCCGCTGGTCCTCCAGCCGTGGCGCAACGGCCAGCCGTTCAACGCCGAGCGCATCGTGCGCGAGTTCGGCGCCGAGACCCCCTCCGTCGTCTGCATCGGCGACGACGTCCCGCTGGACCTCGCCATCCAGGTGGCGGCCGTCGCCGACCGCGACCACGGCGCAGAGATGTCGGTCGTGCTGGTGGCGGCCCCGTCGAGTGACCTGTGGCGTGACGCCGTGCGCGCCGGGGTGCGCGACATCGTCGATCCCCACCTCGTCGACGTCGAGCTCGAGCCCGCGCTGGGGCGGGCCGAGGAGTGGTCGGCCCGCCTGCGGCGCGAGGCCGGCCCGGTCCCGCCGCCGCCTCCCCCCACGGGGCGGGTCATCGTCGTGCTGTCCCCGAAGGGCGGCTCGGGCAAGACGATGGTGGCGTCCAACCTCACCGCCGCCCTCGCCCGCACGGTCGACGGGGCGGTCGCCCTGGTCGACCTGGACGTGCAGTTCGGCGACGCGGCGTACGCCTTCGGGCTGGTGCCGGAGCACACGATCGGCCAGCTGGCGGCGGCGCCCACGCTCGACGCCACGACCCTGAAGGTCTTCCTGACCCGCCACGAGCCGTCCGGCGCCTACGTGCTGTGCGGCGCCGAATCGCCCGACGAGGGCGAGTCCGTCACCGACGACATCGCGCGCCGCATCATCGAGCTGCTCGCCCGCGACGTCGCCTACGTGGTCGTCGACACCCCGGCCGGGCTGGACGAGCGCACGCTCGCCGTGCTCGAGCAGGCCACCGACGTGGTGCTCGTGTCGAGCCTCGACGTCTCCAGCATCCGCAACCTGGGCAAGTCGGTCGACGCCCTCGACCGGGTAGGGCTGCTCCCGCCGTCCCGCTCCTTCGTGCTCAACCGGGCCGACGCCCGGGTAGGCATCGAGCCGGCCGACGTCGAGGCGGCGCTCGGGATGAGCATCGACAGCGCGGTCCCGAGCTCGCGGGCGATCCCGTTCTCGATGAACCAGGGCCACCCGATCGTCCTCGCCGAGCCGGGCTCGCCAGCAGCCCGCGAGCTGGCCACGTTCACCCACAGGTTCGTGGACGCCGCGGCGCCCGACACCGAGCCCGAGCCCCGGTCGGGGTTCCTCCGCCGGAAGAGGGCACGATGAAGCTGTCCGAACGACTGCGCGAGCAGACCGACACCGGGACCGAGCGGTCCGCACTCGACTTCAGTGCGGCCCGGCCGGCGGCAGAGCCGGTGGGCGTCGACGCCGTCACCGAGATGAAGACCCGGGCCCACGACGCGCTGTTCGCCCGGCTCGGGCTCCGGCTGTTCGACTCCACGCTGAGCCAGGAGCAGCTGCACGCCTACGTCGCCCAGGAGATCAGCGACCTGATGACGTCGGCCCCGACGCTGCTGTCGCCGGCGGAGCGCCAGCAGCTCGTCGACGAGATCATGGACGACGTCGTGGGCCTCGGCCCCCTCGAGCGGCTGCTCGACGACCCGACGATCTCCGAGGTGATGGTCAACGCCACCGACTTCATCTACGTGGAACGCCACGGGGTGATCGAGCCCACCGACGCCCGATTCCTGTCCACCGACCACCTCCGGCGGGTGATCGAGCGCATCGTCGCCCAGGTGGGACGGCGCATCGACGAGTCGTCGCCGATGGTCGACGCCCGCCTGGCCGACGGGTCCCGGGTGAACGCGGTGATCCCGCCGCTGGCCGTCGACGGCCCCATGCTCACCATCCGGAAGTTCTCCCGCGACCCGCTCCAGGTCGAGGACCTCATCGGCCTCGGCACGCTGACTCCCGCGCTGGCCGGGCTGATCTCCGCGTGCGTGCGCGGCGGCCTGAACATCCTCGTGTCCGGCGGGACCGGCACCGGCAAGACGACGCTGCTCAATGTGCTGTCGTCCTTCGTGCCCGACACCGAGCGCATCGTCACGATCGAGGACGCGGTCGAGCTCCAGCTCCGGCAGCGCCACGTGATCCGCCTCGAGAGCCGTCCCCCCAACGTGGAAGGGCGGGGCGAGGTCACCATCCGCGACCTCGTCCGCAACTCGCTGCGCATGCGGCCCGACCGCATCATCGTCGGCGAGGTCCGGGGGTCCGAGGCCCTGGACATGCTCCAGGCCATGAACACCGGCCACGACGGATCGATCTCGACCGTCCACGCCAACAGCCCCCGCGACGCGCTGTCGCGGCTGGAGACGATGGTGCTGATGGCCGGGTTCGATCTCCCCACCCGGGCCATCCGGGAGCAGATCGCGTCCGCGGTGCACCTCATCGTCCACCTCCAGCGGTTCCGCGACGGCAGCCGCCGGGTGTCGCAGGTGTCGGAGGTGGTCGGCATGGAGGGCGAGGTCATCACCCTCTCCGACCTGTACACGTTCGACTATGGCGCCGGCATCGGCGCGGACGGCCGCTTCCTGGGCCGGGCGCGCCCGACCGGGATCCGCCCGTCGTTCTCCGAGCACCTCGGCGAGCTCGGCATCGAGCTGCCGGCCGAGATGTTCGGCGAGACCGACCTCTTCCTGGCCGCGCGCCGGTGACGCCGATGCGCAAGGCAACCACCGTCCTCGGCCTCCTCAACGTGCTCCTGGCGACGGCGGCGACCGTCGGTGCCCTGCTCCTGGCGGCGACGGCAGCGGGCGCCCAGGACGCTGGCGAGCTCGCCATCACGTCGGTGGACACGAGCGGCTACCCGGACCTCACCGCCATCGTCACCGCGCCGCCCGGCCTGGGCGGTGCCGGCCTCCCGGCCTCGGCCTTCGCGGTGACCGCGGACGGCAAGCCCGTCGACTTCACCGTGGAGCGGGTGCCGACCTCGAGCCTCGAGATCCTGCTCGTGGTGGACACGTCCGGCAGCATGGTGGGCGCGCCCATCGAGGCGGCCCGGGCCGCGGCGAACGAGTTCCTCACCGTGCTGCCCCCCGACGTGCGCGTCGGCATCGTGGCCTTCGGGTCGCAGCCCTCGCTCGTCGCCGCGCCCACCACCGACCGGGCCCTGCTCGCGTCGGGGATCGGCCGGCTGGCCGCGGGTGGAGAGACGGCTCTGTACGACGCGGTCGCGTTCGCCGACACCCAGTTCAGCGCCACCGCCGGCGACCGGGCCATCGTCCTGCTCTCCGACGGGGGCGACACCGCGAGCGCGACGACCCTCGACCAGGCGGCTGCGGCCGGGGTGCGGACGAACGTGATCGAGCTCGTCACCGCCGAGAGCGACAGCGCCGTGCTCGGCCGGCTGGCCGCGGCGGGCGGCGGCAGCGTGTCGTCGGTCTCGGATCCCGCAGCCCTCGCCGGCCTCTACCGCGCCGCGGCTACCAGCCTCACCAACCAGTACCGCGTCGGCTTCCCGACCGCGCGTCACGGCTCCGTGACCCTGACCGTGCGGGTCACGACGCCCTCGGACGTGTTGGAGGCCACGACCGACATCGATCTCCCGGCGGTGGCGACGCCGCCGGTGACCAGCTCTCCGAGCTCCAGCCGGGCCGCCGGGGCGGAAGGCGCCGGGCTGGAGCCGGAGCGGCAGGTCGCGCTGGCGGTCGGTGCGGGCTGCGTCTTCCTGGCGCTGGTCCTGCTGGCCCTGGTCGGGCTGTCGCTCGACCGCCGGAGCCGCACGGCCCGGGCCCAGCTCGGCGTGCAGCAGCGGCGGCTGGTCGACCGGCCGAGCCTCACCCACCTGTCCGACCGCATGACCGCGGCCGCAGACGGCTACCTGGAGCGGCACAACCAGCGCCGCACGCTCGCCGCCGCCCTCGAAGCAGCCAGCATCTCGTTGCGACCGGGCGAGTTCATCGTGCTGGCCGGCATCGCCACCCTGATCGCCGGCTTCGCCGGCCTCGTCCTCGCCGGACCGCTCGGCGGTCTCGTCCTGGCCGTCCTGGTGCCGCTGGCCGCCCGCCTCATCCTCGGCCATCTCGCCGAGCGGCGGCGGCAGGCCTTCGCCGAGCTGCTGCCCGATACCCTCCAGCTGCTGACGAGCACACTCCGGTCGGGCTACGCCCTGCTCCAGGCCCTCGACAGCGTGGCTCAGGAAGCCGCGGAGCCGGCGGGCACGGAGTTCCGGCGGGTCCTGCTGGAGATCCGGGTCGGGCGCGACATGACCGCGGCGTTGCGCGCCCTCGCCGACCGCATGGGCAACCAGGACTTCGCCTGGGTGGTCAACGCCATCGAGATCAACCGCGAGGTCGGTGGCGACCTGGCCGCGGTGCTCGAGAGCACGGCGGAGACGATCCGCGAGCGCCAGCGCCTCTACCGGCAGATGCGGGCCCTCACCGCCGAGGGCCGCCTGTCGGCGTACATCCTCACCGCCCTGCCAGTGGTGGTGGCCGTGGCGATGCGGTTCATCAACCCGACGTCCTTCGCCCGGCTCGGGTCCGGCATAGGCCTGCTGATGTCGGCCACCGGTTGCGTCCTGCTGGTGGCCGGATGGTTCTGGATGAAGATGCTCAACCGGATCGAGTTCTGATGAACGCTTCCCTTCTCCTCGGCGCCGCGGCCGTCCTCGGCTCCCTCCTCGCCCTGTGGTGGGCGGTGACCGGAGCGCGGCCGGCCCGAGCCGCCGTCGATCTCAGCGATGTCCGCCGGCCGGCCGGGGTCGACCTGCGGGCCGCGACGCTCCAGCGGGACCTGGGCGAGCGAGCCGTCGTGCCCGTCGTCGCCCGCCTGGCCGGGCTCGCCCGCCGCTACACCCCGCGCGGGCGCATCACCGGGCTCGAGCAGCGGCTGCTGCTGGCCGGGGCACCCGGCGCCTGGACCCTGGAGCGGATCCTGGCGGTCAAGGCCGTCGTCGCCATCTCCGCCGGGGCCCTGGCCCTGCTGCGCCTGCTGGTGGCCCCGAGCCTCACCGGCGTGCTGCTGGCGCTCGGGCTCGGCGCCTTCGGGTTCTTCCTTCCCGACACCCTGCTCCGCATCAAGACCGACAACCGCCAGCAGGTCATCCGGCGGGCGCTCGCCGACACCGTCGATCAGCTCACGATCGCCGTCCAGGCCGGCCTCGGCCTCGACGCCGCCATCGCCCGCGTGGCCGTCACGGGCGAAGGACCGCTGGCCGCCGAGTTCGCCCGCGTGAGCCAGGACGTCCGCGCCGGAATGCGGCGGGGCGACGCGCTCCTGGCCATGTCCGAGCGCGTCCAGATCGCCGAGCTGCGCCAGCTCGTCGTCGCCCTGGCCCAGGCCGAGAAGCTCGGCGTGCCCGTCGCTCAGACGATGCAGGTGCAGGCGGCGGAGCTGCGGCTGAAGCGGCGGCAGCACGCCGAGGAGCAGGCGATGAAGCTGCCGGTCAAGGTCCTGTTCCCCCTGATGCTCTGCATCATGCCGTGCCTGTTCATCGTGATCATGGGCCCGGCGGCGATCTCCATCTTCCAGACCCTCTCCCCGAAGTGAGCTCATGAGCCTGACGACAGCGACTCCCAACCACCGCGCCCGTCGGGGCGAGATGCGCACGGCGCTCACCACCCTGGCCGAGCTGCACGAAGCGTCCAGCGACGGCCCGTTCGACGCTGCGTGCGGAACCGGGTTCAGCCCGCTGGACGAGGTGCTGTCCGGCGGCGTGTGTCCCGGCGAGGTGCTGCTCGTCGGGGGCAAGCCCGGCGTCGGCAAGACCATCGCGTGCCTCCAGTGGGCCCGGAGCATGGCCCGCCAGGGCGTCGTCGCGGTCTACCTCTGCTACGAGCACGATCCGGTCACGCTCCTGGCCCGGCTGCTCGCGTGCGAGCTCGGCGAGGTCGCGCACGCCGCCGGCCGCCATCTCGACCTGGGCATCGAAGAGCTGCAGGGCCGGCTGCGCGACGTCGCCGCCGGCGTGCTGACGTTGCGCGAGGCCCTCGACTCCGACCCGATGCTGGAGGAGGCCGAGCGCCGCTTCGTGGCCTACGCGGACCGCCTCGTCCTCTTCCAGGGCTCCGGGACCCGCACGAACGTCCCCTCGATCGGTGACGCCCTGAGCCCGTACACGGGCGAGCCGATCGTGCTGTTCGTCGACTACGTGCAGAAGGTGCCGGTCGTGCCCGACGTGGCCCTGGAGTCCGAGCGCGTGAGCCGGGTGATCGAGAGCCTCAAGGAGCTCGCCCTCGAGCAGAACATCGGCATCGTCGCGGTGGCCGCCGCCGGCCACGAAGGGCTGTCGGCCCGGCGCCTCCACCTGCACCACTTCCGCGGCTCGACCGCGCTCGCCTACGAGGCGGATGCCGTGGTCGTGCTCAACGAGAAGCTCGCCGTCGTGTCACGGGCCCACGCCGCCTACGCGCCGACCCGGATCGAGGAGTTCCGCGGCCAGGTGGTGTTCTCGGTCGAGAAGAACCGGGCCGGCGTCGCGGGCGTCGATCTGGAGTTCAGCAAGAACTTCAAGCACTACCGGTTCGATCCGAAGGGCACCTGGGTGGCGGACCGGTTGTGGACCGAGGGATCGATCGAGACATGAGCGTCGCGGCCCCGGTGCTGGTCGCCGTGTGCGCCGTCGCCGGCGGAACGGTCGGCCTCGCCGTCCGGCCCGTCGTCGACCGGGTCACGGCCGAGCGGTCCGCCGGCCGCCCGCCGACGGGCCGCTCCCGCCTCCTGGCCCCCGCCACCGCCGCGGTGTGCGGGGCGACCGCGTGGAGCTTGGGCTGGACCTGGTCGCTGCCCGCCTACCTGGCGCTCGCCGCGTTCCTCGCCGCGCTCACGTTCATCGACCTCGACACGAAGACGCTGCCCCGGCGCATCGTCTGGGCCGCCGGCCTCACGGGCGTGGCGCTGCTGGCCGGGGCCTCGCTGGCCGCGGGCGAGCCGCATCGGATCTTCCTGGCCACCGCCGGCGCCGCCGTCGCGTTCGCGCTGCTGTGCGCGCTCCACATCCTGGCCCCGGCAGGCCTCGGCTTCGGCGACGTGCGGCTCGGGGCGGTCCTGGGCTGGTACCTCGGCTGGCAGAGCCTGTCGCTGATGCTGACGGGCCTGGCGGCCGCGTTCGTCGTGAGCGCGGTCGTCGGCGTGGTCCTCATAGCCTGCGGCCGGGCCGGGCGGCGCACTGAGGTCGCCTTCGGTCCCGCCCTGGCGATCGGTGCCCTGCTCGTCCTGCTGCTCGCCGCACCCGCCGGACCGGGCCCGCTCTTCTGAAGGTCAGCGCCGGGCGCGCCAGACCATGACGGCGCCGAGGGCCGCGCCGGCCGCGAGCACGCTGCGGCGGTGCCGCGTCAGTGCCCACTGGACGCTGCGGTCATGCGCCCGGTCGTCGAACTCACCGTGGGCGCCGTGGTCTTCGCGCGCGTCGACCGGGTCCCAGAGGTTGGCCGGCTGGTGCTCGCCGGCCGGCTCGTCGGTCTGCTGGGCGTCGACGCCGGTGCGGCCCAGGTAGCGGTCGAGCAGCCCGGGGGCGACCGCGTTGGCGATCAGGGTGGCGGCGGTGCTGGCGCCGACCCACCACTCGCGGCGGCGGTGATTGGCCGCCCACACCACGGCGCGCCCGGCCAGCTCCGGCTGGTAGATGGGCGGGACCGGCTGGGGCCGGCGGGGCAGGCGCGACAGCACCCAGGAGAACTGCGGGGTGTTGAGCGCCGGCAGCTGGACCATCGTGAGGTGGATGGCGCTGCCCTCGTGCGCCAGCTCGGCCCGGACCGACTCGGTGAACCCCTGGATCGCGTGCTTCGCCCCGCAGTAGGCGGACTGCAGCGGGATGCCCCGGTAGGCGAGCGCCGAGCCGACCTGGACGATCGTCCCCTGCCCGCGCGGGCGCATCCGGGCCAGTGCGGCCCGGGTGCCGTTGACGAAGCCGAGGTAGGTGACCTCGGTGATCCGGTCGAACTCGTCAGGCGCGATCTCGGTGAACGGCGCGAACACCGAGGCGAACGCGTCGTTGACCCACACGTCGATCGGCCCCAGCACCTCCTCGACCTGCGCCGCGGCGGCGTCGACGGCGGCCGCGTCGGCCATGTCCACCTCGACGGCCAGGGCCCGCCGCCCGGTCGCCTCGACCTCCCCGGCCGCGGCGTCGAGCCCACCGCCCCCCCGGGCCAGCAGGGCCACGTCGGCGCCACCCTCGGCGAAGCATCGGGCGGCGGCCCGCCCGACGCCCGCGGACGCTCCGGTGACCACGACGACCCGGCGATCTGTGCTGCTCATGGAGTCTCTCCCTCGTGCCTCCGACGCCGACTACCCCTCGCCGGCCGCGGCTAAGCAAGCACCAGCTCAGCCCTCCTCCGGCGGCGCACCGGAGTACGGTCACGGGTAGCCCGACGAAATCGTCAGGGGGCGAGTTGGCTGTAGCCGCATCTTCGAGCGGAACGCGACGCCTGCCCGCCCTGGACGACCTCAGCGAGGTCGCGGCCGGCCGGTACCGCCTCGGCGAGCCGGGCGAGGAGCGCGAGGTGGACGTCGGGCCGGTGCTCGTCGGTCGTTACCCCGTCACCAACGCGCAACTGGCGGCGTTCGTCGCCGCCACCGGCGCGCCCATCGCCCTCGCTGCCGTCCGGCGGGCCGAGGATCCGCAGCTCGCCGACCATCCGGCCACGGGCCTCACGTTCGCCGAGGCGCAGGCGTTCTGCGCGTGGGCGGCCGAGATGCTGGGCCGCCGCGTGCGGCTGCCCACCGGCGACGAGTGGGAGGCGGCCGCGCGCGGCCGCGACGGGCGGCCGTGGCCGTGGGGCCACACCTTCGATCCCGAGCGCTGCGCCTGCGTCGAGAGCGGGGCGGGCCGGACCGTGCCGGTGACATCGCACCCCGCAGGCGCGAGCCCGTGCGGCGCGGAGCAGCTCGCCGGGAACGTCTGGGAGTGGGTCGCCGACCCGGCGGTCGAGGGCTGGCGCGCCGTGCGCGGCGGCTCGTTCCTCGACCACGAGTGGGGGGTGCGGGCGAGCCGGTCGCTCGCCGCCGACCCCGCTCGGGCCACGCCCACCACCGGCTTCCGCATCGCCATCGACCCCGACCCCGACCGCTGATCCGAGGAGGAGACGCCGTGCCTGCCGATGCCCCACTGGACGAGGCCACGATCGTCGAGGCCCTGGGCGACGTGTACGACCCGTGCTGCGCCGAGCGCGGCCTCAGCGTCGTCGACATGGGTCTGGTCGAGGACGTCCACATCGAGGGGTCCCGCGTCCGCGTCGACCTGGTGCTGACCACCGGCTGGTGCCCGTTCGTCGCCTCGCTGTCCACCACGATCCCCGAGCGGCTGCGCCGGCTCGACGGCGTCGACGACGCCGAGGTGCACGTGGTGTGGGACCCGGTCTGGACCGAAGAGCGCCTGTCGTCGAAGGGCCGCGCCGAGCTCTCGATGCCGCTGGAGCAGCTGATCCCCTACCGCGAGGCCCGCCTCGCCCGCAACGCCGAAGGAGCGTGACCGATCGTGACGACCACCGACACCGCCGAGACCGCGGCAGGCCGCGAGCGCGCCGTGCCCGCCTTCGTGTTCGACGCGGTCTGCCACGTCTTCAACTTCGACAAGGCCAACGCGCTCGGGCCTCCGGGCGACCTGTTCGACGAGCACCTCTACGCGTTCCACAGCCTGCTCACCCGCCAGGGGGAGCCCGTCATGTCCCGCGACGAGTTCTTCCGCGAGTGGTCGGTCGACGAGATCTACCAGATGGTCATCGAGGGCTCGGACACCGACATGATCGTGGCCCAGCCCCTGCCGCTGACGGACCTGTTCCGCGACGGCCTCTCGCCGTGGGAGAAGTGCGCCGAGATGGCCCGCCAGCACCCGGACCGGGCCGTGTTCTGGGGATCGGTGAACCCGCTCGAAGGCAAGCGGGCGCTCGACCTGATGGAGATCCAGGTCAAGGAGTACGGGGCGAAGGCGTTCAAGTTCTACAACGTCCGCTACGACTACGGGCAGCCGTTCCCGTGGCGGATGGACGACCCCCGGGTGGCGTTCCCCGTGTTCGAGAAGGCGCAGGAGCTGGGGGTCGACCTGATCGGCGTGCACAAGGGCGTGCCGCTCGGCCCGCAGCCCGTGGAGCACACGCGCACCTTCGACATGGACGGGGCCGCGGCCAACTTCCCCGACATCAACTTCGTGATCTTCCACGTCGGCCTGCCGTGGCTCGACGAGGTCCTGTGGCAGATCGTGCGGTTCCCGAACCTCTACGGCTCCATCGCCGCCACCGTGAACTTCATCGCCCGCCAGCCGCGGGTGTTCGCCGAGACGCTCGGCAAGATGCTGTGGTGGTGCGGGGAGGACAAGATCATCTACGGCGGTGAGTCGCCGATCTGGCACCCGCAGTGGGCGCTCGAGGAGTTCTGGAACTTCGAGCTCCCCCGGGACATCGTCGAGGAGCGGGGCTACCCGCCACTCACCGAGCAGGCCAAGCGCAAGATCCTCGGCGGCAACCTCGCCCGGCTGCACGGCATCGACGCGGACGCCAAGGCCAGGGAGCTGGGCGTCCCCGCCTGAGGAGGAGACGGCGATGGGCTGGCTCGACGACACGGTCGCTCTGGTCACAGGGGCCGGCTCGGGGTTGGGGCGGGCCATCGTGGAGCGCTACCTCGCCGAGGGCGCCCGCGTGGGCGTGCTGGAGATCGACGAGGCCAAGGCCGAGCGGCTGCGGAGTGACTTCGGCGACTCGGTGGCGGTGACGGTCGGAGACGCGACCTCGCTGGCCGACAATCGGCGCGCCGTCGCCGGCACCGTGGCCGCGTTCGGGCGGCTCGACGTGCTCGTCGCCAACGCCGGCGTGTGGGACTTCCGCACCTCGCTGGACGAGCTTCCCGGCGACGCCGTCGACGCGGCGTTCGACGAGGTGTTCCACCTCAACGTCAAGGGCTACCTGTTGGGGGCCAAGGCGGCCGTCGACGAGCTGCGCCGGACCGGGGGCAGCATGATCTTCACCGTCTCCAACGCGGGGTTCTGGCCGGGCGGCGGCGGCCCGCTCTACGTGGCCTCGAAGCACGCGGTCGTGGGCCTGATCCGCCAGCTCGCCTACGAGCTCGCCCCCGCGGTGCGGGTGAACGGCGTCGCCCCGGGCGGCATGGCCACCGACCTGCGGGGGCCGCGATCTCTGGGCTTGAGCGACACCTCCTGGGGATCGATGCCGGTGGATCGCATCGTCGCCCGGCTCTCGGCCCTGGAGCGCCCGATCCAGCCCGCGGACTACACCGGCCACTACGTCCTGCTCGCGTCCCGGGAGAACTCGCGCACGGTCACGGGCTCGGTCCACAACTGCGACGGCGGGATGGGCGTCCGCGGCCGGCGCGACGAGGAAGCCGCGACCGCCGCCGTGCTCGGCGACGAGTAGCTGATGTTCACCTTTCTCGCGGTGACGTGAGCAGCCGGCCACCCTAGGGTGGCGCGGTCCGATGCGAGCGGGAGGTGCAGCCATGCCCGAGCGAGATCACTACATCCCCGGCGTCCCGTGCTGGGTCGACACCAGCCAGCCTGACCCCCAGGCAGCCGCCGACTTCTACGGGGGCCTGTTCGGCTGGGAGCTCGAGGACGTCATGCCCGAGGGATCCAGCGAGAAGTACTTCATCGGCCGGCTGCACGGCCACGACGCCGCCGCCATCGGGTCGATCCCGGAGGGCGCTCCACCGATGGGGCTGTGGAACACCTACGTGGCGGTCGCGAGCGCCGACGACGCGGCGGCGCGGGTCCGGGACGCGGGCGGCGCGGTCGTGATGGAGCCGTTCGACGTGATGACCGCCGGCCGCATGGCGGTGTGCGCCGATCCCGAGGGCGCAATGTTCTCGCTCTGGGAGGCCAAGGACATGCCGGGTGCGACGGTCGTCAACGAGGCGGGCTCGTTGAACTTCAACGGCCTGGCCACCCGCGACGTCGCGGCCGCCAAGCAGTTCTACGGGTCGGTCTTCGGCTGGACGACGCTCGACCTCGGCGGCGGCATGGAGATGTGGACGCTGCCCGGCTACGGCGACGACCTCGAGCGCGACAACCCCGAGATCCGCAAGATGGTGGCGGAGTCGGGCGGACCTTCGGGCTTCGAGGACGTGGTCGCCAGCATCAACCCCATCGGCGCCGACCAGCCCGACACGCCGGCGCATTGGAGCGTGACGTTCGCGACCGACGACGCCGACGCCACCGCGGCGAAGGCGACCGAGCTCGGCGGCACGGTGGTCGTCCCGCCGCTCGACGCTCCCTGGGTGCGGATGACGGTCATCAGCGATCCCGGGGGCGCCACGTTCATCGCCAGCCAGTTCGCACCCGAGAACAAGGATCTCCGCGGCTAGGAGGCGGCGAGGCCGCGCAGGGCCTGGACCCTGCGACCCAGCGCTTCGCGCTCGGTGTCGTCGACCCAGGCCCGGTCGACGCCCGCTTCCACAGTGAACGCCGGCTGACGGTGGTCGTCGACCTCGGTCACGTCGATCGCCACCGCGGCATAGTCGGGGCCATCCGGCATGGGCTCGGCCGCGACGCGCGCCGTGCCCCGGGCGGTGAAGGCGATGTTGCCCTCGGCCAGGACCAGCAGCGCCACGTCGGGGCGCCGGCGGAGGCGGGCCAGCGAGTCGCGGCTGCGGTGCAGCCCGAGCAGGATCGTGTGGTCATCGGCGCGCACCGGCGCCGACACAGGGATCACGTGGGGACCGTCGTCGACGGTGGCCAGCACGGCGATGGTGCGGGCGGGCCATTCGGGCAGGGTGGGCGCCATCGTCCTCACCCCCGGGCCACGCGGGCGGTCAGGCGGGCCAGGCGGGGCATCACGGCGTAGACGACGATCGGCACGGCGACCGTGGCCATGATCGGAGGCCGCAGGTAGGGATGCACCTTGGTCAGGAAGTCGCCGAGGACCAGCTGCAGCACGGTCAGCGTGGGCAGCACGGCCAGCCACACGGTGAGCGCCTGGCGGTGCTGGGAGACGGGAGCTGTGTCGGCGGTCTTGGTGGTGTCGGTGGTGTTGGCGGTCGTGGTGGTCATGCCCAGAGGTTGCGCCGCGCCAGGCTAGAAGTCCAAGACATGGTGAGTATGTCGTAGGATCATTTCTACTTATGGAACTGCGGCAGCTCCGGTACGTGGTGGCGGTAGCCGAGGAGGGGAACTTCACCCGCGCCGCGGCCCGGGCCCACGTAGCCCAACCGGCCATCAGCCAGCAGATCGCCCAGGTCGAGCGCGAGCTCGGCGCCCCGCTGTTCGAGCGCTCGTCCCGGGGCGTGGCGCTCACCGCGGCGGGCGCGGCCTTCCTGCCCCACGCCCGGGCCGCGCTGGCCGCGGCCACCGCCGGAAGCGACGCGGTGCGGACGCTGCGGGGCGAGCTCGCGGGCGACCTGGCCGTCGGCACGATCCCGTCCCCCAGCGACTGGCTGGTCCGCCGGCTCGGCGCCTTCGGCCGCCGCCACCCGGCCGTGCGGGTCACGCTCCGCGCCGGCGACCCCGAGATGCTCGCCGACAGCGTGGCCGCAGGGTCACTCGACACCGCCGCCGTCGGCGTGATGGCCAGCCGCCTCCCGGCAGGCCCCGCGGGCAAGCGGCTGCCGGCCGGTCTCGCCAGCCAGACGATCGCCAGCGAGCCGCTGGTCGTGGCCGTGCCGCCCGACCACCCGTTCGCCGGCACCGCCGCGGTGTCGCTGTCCGACCTGCAGGACGACCCGCTGGTCACCCTCACCCCCGGGACCGGACTGCGCACCGTCCTGGAGTCCGCGTGCGCCGAGGCCGGCTTCGAGCCCCGGATCGCCATCGACGCCAACGACCTGGGCGTCCTCGCCGACCTGGTGGCCCACGGCCTGGGCGTGGCACTGATGCCGACCACGACGGCCCGCCAGGCCGGCACCCGCGTGGCCGTGCTGCGCCTGCAACGACCCCGCCTCGAACGCCGCACCGACCTGGTCTGGCGCCGCCAGGGCCAGTCGCTGCCCGCCCGCGCCTTCCTCGCCATGGTGCGCGCCACGGACGACGCCGGTGCCTAGCGCCGGGCCGCTGTCGTTCGTAGGCGGCCCGCCGTCAGTGGCGACAGTAGAACCGGGTGGGGTCTGTCACTCTCTGTGGCGGCCGGCCCGCTCGAGGTCGGCGGCCGCGCCCGCGAGGAGCCGGCGGAGGTTGCGCTCGAAGCGGCCTTCGTCCGCCACCACCTG
>JBKPRS010000124.1:0-3526 GCA_046734695.1 Actinomycetota bacterium | reverse complement strand
GGGATCCCGAGCCCGCCTTCCCAGATGGCGAAGGCGTGGAGCCAGCGCCCCTCGAAGCGCTGGTGGTCGGTGATGACGTGGTAGAGGCGGGCCCCGACCAGTCCGGCCAAGACCGACCAACCCGCGAGGCGGCTGATGTCGTTGGGATCCCCGCCGCGGTCGGACCATCGGCGTTGGGCGATCCAGATGGCGGCCAGGACGCCGAGGGCGATGCAGAGCCCGTAGGCCCGCAGCTGGAACGCCCCGATGTGGATGGCGTCGCTCGGTGGGCTGGGCAGCGAGGCGAGGAAGCCGATTGCAGTGGTCACCGGGATCGAGCGTGGCGCGAGGGGTTCGTCGTCGGCAACTCAGCGCCGGACGGCTGCGGGTGGAGGTGGTTGTTGACGGTGGAGGCGACGTGATCGCGCCCGACCCGGGTGGCCTCGGAGTACAGCGCACGGGCCCCCATCTCCCGCTGCGCACAGCGGCGGTGCAGGACGCTCACCCAGAGGAGTCTTCGAGATCCTCGCGTGAGAGGTTTGAGGACCGGTTCGTCTCGATGTCGAGCGGCGGCCCCTCGTCCGGTTCGAGGAACCAGGCACCCGACTCGGCGGCCTTGCGTTCCTCGGCCAGGTGCACGAAGGGGTCGCGATCTCGCGGGGCGCGCTTCTTACGGCCGAACGCCATGGCGGGGCACCCTAGTGGAGCGCCGAGGGTTGCGCGGGCAATAACGTGAGTTCGCCACCACCGCGCGTCATGTCCTGTGCACGTTGGACGTGGATGGGGGTCGCCGCTATCATTTCCAGGCCGTGCGCGGCGCGGATCGCAACGATCGCGCGCCTGGCGCCGCACCGTTCTGTAGTCGAGTCCTTGTCCAACTGACGTCCGCGCAGGCCTGTACGCCAGGAACCGCGTGGCCCAACCGAAACAGGCGCTCCGCCGGGGACATCCCGAGCGGAGCGTTCGCGTGATCCAGCCGCTACCAGGCAGAGAAAGACGTAGCCGCCATGGCCACAAGAGCGATCGTCGGCGAGAAGGTCGGCATGACGCAGGTGTGGGACGACGAGAACCGCGTCGTGCCCGTCACCGTGCTGCGCGTCCGCCCGTGCCGCGTGGTCCAGGTCAAGACCACCGAGCGCGACGGGTACAGCGCGCTCCAGGTCACGTTCGGGACCCGGAAGGCCTCCAAGCTCACCAAGCCCGTCGCCGGGCAGTACGAGTCCGCGGGCGTCGACCCCGGCACCCGCCTCGTCGAGCTGCGGCTCGACGACGTCAGCCAGTACGAGGTCGGCCAGGAGATCGGGGCCGACGTGCTGGCCTCGGGCGAGCTGGTCGACGTCACCTCGGTCAGCAAGGGCAAGGGCTTCGCGGGCGTGATGAAGCGCCATGGGTTCTCCGGCCTCGGCGCCAGCCACGGCGCCCACCGGGTGCACCGGGCCCCGGGCGCCATCGGCGCCTGCGCCACGCCGTCCCGGGTCTTCCGGGGCACCCGCATGGCCGGCCGCACCGGCGGCCAGAAGACCACCACCCTCAACCTCACGGTCGTGCAGGCCGACGCCGAGCGCGACCTGCTGCTGGTGAAGGGCTCGGTGCCCGGTCCCAAGGGCGGGATCGTCCTCGTGCGCGACGCGGCCAAGGCCGCCAAGGGGGAGTGACGATGGCCAGCATCAAGGTGACCACCGCTGCCGGCAAGTCCAAGGGCAAGGTCGACCTCGACGAGGCGTACTTCGGCGTGCAGCCCAACATCCCGGTCATGCACCAGGTCGTGACGGCCCAGCTCGCCGCCCGCCGCGCCGGCACCCAGTCCACCAAGACCCGTGCCGAGGTGCGGGGCGGCGGCGCCAAGCCGTGGCGCCAGAAGGGCACCGGCCGGGCCCGCCAGGGCTCGATCCGGGCTCCGCACTGGCGGGGCGGCGGCGTGACGCACGCCCCCAAGCCCCGCAGCTACGCCCAGCGCACCCCCAAGAAGATGATCCGCCTGGCCCTGGCCTCGGCCCTGTCCGACCGGCAGGCCGACGGCAAGGTCGTCGTCCTCGACGGCTGGGGCATCGACGATCCGAGCACCAAGGCCGCGCTGGCCGTGCTCGACAACGTGGGCGTCGAGGGCCGTGTCCTCGTCGTGCTCACCCGGGACGAGGCCGATGTGGCCACCTGGAAGAGCCTGCGCAACGTGCCCGAGATCCACATCCTGACCGTGGGTGAGCTCAACGCCTACGACGTGCTGGTCAGCGACTGGGTCATCTTCACGAAGGACTCACTTCCCTCGGCTCGCAGCCGAACAGCCGAAGCCGTCGCGAACGGTGACGCAGAAGCGCGAGGCGTTGACAGTGCCGCAGGAGGCGACGCCGAAGGCGGCGCTTCGACGGAGGCAGAGGAGCGCTCGTGAAGAACGCACGTGACGTCATCATCGCTCCGGTCGTGAGCGAGAAGTCCTACGCCCTCATGGAGGGCCAGGTCTACACGTTCAAGGTGCACCCCTCGGCGTCCAAGCCCGAGATCCGCGACGCCGTGCAGGAGATCTTCGGCGTGCGCGTCGCCAAGGTGAACACCCTCAACCGCCCGGGCAAGCGCAAGCGCAACCGGCGCACGTTCACCTGGGGCCGCCGTCCCGACACCAAGCGGGCGATCGTCACCCTCGTCGAGGGCGATGAGATCGACCTGTTCCAGGATTAAGAGGCCGTCCGTCATGGCACTCCGCAAGCGCAAGCCCACCAGCCCCGGCCGCCGGTTCCAGACCGTGCCGGACTTCTCCGAGGTCACCCGCGACCGCCCCGAGCGCTCGCTGATCAGCAAGAAGTCATCCACGGGCGGCCGCAACGTGCACGGGCGCAAGACCGCCCGCCACCGCGGCGGCGGCCACAAGCAGCGCTACCGCATCATCGACTTCCGGCGCACCAAGGACGGCGTCCCCGCCACCGTGGCCGCCATCGAGTACGACCCCAACCGGTCGTGCCGCATCGCGCTCCTGCACTACCTCGACGGCGAGAAGGCCTACATCCTGGCGCCGCGGGACGTGGCGGTGGGCGACAAGCTCCAGTCCGGCCACGGCTCCGAGATCCGGCCCGGCAACGCTCTGGCGCTGCGCTACATCCCCGTGGGCACCACCGTCCACAACATCGAGCTCCAGCCCGGTGGCGGCGGCAAGCTGGCCCGCTCGGCCGGCTCGTCGGTCGTGCTGCTGGCCAAGGAGGGCAACTTCGCCACCCTGCGCCTGCCCTCCACCGAGATGCGCCGGGTGCCGATCGACTGCCGGGCCACCGTCGGCGAGGTCGGCAACTCCGAGCACGAGCTCGTCAAGATCGGCAAGGCCGGCCGCAACCGCTGGAAGGGCGTCCGCCCCCAGACCCGTGGCGTGGCCATGAACCCGGTCGACCACCCCCTCGGCGGCGGCGAGGGCAAGTCCTCCGGCGGCCGCAACCCGGTGTCGCCCTGGGGCCAGCCCGAGGGCCGCACCCGTGCCCGCTCCAAGCCGTCCGACAAGCTCATCGTGCGTCGCCGCCGTACCCGCGGCTCGCGGAGGTAACCGAAGTGCCGCGTTCACTCAAGA
>JBKPRS010000123.1:0-2401 GCA_046734695.1 Actinomycetota bacterium | reverse complement strand
ATGAGTCTCGGGCGCATCTCGTCGGGCGGGTGACGTCTGAGCTGGCCGAGGCGCCCGACAGTGTCTCGATCATCGGGTGCGATGCGGCCAATGGGACCTATTTCCAGCTGTACTCCGACGAGCGGGGCGTCTGCCGCGTCTACGAGATGAGCATCAGCGCCGGTGAGTGGATGCTCTGGCGGGAGGGTGAGCCCTTCTCCCAGCGGTTCACCGCGGAGATCAGCGACGATGGGAACACGATCACCGGCCGGTGGGAGCTGGCCGAAGACTTCACCAACTTCACCATCGATTTCGAGCTCGTCTACCGCAGGGTCGCTGTGTAGACGTTCAGGTGGCCACGCCGTGCTCGCGGAGGATCGCGTTGAGCGCGGCCTTGTCGTGGCGCTCGCCCTCCGCAAAGCGCTTGATGATCAGGGCACACGGGTAGCCGAACGTGCCGCCGGGCAGGGTCTTGGGACGGGTGGCGTTGATGACCAGGCACCACGGCGGGACCACGCCCCGGGAGACCTCCTCCCCCGTCTCGCCGTCGATGACCGGGATCGACGGGTTGAGCAGCACGCCGGCGGCCAGCATGGCGCCCTGGCCCACCCGGGCGCCCTCCGTCACCATCGAACGGCTGCCGATGAAGGCGCCGTCCTCGACGACGACCGGAGAGGCCTGGGGCGGCTCGAGGACGCCGCCGATGCCCACCCCACCGGACAGGTGCACGTCGGCGCCGATCTGGGCGCACGAGCCCACCGTGGCCCACGTGTCCACCATCGTGCGGGCGCCCACCCGGGCGCCGATGTTGACGTAGCTCGGCATCAGGATCACGCCCCGCTCCAAGAACGAGCCCCAGCGGGCCGAGGCACCCGGCACCACCCGTACGCCGGCGGCCTCGTAGCCCGACTTGAGCGGGATCTTGTCGGCGAACTCGAACGGGCCCAGCTCCTGGGTCTCCATCTGCGCCAGCCGGAACAGCAGCAGGATCGCCTGCTTCAGCCACTCGTGGACCACCACCTCGCCGTCCACGACCTCGGCGACCCGCGCCTCGCCCCGGTCCAGCAGGTCGATCGCCGACCGGACCAGCGCCGCGGCCTCGGGGTCGGAGGGCGCGATCTCGGCGCGCCGGTCCCACAGTTCCTCGATCTGGGAGCGGAGGTCGGCCATGGTCGGCGACCCTACCGCGCCCGACCTAGGTAGACCGGTCGTCTAGAGTCCCGGCCATGACCGAGGGGACGCAACGCTGGGAGATCGGATCGGCGCGGGTGACCAGCGTCGTGGAGGCGCAGAACGACGGCATCCCGCCGGGGTTCTTCTTCCCTGACGCCGACGAGGGCATCGCGCTGCGGCACCCGTGGCTGGCCCCCCACTTTGCCGACGACCAGGGCCGGCTCGGGCTGCGGGTGCAGGCCTTCGTGATCGAGTCCGCCGGACGGACCGTGGTGGTCGATCCCTGCGTCGGCAACGGGCGGGACCGCTCACTGCCCTTCTGGAACCAGCAGGACTGGCCCTTCATGGAGCGGTTCCGGGCCGCCGGGTTCGACCCGGACGACGTCGACCTCGTCGTCCACACCCACCTGCACCTGGACCACGTCGGCTGGGACACCCACCGCGACGACGGCCGGTGGGTGCCGACCTTCACCCGGGCCCGCCACCTGTACGTGGGCGCGGAGGTCGAGGCCCAGGCGGCCGACGGCGGTGTCGACGCCGTCGCCGTCCGCGGCGACTCCATCGAGCCGATCTTCGCAGCGGGGCTGGCCGAGACCATCGACGCCGACACCGACCTCGGCGGCGGCCTCAGGCTGGCGCCGACCACCGGCCACACGCCGGGCCACGCGTCGCTGTGGCTGGACGGCGGCGGCGAGCGGCTCGCCCTGATCACCGGCGACGCGCTCCACCATCCGATCCAGTGCTCCGAGCTGGAGCTGGCCTGGGTGAGCGACGAGGATCCGGCCGAGGCGCGGGCCACCCGCCGGCGCCTGCTGACCGAGGCTGCAGACGCGGGCGCCCTGGTCCTCGGCACCCACTTCCCCACCCGACCGGCCGGCACTCTCACCGCCAACGAGGACGGCGCCGGCTGGCGGTTCGAGCCGGTCTAGACCGGCGGCAGGTGGGCGACGAGGGCCTGGAGCAGCAGCGTCTCGTTGGGGTAGCGCTGGAGCGCTACCGCGGCCGCGTCGATGCGAGCGGTGGCATCGACCAGCTCGCGGCGGTGCCCGCCGGACGACACCAGCGCGTCGCGGTAGGCGGCGGCCAGCGTCGCCAGCCCGAAGCGCACCTCGGCCGTGCGGAACCGCCGCACCTCCCGCTTGTGGCGATCCTCCAGGTCACGCTTGCCCGCGCCTCGCAGGCCGAAGCGCTCGATCTGCTCGTCGAGCGCCGCGGCTTCGTCCGCCTGGCGCGCCTGCAGGGGGCCCAG
>JBKPRS010000122.1:0-5399 GCA_046734695.1 Actinomycetota bacterium | reverse complement strand
TCGGGCGTGGCGATCGGCGCCGGCGCGGGCTTGGGCGCGGGCGTGGCGACCGCCGCCGGCTCGACCCGGGGTGCGCCGGCCAGCACGCTTGTTGCCGCGTTGCGGACCCGCTCGTCGTAGTCCCGGCTGAGCCGGTCGAGGACGTCGCGGGCGGTCATCTGCTCGCCGGGCCGGCCGTGGACGAGCCACTCGCCCAGCTGCCACACGGCGCCGAGGCGCTGGAGGGCCACGTCGCTCTCGACCGCACGCGCCACCTCGCTGGGCAACGCCGCCGCGCGCACCGGTGGGCGCGGGTTGCGCGCCACCGCCAGCTCGCCCTCCAGGTTGACCCACCGGCCCGGGGTCTGGCCGGCAACCTTGCCCCGCACGTTGTCGTAGACGAAGTCGTAGAGCTCGTCGACGGTGACGATGCCGTCGCCGTTGCGATCCGCCGCGCCCGTGGCGAGCCCCTCCACCACGGCGCCGGTGAAGACCGACGGCTGGGCGTTCGCGGCGGTGAGCTGATCCGCCTCGAAGGCGTACTCGGTGGACCGCGACGCGGTGATGACCGCCCGGCCGCGCCCTTCGAGCTGGCTGACCGAGACCGAGTCGTCGCCCCGGGCCCGGAAGCCCTGGAGGAAGGCGCCGCTGTAGCAGCAGTCCAGCAGCACGACGATGCGCTTGGAGCGGGTCAGCTCCATCTGCTCGCTCACGAACGACGCCGGCACGCCGGTCGACCGCAGCAGGTCGAACGCGGTGTTGGTGGTGGCGAAGTACAGCCGGCCGGTCGAGTCCTTGACGCCGTGGCAGGAGAAGTAGACCAGCAGCAGGTCGTCGGGCTTGCGGGTCGAGAAGAAGCGCTCGAGCTCGCGCTGCACGACCCCGTTCGGCTGGTTGACGACCGACTGCACGGTGAACCCACCGATCCCGGGGTCGCCCAGCACCTCCGCCAGCGCGTCGACGTCCTGGGCGGGGGAGCGGAGCCGCTGGAACCGGGGGTCCTCGAACTCGTGCGCCGCCACCACCAGCGCGGCCCGCGTGCCCACCACGGGATCACCCGTCGCTGTGCCGCTGGACCCAGACATCGATCAGCTGCTTCATGTCGGCGCTCGAGGCGCCTTTGATCTCGAGCACGTCCCCGTCGATCGCCATCTTCACGCTCGCCCCGGTCCGCCCGACCCACTGGCGGATCGCATCGACGACGTCGCGCAGGACGCGCGTCGACTGACCGATCTTGACCAGGAGCCCGCCCAGGGCCAGCAGCTCGATCCCCTTGGCCCCGGCCGGAGCCTCGCCGGCCGTGGCCGGCAGCACCGCCTCGACGTCGAGCTCGGCGAGCTCGTCCTGGAGCGCCGACGCGGCGTCCGCCAGGTCCTCGTCGCCGGCCGGGTCGCCAGCCGGCATCACCTGTAGCTGAATGACATCCGCCGCCACCACCGCCACCTCTCCTCTCACACCGCCACTACCTGACCCGAGCGAGGGGACGCCGCGCGAATACGCGATTTCAGCGAGGGCGCCGAGCCTCCAGGCTCTCAGCGGCGGCCAGGGCCGCTGTGGCCGCCGTGACCAGCTGGAGGAAGCCCAACAGCCAGTAACCGTGGACGATCGTGAACAGTGCGTTCGCGAAGAAGATGAGGCCGCTCACCACCCAGAAGAGGGGCGACTGGCCGGCCACGACGGCTCGGCGCACAGTCATGACACGAAGTCGAACGTGTCGAGCGCCTGGATCACCGCGTCGACATCGGCGTCGCTCAGGATCTGGGCCTGCACGAGGGCGATGCGCGTCGGATCAGGCTGGTACTCGGCCGCGACCACCAAGCTGATGGTGTCGGTTCCACCACAGTCAGTGAAGTATTCGATCTCGCCCAGGAACACCCCGTCGTCATAGTCCTCGATGCCAGCGCTCGTGCAGTCGGTCGGGGCGACCCAGTCCAACGCCGTGGGGACGTCGACGACGCTGATGTCCGTGGCCCCGACCTCCACTATCGGGGCGGCGTAGTTCCCGGCCGCGGCGAGGTCGGGGGTGGCCGAGATCCAGTCGAGCTCGAGGCCGCCCACGGTGCCGTCGTCGACGGGGAGGGGGGAGCCGTCGACCTCGCTCCACTCCACCGGTACGTCCACCACGATCGTGCCCGAGTCGTCGGACACGGTCACGTAGTCGCTGTAGGCCGGGGTCGAGGCGGGCTCGTCCTCGATGTCGACGCCGACGTTCTCCGCCGCCGCGATCAGCGGTCCGGCGGCCGCGGGAGCGGGGTCGTGCTTGGTGGAGAGCCAGATCGTGCCGCCTGCGGTGATGAGGGCCGCGATGCCCGTGAGGAAGCCCGGCAGGCTTGTCAGGAAGCCGCCGACGCGGCCCGGGCCGCGTGACGTCCCGCTGGGCTCCGCCGCCGGGGCCCGGTCCTGATCACCGAGGTCGTCGGACCGGATCCCGTTGTCGGAGACCGAGGAGGTCCACGCGAATCCATCCCAGTACCGGTACTGGTGCCGGCCGGTCGGGTCGGCATACCAGCCGCCCGCCGTGGTCCTCGGGTCCGCCGCCCGAGCAGGGCTGTAGTTGTACATCGTCCGCCTCCGCCAGTTCGCTCGTTCCTTCCTGAGTCCCTGAGCGAGGGCCGAGCCGTCCGGATACGTGTTTTGGCGTGACGCGGAGGGTCAGGTGCGGGGGATCCAGCGGGCGGCGAACTCGTCGTCGGTCACCGTGGGCCCGGGCAGCTCGATGGTGGGCGGGTCGGCCCGGAGGCCCTCCAGCACCAGGGCCAGGCTTCGCCGGCGGAGCGTGGCGGTGCGCTCCGGCGAGGCGCCGTAGCCGATGGAGGCGATCTGCTCGAAAATCAGTCCGAGGTCGGACACGCTGACGTCGGGGCGGATGACCCCGGCGGCCCGGGTGCGCTCGAACAACGCAGCGTTGAGGGTGCCGCCGTACTCGGACATCTCCCACAGCTTCTGGTCGGGGGTGAAGGTGCCGGCCAGGCGCAGGGTCAGGGCGTGGGTGTGGGCGTCGACGGCCCGGCGCATGAAGGTGGCGAACGCCTCCCACGGGTCGCCGTCGTCGTTGACGCAGTCCTCGGCGATGTCGAGGTAGGTCTGGAGCCCGATCGTGCACAGGCGCCGGATCAGGTCCTCCTTGCTGGGGTAGCGGCGGTACAGCGCGCTCATGCCCACGCCGGCCGCCTGCGCGACGGCGGACACCGGGGCTTCCGGGTCGGCCAGGAACACCTCCCGGGCGGCCGCGAGGATCGCCTCGTCGTTGCGGGCCGCCTGTGCCTTGCGGCCGCTTAGTGGGGGGCTGGTCGCTGTCATGGCCTCACTGTACGTGAACGGAACGCTCCGATCCAGAAAAAGCTTGAACGGAGTGCTCCATTCCGTTACTGTTTGGAACAGAGCAATCCATTCCGCTTAAGACAGGAGACGGGGACATGGGCACACCGATCGTCGAGGCCAAGAGCCTCACCCGGAGCTTCGGCAAGGTCCAGGCGCTGGCCGGGCTCGACCTCGTGGCCGAGAGCGGCCAGGTCGTGGCCGTGCTGGGGCCCAACGGCGCCGGCAAGACCACCTTCGTCCGCTCCGTGGCCACGCTGGTGCGCCCCGACGGCGGCGAGCTGCGGGTGGCGGGCATCGACGCCCTCCGCCGGCCCGAGCAGGTCCGCCGGGTCATCGGCCTGGCCGGCCAGTACGCCGCAGTCGAGCCGGCCATGACCGGCCGGGAGAACGTCACCATGGTCGCCCGGCTCTACGGCCAGACCCGCCGCCAGGCCCGGGCCAACACCTCCGTCGTGCTCGACCAGCTCGGCCTCAGCGATGCGGCCGACCGCCCGGTCAGCACCTACTCCGGCGGCATGCGGCGCCGGCTCGACCTGGGCGCCAGCCTGGTCGGCGCCCCCAAGCTGCTGCTGCTGGACGAGCCGACCACCGGCCTGGACCCCCGCAGCCGCAACGAGCTGTGGGACGCCATCCGCTCGATGGTGGCGGCCGGCACCGACGTGCTGCTCACCACCCAGTACCTCGACGAGGCCGACCAGCTGGCCCAGCGGGTCGTCATCGTCGACAAGGGCCGGGTCATCGCCGACGGCACGCCGGGAGAGCTCAAGAGCCGGGCCGGGCGGGACGTGGTCGAGATCCGGGTCCACCGGCCCGAGGACCTGTCCGTCGTGGCCGAGTCGCTCGGCCGGATCGGCGTCGAGGCCCCCCGGGTCGACGCCGGCACCCACCGGGTCACCATCCCCGTGGCCGGGGGCCGGGCCGTCATCGCCGAGGCGATCCGGGCGCTCGACGCCCTGGGCGTCGAGGTCGACGACATCGGCCTGCGCCGCCCGACCCTCGACGAGGTGTTCCTGACCCTGACCGGCTCGCCCATCGACGCCGAGTCCGACCAGTCCGCCCAGTCCATCAACTCCGATCAGTCCGACACGTCCGACGCCGACCAGCCTGCTGCCCAGGCCGCTTGAGGAGCTTGAGACCGATGACCGTCGTCACCTTCGACTCCGGGCGCATCACGCCCGCCGCCCGCCCCGCCGGGGCCTTCACCGCCGCCACCACCGTGGCCGCCCGTTCCGTCCGCAAGTTCGTCCGCACCCCGCAGCTCCTCGTGATCAGCACGATCACCGGGGCGATGTTCCTGCTGATCTTCCGCTACGTGTTCGGTGGGGCCATCGAGACCGGGCCGGTCGCCTACGTGACCTTCATGGTGCCGGGCTACATCGTCACCAGCGTCCTGTTCACCGGGTCCAACGCCTCGTCCAGCGTGGCGCAGGACCTGGAGGAGGGCTTCACCGACCGGCTGCGGTCGCTGCCCGTGTCCCGCACCGCGGTCCTGGCCGGCCGGGTCGTGGCCGAGTCGGCGCTGCTGGCTCTCGGCCTCGCGGCCACGCTGGCCATCGGCTTCGCGGTCGGCTTCCGCCCCGAGGGCTCCGGACTCCAGGCGATCGCCGCCTTCGCCCTGGTCCCGGTCTTCGGCTTCGCCTTCATGTGGATGTTCGTGTTCGTCGGCCTGGTGGCCGGGAACGTCCAGGCGGCGCAGGGCATGTCGCTGCTGATCTTCCCGCTGTCGTTCGTGTCGAGCGCCATGGTGCCGGTCGACTCGATGCCCGGCTGGATGCAGCCGATCGCCGAGAACCAGCCCATCACGGTCATGGTCAACGCGGTGCGGTCCCTGGCCCTGGGCGACCCGGCGATGGCCGGCCTGTCCGGCACGACCACCCACTACGTGGTGCTCTCGCTGGTGTGGGCCGCCGGGCTGGTGGCGGTGTTCGCGCCGCTGGCAGTGGCCCGGTTCCGCAAGGTCTGAAACCAGGATCCAAGTTCCGGCCGTGGGTCCGGGGGCTTCGGCTCCCGGGCCCACGGCGCGCGTCCTGGCTAGTTCCCGAAGTCCCAGCCCTGCTCCAGGCGGCGGTAGCGGTTGAGGACGTTCTTGGCGATGAGGA
>JBKPRS010000121.1:0-10836 GCA_046734695.1 Actinomycetota bacterium | reverse complement strand
CGGGTGGCGGGCTACATGTTCGGCTTCATGTCCCAGACCGAGCCCAAGGGGGTCGCACGCACGTGATCAGCGACGACGAGCTGTCGACGAGGGCCCGCGCCCTGGCCGGCGCGGTGGAACCGTTCGCCGGCCAGGTCTACTTCTCGCCCGAGTGCCACGACGCCTACCAGGCGCTCGGGTTCGGTCCCAGCCCCGGCGACTTCGGCGGCGTCGCCGGGCCCGACGGGTGCGCCTACTTCACCAGCCGCGGCTCGGTCATGGGCCAGGTGCCGGGCGAGGTCGTCGCCGCCGCGTTCGGGGTGTTCAACCCCGCGGTGGTGGTCCCGCTGGTGGCCCAGGGCTGGGGCCTCACCGATGCCGCCACCATCTGCGACGCCCGCACCGACGGCGCGGTCGGCCAGCTCCGGCGGATCCTGGGCGAGAAGCCGGACGGGGCGGACCGGGCCAACGAGCTGCTGGCGCGGGCGGTCGAGCCGCTGCGGCCGGAGGGCAAGCCGCTCTACGGCGGCCTGGCATCGCTCGGCGTGCCCGGCGAGCCGCTGGCCGGCGCGTGGCGGCAGGCCGACATGCTGCGCGAGTACCGGGGCGACGCCCACATCGCGGCGTGGACCACCGCCGGGCTCGACGCCACCGAGATCGGGCTGCTCACCGAGCTGTACTGGGGGCTGCGGATGCGGACCTACATCCGCACGCGGGCGTGGTCCGAGGCCGACCTCGACGCCGCCGAGGCCCGGCTCGCCGACCGGGGCCTGGTGGACGGGGGCGCGTTCACTGACCGGGGCCGGGCCGAGCGCGAGGCGATCGAACAGGCGACGGACCGGCACTGCCGGCCGTTCATCGAGGCCCTCGGCGACGACCTGGACGAGCTGCTCGGCATCCTGCTGCCGTGGGGGCAGGCGATCCGTGAGGCGCACGGCTACCCGGAGTCCGGTCCGCACGACCTGGCCCGCGTCGGCACAGGAGGGGAGGTCGCGACATGACGATCGCCCGGCCCGAAGGCACCGGGACGAGCCCGTTCGACACCAGCACGGCGCCCATCACGGCGACCGACGAGGAGATCCGGGCTCACCTGGCCGAGGCCGAGGTCCCGCCGCTGCTGCCCGCCATCGCCTACGCGACCGGCGACCTTTCCCTGCTGCGCGACAACCTGCGGCCCGACCCGCTGCTCGTGGCCATGCCCCAGGGTGGCCTGGGCGAGGACCAGCTGGCCGAGGCGCGGGAGCTGGCTGCCCAGGCGCTGATCCGCTTCCGGGACGGGGGCTCGGTGGCGGCCGCCCCGCCCCCCGACGACGTGCTGCTCCGGATCATGGAGCACGCCGTCGGCGCGGCCGAGATGGCCGAGTATCTGCCGCTGCTCGAGGAGGAGCTGGCCTACCGGGGCGAGGATCGGCGGGCCCCGGGCTGGCACAAGGACGAGGTGGCGCCCGACGTCGACTTCAAGGTCGCGGTCATCGGCGCCGGCATGTCGGGCCTGCTCGCTGCCCACCGGCTGTCCCAGGCAGGCGTGGAGTTCGTGATCCTGGAGAAGGACGACGACGTCGGCGGCACCTGGTACGAGAACACCTATCCCGGGTGCCGGGTCGACAACCCCAACCACAACTACAGCTACGCCTTCGCGCAGCGCCACGACTGGCCGCTGCACTTCTCCACCCAGGACGTCCTGCTCGACTACCTGCGGCACTGCGCCGACGCGTTCGGGCTGCGGTCGAACATCCGCTTCGGGACCGAGGTCGTGGAGGCCACGTGGTCCGAGGCCGAGGGCCTGTGGACGCTGCGGGTCCGCACGGGCGACGGGGGCGGCGAGGAGACCCTGACCGCCAACGCCATCGTGAGTGCCGTGGGGCAGCTGAACCGGCCGCGCTACCCGACCGAGATCGAGGGCTACGGGACCTTTGCGGGCCCCGTGTTCCACTCGGCCCGCTGGGACCACGACGTGGACCTCGCCGGCAAGCGGGTGGCCGTCATCGGGACCGGCGCCAGCGCGGTGCAGTTCATCCCCGAGATCGCCCCGGTGGTGGGCGAGCTGCGGGTGTTCCAGCGCACGCCGCCGTGGCTGGCCCCCACGCCCGACTACCACGACGAGGTGGAGCCCGGGCAGCGCTGGCTCTACCGGCACGTGCCGTCCTACAGCGAGTTCAACCGGTTCTGGATCTTCTGGCGCATGGGCGACGGCGCGCTGGAAGCGGTGCGGGTCGACGAGGCCTGGGAGCCCAAGGGACAGGCTGTGAGCGCCGCCAACGACCTGGGCCGGATGATGTTCACCGCCTACATGGAGGCCGAGTTCGCCGACCGCCCCGACCTGCTGCAGGCCGTCCTGCCGACCTACCCGGTGGGGGCCAAGCGGATCCTGCGCGACAACGGGATCTGGCCCGCCACGCTCAAGCGCGACAACGTCCGGCTGATCACCGACGACATCGCCCGGATCACCCCCGGCGGGATCGTCACCGCCGACGGGGAGGAGCACGAGGTCGACGTGCTTATCTACGGCACGGGCTTCACCGCGTCCGCGTTCCTCACGCCCATGCAGGTGTTCGGGCGCGACGGCGTCGAGCTGCACGAGCACTGGGCCGGCGATGCCCGCGCCTATCTCGGCGTCACGGTGCCGGGCTTCCCCAACCTGTTCTGCCTTTACGGCCCCAACACCAACATCGTCGTGAACGGCAGCATCGTGTACTTCTCCGAGTGCGGGGTGCGGTACATCCTCGGCTGCCTGGGCCTGCTGCTGCGGAACCACAAGCAGCGCCTCGACGTGCGCAAGGACGTGCACGACGAGTTCAACGAGCAGGTCGACGCCCAGAACCAGGCCATGGCGTGGGGCTGGTCCGACGTCAACACCTGGTACAAGAACGCGAAGGGCCGGATCACGCAGAACTGGCCGTTCACCCTGCTCGAGTACTGGCAGCGGACCCGGGAGCCGAACCCGGAGGACTTCGATCTGACGTGAGCCCCACGGCGCGGGCCGAGGCCGCGTAACATCCCAGTGTGATCGGCGGCATCCCGGCGTAGCGATGCGCGCACGGCTCTCCCACATCGTCCTGGCCGTCGTCCGCTCGTGCCGGCTGGTGGTGCTGACCGCCCTGGTGACGCCCGCGCTGCTGCTCCGCGGCCTGTTCGGGCCCATGTTCGGTCCCCGGGTGCTGCGCTGGTACTTCGAGGCGTGCGGGGGCGGGTACGTCAAGGTCGGCCAGCTGCTGGCCACCCGCTACGACCTCCTGCGGGTCGAGTACACCGACGAGCTGGGCAAGCTGCTCGACTCCCTGCGGCCGGTCCCCACGGAGCGGATCACCGCCGAGATCGAGCGGGCCCTCGGCCGGACCGTGGCGGAGACGTACCCGTCGTTCGACCCCGAGCCCCTGGCCACGGCCTCACTGGCGCAGGTCCACGGCGCCGTGCTGGCCAACGGCGACGAGGTCGTGGTCAAGGTGCTGAAGCCGCGCATCGGCGAGCAGGTCCGCGTCGACGTGGTGTTCCTGCGGCTCACCGCCCGCGCTCTCGACCTGCTGCGCGTGCTCCGGGGCCTGGACGTGAGCAACCTCATCGACGAGCTCTGCCGGACCGCCGTCGACGAGCTCGACCTGGGCCGCGAGGCGATGTACACGGCGTACGTCCACGAGCAGATGGCCACCGACCCCATCGCCCACTACGCGCCGCGGGTGTACCGCGAGCTGTCCGCCCGCACGGTGCTCACGCTGGAGCGGATCCGCGGCGTCACCGTGCGGGAGATGCTGGCCGCCGCCATCAGCGGCAACGCCGGGGCGCTCGCCGGATGGGAGGCCCGCGGCATCACCCCCAAGCGCACGGCGATCATCCTCCTGCGGTCCGTGCTCGAACAGACGATGCGCTACCGGCTGTTCAACGCCGATCCCCATCCCTCCAACCTGATCGTCAGCGAGGGAGGCGTCCTCAACTGGGTCGACTTCGGCTCGGTGGGCTGGATCGACGAGCGCCAGTGGGAACAGCAGATGCGGCTGCGGGACGCGATCGCCCACGAGCAGATCCACGGGGCCTACCTCGCCCTGCTGGACGGCATGGAGCCCCTGCCCTACGGGAACCTGTCCCGGTTCGAGCAGGAGATGAAGCGGATCCTCAGCGACTTCCTGATCGCCTCGCGCGACCCCAGCGCGCCGCTCAGCCAGAAGAGCACGGGCGCGTTCCTGCTCAAGACGCTGGCCACGCTTCGTCGCAACCGCCTGCCGATGACGTCGAGCACGGTGCAGCTGTACCGCACGATCCTGGTGTCCGACATCGTGATGCTGGGGCTGTATCCCGAGATCGACTGGCGGGGCCACCTGCGCCGGTTCCTCCGCGACCTGTCGACCGACCTCCTCGAGCGCGCGGTCGTGGACCCGGCCACGTCCCCCTACGCGTGGTACCGCGTGGCGCAGGCCCCGATGGCTGTGGCGGAGACGGTGGAGTGGATCACGCGCCGGCTGCCCGACATCGGCCGCCAGACGCTGCGCACCCTGTCCATGGGCGAGCGCCTGATCCCCTACACGCTCCGGTTGCTGCGCCGCCTGTCCGTGGCCGCGGTCGTGGGCGCCATCGGGCTGTGGGCGATCAAGCCCGAGTTCTCGGGCGAGGGGTCCCTCACCCGGTTCCTGCTCCGGCTCGAGGACAACCCCTGGCCCGTGATCCTGATCGGGACGTTCGCGGCCCTCGTGTTCGGGAACCTCATCCGGAACATGGAGGGCGAGGAGGGCTGAGGACCTTCGGCCGCGTGTTAGCTGGAGGCCTCGCTGTCGAGATGCGGCCCGGCCGCCAGATCGCGGACTCTCGGGCTGTGGCTCACGCCCTGTCCGCTCGGCATCTACCCCTTGGCGGACGCGGACTTGACGGTCGTCTCCGCCGCCTTGAGCCGCTGGGCGACGAGGTCGGCCAGGCGCTCGTAGTCGACGTCGGAGTTGAGCGCGACGTTGCCGTCGGCGGCGGCGGCCCGCTGGCGCACGGCGAACCCGTCCGACATCTGGCGGACCATGTTCGCCATCTCGTCGAGCAGCCGGGCGTTGGCCCGGATCACCCCGGCCACCGACCGCCCCATCAGGTCCGGGATCCGGTCGGTGCCCTTCAGCTCGTGCGAGAAGGCCTCGGACGCCTCGGTGAAGCCGTCCACCACTCCTCGGGTGAAGAGCGTCGACACGTCGTCGGCCGCGCTTGCCAGCTCTTCATCGGTCCCTGTGCTGGTCGACATGGCATCTTCCTTCCGCCTCTGGGTGACCCAGCATCGACCGCTCGCTGCCTGGCGCCAACGACGGCAGAGCCTCGGACACGTGCAGGCTACCCCCGCCCAGCCCGGGTAGTCACCGCACAATTGGGACTAGATGACTGCCACCACCTTCGTCTCCAGGTGCATCCCCGGGAAGACGAAGCTGGCGACCACCACCGACGTGCTCGCCGGGAGGTTGTCGCCCGTCAGCTCGGTGCGGACCTGCTGGAACAACGGGTACACGGTCGATCCGGCCCGCACGACCAGCGAGAAGCCGTCGAAGGGATCGAATCGCTCTATCGTCTGTCCACCCATGGCCGCGGAGCGTAGTTTCAGCCGGCGCGGGCGGCCTCCACCGCGGCGAGGAGCTCGGCCCGGCGGGCGTCGGGGAGGAAGGCGGCCGCGATGCCGTTGGCGACGAGGGCGGCCACGCCGTCGACGTCGAGCCCGCAGATCCTCGCCACCGCCCGGTACTCGTCGGTGAGCGTGGTGGCGAACATGTGCGGGTCGTCGCTGTTCACGGTGACGGTGACCCCGGCCTCGAGCAGCGCGCCGACCGGGTGCTCCGCCAGGGACGGCACCACGCGGGTGCACACGTTGGAGGTCGGGCACACCTCCAGCGGGATGGCCGCCTCGGCCAGGTACGCGACCAGCGCCGGGTCCTCGACCGCCCGGATCCCGTGGCCGATGCGGGCAGGATGCAGGTACCGGACGGCGGCCCACACACTCTCCGGCCCCTCACCCTCGCCCGCGTGGGGCACGCCCGGCAGCCCTGCCGCCCGGGCCGTGGCGAAAGCATCCGCGAACGCGGCCCGGTCGATGCCCGCCTCGGCCCCGGCCAGGCCCAGCGCCACCAGGCCGTCGGGCGGGTCGTCGAGCGCGGCGCGCAGCGTGGCCTGGGTCGCCTCCTCGCCGAACTGGCCGGGGATGTCGTAGATCCACGCCAGGTCCACGCCACGGGCAGCGGCACGGGCCCGGCCCTCGGCCAGCCCGGCGGTCAGCTCGCCGTGCGTCAGGGCCACTCGCTGGTGCATGTAGGGCGTGACGGTGAGCTCGGCGTAGACCACCGACTGGCCCGCCAGGTCGGCCGCGCAGCCGTCGACGATCAGCGCGATGTCCTCGGCCGTGGTCACGAGGTCGTTGACCTGCGTGTAGACGGCGATGAAGTGGCCGAAGTCCCGGAACCGGAACAGCTCGGCCAGCTCGGCCTCGCTCGCGGGGACGCCCTGGTCGGGATGCCGGGCCGCGAGTGCGGCGACGGTGGCCGGAGAGGCGGACCCGACAAGGTGGAGGTGCAGCTCCACCTTGGGAGTCGCGGCCAGGAACCGATCGATGTCCGTGTCCGTCATGTCCCCTCCACGAAGCGGCCGCGCTTGACGACCGCGGCGACCGGGTCGCGCCCGACCCAGTAGACGATCTGGGCCGGGTGCTCGGCGTCCCACACCACCAGGTCGGCGCGGGCGCCGGGGGCGATCACGCCGACCTCGCCGGCCAGGCCGAGGGCCCGGGCCGCGTGGGTTGTCGCGCCGGCCAGGGCCTCGGCCACCGTGAGGCCGAAGCGGGTGCAGGCGAGGTGCAGGGCCAGCGGCAGCGAGACCAGGGGAGAGGTGCCCGGGTTGCAGTCCGTGGCCACGGCCATCGGCACGCCCGCCGCCCGCAGGGCGTCGACCGGTGGCACCGCCTCGTCCCGCAGGACGTAGGCGGCGCCCGGGAGCAGGACCGCCACCGTCCCCGCCGCGGCCAGGGCCGCCACCCCGGCGGGCGAGGTGTGCTCCAGATGGTCGGCCGACAGCGCGCCATGGCGGGCGGCGAGGGCGGCGCCGTCCCCGTCGCTGAGCTGGTCGGCGTGCAGCTTCACCGGCAGGCCCAGACCGGCGGCCGTGGTGAGCAGGCGGTCGAGGCGGCCCGCGTCGAACGCCATGCGCTCACAGAAGGCGTCCACCGCGTCGGCCAGGCCCTCGGCGGCCACGGCGGGCAACACCTCGCCGCAGACGAGGTCGAGATAGCCGTCGGGGTCGCCCTCGAACTCCGGCGGCACGACGTGGGCGCCGAGGAAGGTCGTCACCACGTCCACCGGGACCCGCTCCGGGATGCGGCGGGCCACGCGCAGCATGCGCAGCTCGGTGTCGAGGTCGAGGCCGTAGCCCGACTTCACCTCGACCGTCGTGACGCCGCGGGCCGCCAGGGCCGCGGCCCGGGCGACGGCGCCGTCCAGCAGGTCGTCGTCACTGGCCGCCCGCGTGGCCCGCACGGTGGCGGCGATGCCGCCGCCCGCGGCCGCGATGGCCTCGTACCCCGCGCCGTCCAGCCGCTGCTCCCACTCGCCCGAGCGGTCGCCGCCGAACACGAGGTGGGTGTGGCAGTCCACCAGGCCGGGGGTCACGACCCGGCCGCCGGCGGACCAGACCTCGGTGGCCCGCTCGGGGACCGAGGCGGCGGGCCCGGTCCAGGCAATGCGCTCGCCCGCGACCGCGATGGCCCCGCCTCCGGCGATGTCGGTGATCAGCAGGTCCCACATCAGCGGACCGCGGCGATGGCCGCCCGTAGCTCGGCGGCGACGTCGAGCGTCGCGTGGACCCTGCCCTGGACCACGTGGCGGCCGCCCACCACCACGTCGGTGACGTCGGCCGCGGTGGCGGCCGCCACCAGCATCGGGACCGGGTTGTCGGGATCGACGCCCGCCAGCCGCACGCCGTCCAGGTCGACCGCGCACAGGTCGGCGGGATCGCCGGCCCGCAGTGCCGCGCCGCCCGTGGCCGCGGCCAGCAGGTCGGCCGGGCGGTGCAGGCCGCGGCGGCCCGTCGCGAGCCGCTGGTGGAGCTCGACCGTCCGGGCCTCCTCGAAGAGGTCGACCACCGCGTGGGAGTCGCTGCCCAGGCGCAGCGGGCAGCCGGCAGCGACCAGGGCGGCCGCCGGGCCGATGCCGTCGGCCAGGTCCCGCTCGGTGGTGGGGCACAGGCAGGCGGTCGTGCCGGTCCCGCCGAGCAGGACGATGTCGTCGGGGGTCACGCGGGTGCAGTGGACCGCGGTGGTGGCCGGGCCGAGGACGCCGTGGTCGTGGGCCAGCTGGGCCGGAGTGCGGCCGGTAGCGGCCAGGCACGCCTCGTTCTCCGCCGGCTGCTCCGAGACGTGGAAGTGGAGCGGCACCCGGCGCTCCCGGGCCCAGCCGGCGACGGCGCCGAGTGACGGCGGGTCGACGGCCCGGACGCTATGGATGGCGGCGCCCACGGTGACGTCGGGATGGGCCGCGCTCACCTTGTCCGCCCGGGTCGCCCAGCGGTCGGCGTCTCCGTCGCTGAACCGCCGCTGCACCGGGTGGAGGTCCTCGCCGCCGAAGCCCGCCCGCAGGTAGCAGGTGTCGAGCAGCACGAGCCGGATCCCGGCCCGCCGGGCGGCCTCGCACACGGCGTCGTCCATCCCGTCGGGATGGTGGAGGTAGTGGAACTCGTGCACCGTGGTCACGCCGGCCAGGACCATCTCGCCGAAGGCGGCGGTGGCCAGCGCCAGCAGCGTGTCGGGATCCAGGCGCCCGGCGACCGCGTACATCTCCGTCCGCCAGGCCCAGAAGTCGCCCCCCGCCGCCCGGCCCCGCAGAGCCCGGTGGAAGGCGTGGGAGTGGTGGTCTGCCAGCCCGGGCAGGACCAGGCCGCCCAGCACGGTCGCCCCGGCGGGCGGCCCCGCGACGCCGCCTCGCACGCTTGTGAACCGCCCGTCCGCTCCGCAGTCCAGCACGACCCCGGACGCGACGCCCTCGGGCAGCAGTGCCCGCCGCGCCCAGTAGGTGGTCACGGCCTGACCCTTCCCGCCACGCCCTCGGGCAGAGCGGCCGGCCCCAGGGCGGTCCGGGCGCGGGAGACGGCCGCGGGGGCGGTCATGGCTGCATGGGCAGCTGGATGCCGGTGGCACGGGCGACGGCCTGGGCCTCCGGGTACCCGGCGTCGGCGTGGCGGGCGACGCCCGAGCCCGGGTCGTTGGTCAGCACCCGCTCCAGCTTCTGGGCCGCCAGGTCGGTGCCGTCGGCGACCACCACCATGCCGGCGTGGATCGATCGGCCGATCCCCACGCCGCCGCCGTGGTGCAGCGACACCCAGCTGGCGCCGCTGGCCGTGGACAGCAGGGCGTTGAGCAGGGGCCAGTCGGCGATCGCGTCGGACCCGTCCCGCATGGCCTCGGTCTCGCGGTAGGGCGACGCCACGGAGCCGGAGTCGAGGTGGTCGCGCCCGATGACGATGGGCGCCTGCAGCTTGCCCGCCGCCACCAGCTCGTTGAAGCGCAGGCCGAGCCGGTCGCGCTCGCCGTAGCCCAGCCAGCAGATCCGGGCGGGCAGGCCCTGGAACGCCACCTGGTCCGAGGCCAGGCGGATCCAGCGGGCCAGCGCCTCGTTGTCGGGGAACTCCTCGATGGCGGCCCGGTCGGTGACGCCGATGTCGGCGGGCTCGCCGGACAGTGCGGCCCACCGGAACGGCCCCTTGCCCTCGCAGAACAGCGGGCGGATGTAGGCGGGCAGGAACCCGGGATAGCTGAAGGCCCGCTCGAAGCCTCCCAGCTCCGCCTCCCGCCGCAGGCTGTTGCCATAGTCGAACACCTCGACGCCCCGGTCGGCGAAGGCCACCATCGCCTCGCAGTGGCGGGCCATCGACTCCCGGGCCCGGGCGGTGTAGCCGTCGGGATCCCGCTCGCGCAGGTCGGCGGCCTCGGCCGGCGTGAGGCCGGCAGGGATGTAGCTCAGCGGGTCGTGCGCCGGGGTCTGGTCGGTGACGATGTCGACGGGAGCGTCCAGCTCGACCAGGCGGGGCAGGACCTCGGCCGCGTTGCCGAGCAGCCCGATGGACAGCGCGTGGCGATCGGCCCGCGCCTCCTCGGCCCGGGCCAGGGCGGAGTCGAGGTCGTCGGCCGCCTCGTCCAGGTAGCGGGTCTCCAGCCGGCGGCGGATGCGCTCGGGGTCGACCTCGACCACGATGGCGACCCCTCCGTTCATGGTCACGGCCAGCGGCTGGGCACCGCCCATCCCACCCAGGCCGGCGGTGAGCGTGACGGTCCCGGCCAGGCTGCCGCCGAAGCGGCGCTCGGCGATGGCCGAGAAGCACTCGTACGTGCCCTGCAGGATCCCCTGGGTGCCGATGTAAATCCACGACCCCGCGGTCATCTGGCCGTACATGGTGAGGCCGAGCGCCTCCAGCCGGCGGAACTCGTCCCAGGTGGCCCAATCCGGGACCAGGTTGCTGTTGGCGATGAGCACCCGGGGCGCCCACTCGTGGGTGCGGAACACCGCCACCGGCTTGCCCGACTGCACCAGCAGGGTCTCGTCGTCCTCCAGCACCCGCAGGCTGGCGACGATGGCGTCGAACGCCTCCCAGCTGCGGGCGGCCCGCCCGGTCCCGCCGTAGACGACCAGGTCCTGCGGTCGCTCGGCCACGTCGGGGTCGACGTTGTTCATCAGCATGCGCAGGGCGGCCTCCTGGGGCCAGCCCTTGCAGCTGCGCTCGGGGCCGCGGGGCGCCCGGACGACGCGAGGTCCTTCAGGCAAGGGGTCCCACCTCCGACTCGGCCGCCGCCACCACGGTCCCGTCGCTCACCAGTCCGGCCGCCGCCGCCAGCTCGGGGGCCAGCGGCCGGTCGGGCCCGGGCGGCCC
>JBKPRS010000120.1:0-10026 GCA_046734695.1 Actinomycetota bacterium | reverse complement strand
CGCCCGGGGGCGCGTGATGGTCCGGGACCTCGTCGCTGTAGTGCTGGTAGTCGGCGGACCCGTACCCGCCCGGGGGCGTGGGATGGTCCGGGACCTCGTCGCTGTAGTGCTGGTAATCGGCGGACCGGTACCCGCCCGGGGGCGTGGGATGGTCCGGAACCTCCTCGCTGTGGTCGTCGATGGGCTCGCGGGGAAGGTGGTAGGGGGCAGCGCGGTAGCTAGCCGGGGGCGTGCGCAGGTCCGCTATCTCCTCGTCGCCGCGGCGGTGGTGGGCGGCGCGGTGGTCGAGGCCGTCCTCCAGGGCGTCGTCCATGGGTCGAGGCCGGGTGTCAGCCACGGCGGGCCACCCGGGCGCGGCGGCGTAGGGCGATCGCCGCCAGCGCGCCCAGCACGAGCCCGCTCAGCACGAGCGGACGGGCGTCGAGCGGGGTCCCGCGCCGCAGCCAGTCGGGCCGCCGGGCCTGCCGCGCCGGCTGGTAGTCCTGGTGGGCGGCCCCCGGCGGGCCCATGACGTGGAAGCCGAAGTGCCCGCTGATCATGTGGCTGTCGGCCGAGACGATCCGGTACACGACGTCGACCTGGTAGTGGGCGGCTCCGGGATCGGCGGGCACGACCCCGATCGAGACCACGCGGCCGTCCTCGCTGACGGTCACGTCCCCGGCGTCGATCCGGGCGCCGGCCTGCGTGTACACGGCCAGCGGGTCGCCCTCGATGGTGGCGGGCTTGGCGTCGAGGTAGACGGCGATGCGGTCGGGCAGGACGTCCACGTCCGTCCCGTCCGCCGGTGCCGTGCCGACCACCACGGCGTGGGCCTGCACCGGCGAGGGGCGGGCCACACCGGGACCCAGGATCAGCAGGGCGGCGGCAGCGAGCCGGACGACGGCAGGTCGGGTGGTCGGCGACATCTTCCCCCCGGTGGATGGCGACCTTGGATGAGGATGTGGGTGCCGGGAAGCTGGGCCTCCCGGCACCCACGCCTGGGACACGCTCTGGCTAGGTCTGGTCGATGTAGAGCAGGGCGATGGCCATCTGGTCGTCGGCCGCGGCCGGCATGTTGTAGTTGCCGGTGATCGTCACCCGTTGGCCCCGTGCGACGGTGGCCACGGGATTCGCCCTCGTGCCGGTGCAGACCCCCATCCCGGACAGGTGCGCCTCTCCGTGGTGGCCCGTGTAGAGCGGGCTGCCTCCGTAGCGGGCGACCGAGTCGCAGATCGTCTGGCCGGTCGTGGCGTTGGTCACCGCGACGTTGACGCCGCCGTCGTGGATGTGGCCACCGGCGCCGACGATGCGGCCCGGCCGGTTGACGTTCCAGGTCCACGAGCGGGTGCTCGTGCCGGCGGGCACGGAGATCTCCGAGTCACCGCACTGGTCGACGTCCATCCACACCGGCTCGAGCCGGGTCATCCCCGGTGTCGAGGCGGGAACCCAGTTGTAGGTCATCTCGATGAACAGGTTGTTCTGGGGGGCCGTGTTGTGGTTGGCCAGCTCCCAGATCATGTGCCAGTTCTCCTGAGCGCCGACGAAGTAGCCGTAACCCGGCGGTGAGATCACCGGCGTCCGCTCGTCTCCGGAGGCGAAGAACCGCTGGCCCAGCAGGCCCAGGATCGAGACCGCGCAGGTGGAGTCGGTCTTCCCGCCGCCCTGGGCGAACATCACCATGTGGTGGAGCTGGGCGTCGGTGCTCCAGCCCGCCACCCGGCCGTCCTGGTACACCAGGTTGGCCGTGATCCCGGTGAGGTAGCAGTTCGTGCAGGGCTTGCGGATGAAGAACTGGAACCGGTTGCCGGTGTGGGCGTGACCGTGGGTCCCGTCGGGGTTGGTCGGCGCCCCCGGGACGTTGTACGGCCCGTAGCGGATCTTCGTCGTCTGCGACCCCGGCTGCGGCGGCGAGGTCGTGCTGCTCGACGGCGGCATGGTCGTCGTCGGATTCTCGTGCGCGTCGTGATCGCCGTGGTCGTCGTGGGCCTGGGCACCGCTGGCACCGCTGGTCCCCGTGGCCGACGCCATGACGAACAGGACCGTCGCGAGCGCTGCTATGAGCAACACTCGGGTCCTCCTCGTACCTCTCATGGATCCCCTCCTGGTTGCTGGGGAGCACCGCGTGGTGATTACTCCTCAGTAATAACCAGATTACTCTTATTGTGCAGTCCGTCAATAATAACCCTGCTTAACGACGTTACGCATTATCCATGCCCGCACTCCGGGGCCGCGGCTCACCACACGTGAGCGCCGGGTGTGGTTACTCTGTGGCCGTGACGGCTGTGCCTGCGTCATCCGAGGAGGCCGGCGTCGACGCGGGGGATGCGGCCGACGTCTCGACCCGCGATCGCCTGCTCACAGCGGCCTACGAGCTGTTGATCACCAACGGCTACCAGGCCTCGACGCTGCAGGCGGTGGCTCGGCGCGCCGGTCTGACCACGGGCGCGATCTACGCCCACTTCGACGGCAAGCAGGAGCTGATGGCCCATGCCGTGCTGTCGGAGTGGTACCGGACCGAGCGGGCGGTACTGACCGAGTACCTGTCGGCCTACATGGTCGAGGACGGCGACGGCACTCCGCAGGATGCGTTCACGATGCTGCTGGCCCGGCACGTGGCCGCACCTGCGACCCCGAGCCACCGGCTGCTGACCGAGGTCACGGGCGCCATCATCCGGGAGGACATAAGCGAGTCTCCCCTGCTGGTGAGCGTCAAGCTCATCGAGCAGATCACCCGGGCGTCGGTGGAGGCGGGCAAGGCGCGGGGCGAGATCTCCGAGGAGCTCGACACCGACGCCATGGTGGCCGTGATCGTCAACATCTACCTGGGGGCGATCACGTCGAAGTCGCTCGGCCTGCCCCAGCCCGGCATCGAGGCCACCACCAAGCTGTTCCAGGCCGCTTCGGCCGGCTACCGCCAGGCGTAGGGCGTGTCCTGGTCCGGCCGCCATGTGACCCGCGGCACCCCGCGGGTGGGTGCACTACGTTCCGGCCATGGCTGACCGCACGTTCGAGACGCTGGCCGACGGGGGCGGGTTCTTCGAGGGGCCCCGCTGGCACGACGGCCGGTGGTGGGTGTCCGACTTCTACCGCCACACCGTGTACGCCATCGCTCCCGACGGCGCCACCGAAGAGGTGATGACCGTCGAGGCGCAGCCCTCCGGTCTCGGCTGGCTGCCGGACGGCTCCCTGCTGGTGGTCTCGATGCGGGACCACAAGGTCCTGCGGCGGGCGCCGGACGGCACGGTCTCGGTCCACGCCGACATCGCCGAGCACTGCGGCGGCCTGGCCAACGACATCGTCGTCACCCCCGACGGCCACGCCTACGTCGGGAACTTCGGCTTCGACCTCATGGCCGGCGAGTCTCCCGCCGCCGCCGTTCTGGTCCACATCGCCCCCGACGGCACCGTGGACGTCGCCGCCGAGGACCTCCGCTTCCCCAACGGCGCGGTCATCACCCCGGACGGCTCGACCCTCATGGTGGGCGAGACGATGGGTGGCCAGTACACGGCGTTCTCCCTGGCCGGCGACGGCGCCCTGGCGGACCGCCGCGTGTGGGCCACGGTCGAGGGCGTCGCCCCCGACGGCTGCACCCTGGACGCCGAGGGCTGCATCTGGGCCGCCGACGCCCTGGGCAACCGTCTGGTCCGGGTCGCCGAGGGCAAGGGCGTGGTGGACGAGATCCCCGGCCCCAACGGCCTGGGCGTCTACGCCTGCATGCTGGGCGGCGAGGACGGCACCACGCTGCTGGCGTGCGCCGCGCCCGACTACTTCGAGCACAACCGAGCGGTCGCCCGGGAGGCCATCCTCGCCACCACCACGGTCGACGTCCCTCACGCCGGCTTGCCGTAGGCCCCGGCGCGGGGAGGCGCTGCGAGGGTCCGCTACTAGTTCAGGCGCTCGATGATCATGGCCATGCCCTGGCCGCCGCCCACGCACATGGTCTCCAGGCCGAAGGTCTTGTCCTCGTCCTGGAGGGCGTGGATCAGCGTGGTCATGATGCGGGCGCCGGTCATGCCGAAGGGGTGACCGAGGGCGATGGCGCCGCCCTTGACGTTGAGCTTGTCCATCGGGATGCCGAGGTGGCGGGCCGAGGGGAGCACCTGGGCCGCGAAGGCCTCGTTGATCTCGACGAGGTCGATGTCGTCGATGGTCATGCCGGCCCGGCGCAGCGCCTGGCGGGACGCCTCGATCGGGCCGAGGCCCATGATCTCGGGGTTGAGGCCGGTCACGCCGGACGAGACCACCCGCGCCAGCGGGGTGATCCCCAGCTCGGCCGCCCGGGTGTCGCTCATCACGATCACGGCGGCCGCGCCGTCGTTGAGCGGGCAGGCGTTGCCGGCGGTCACCTCACCGTCGGGGCGGAACGCGGGCTTCAGCTCGGCCAGCTTCTCCGCCGTGGTGCCGGCGCGGGGACCGTCGTCCTTGGACACGACGGTGCCCGAGGGCGTGGTCACCGGCGTGATCTCGCCGTCCCAGTAACCGCTCTCCTGGTTGGCCACGGCCAGCTGCTGGCTGCGGGCCGCGAACTCGTCCATGTCCGGACGGGAGACGTTCTCGGCCAGGCGCACGTTCTCGGCCGTCTGGCCCATGGCGATGTAGATGTCGGGCAGGCCCGGCTGGGGCTCCCAGCTCTGGGCGCCGTTGGCGGCCTCGGCCGACCGCGCCTGGGCCTCGGCGAAGAGCGGGTTGGTCGCACCGCTGTCGGCCATGCCGTTCATGAAGCGGCTGACGGTCTCGACGCCGGCGGCCACGAACACGTCGCCCTCGCCGGCCTTGATGGCGTGCGCCGCCATGCGGATGGCCTGCAGCGAGGACGAGCAGTAGCGGTTGATGGTCACGCCGGGAACGTCGTCCAGGCCCGCGAGGAGGGCGGTGACCCGGGCGATGTTGAAGCCGGACTCGCCTGCGGGCTGGCCGCAGCCCATGATCAGGTCGTCGATCGTGGTGCGGTCGAGCTGGGGGACCTTGTCCAGGGCGGCTTTCACGATGTGCGCGGACAGGTCGTCCGGGCGGCACTCCACCAGCGAGCCCTTCATCGCCCGCCCGATCGGGGTGCGGGCCGTCGAGACGATCACGGCTTCGGTCATGGCGGATCCTCCTGGCGCGGCGGTCGTGTGCAGCGTGTCTAGCTATGTTACCGGCGGGTCACCAACCTGGTCTGGGTGAGTGTGATGGTCGTGGCTGTGGCCGCCGCGGGTGTCCAGCCAGCGGCGGAACCCGGCGGCGTTGGAGTGGATGCCGTTGAGCGTCTCGAGCTTCTCCCGCTGGGCGGGATCGGTCCCTTCGAGCTCGGCCCCGAAGGCGTCGGACAGCGCGTCGGCGATGTCGCGGTCCTCCCGCCAGGCGGCCTCCGCCACCTCGGCCCAGCGGCGCAGCGTGCCCTCGGCCTCCTCCAGGATGGCCTGGGGGTCGGGGACCAGCCCGTAGTGCGCCAGGGCGATCCCGGCCGGGCGCCGCTCGCCGAAGCGCCGCAGGGAGTTCAGCGCCTGGTCGAGGTCGAAGTCGGGCGGCGGCGTGGCCGGGCGCAGGATGCCGACGTCGGGCAGCCGCACCCCCACGGCGTCGCCCGCGAACAGCAGGCCGCTGTCCGAGTCGTGCAGGGCCAGGTGGTGCTTGGCGTGACCGGGCGAGTCGACGACGGTCAACGTGCGGTTGGGCGACACGGTGAGCTCCTCGCCGTCCACCAGCACGTGGACCCGCTCGGCCGGCGTAGGCGTCAGCCGCCCGTACAGGGAGTCGAGCAGGTCGCCGTAGACCATGGCCGCGCTGTTGACGAGCTTGGCCGGATCGACCAGGTGCCGCGCCCCCCGCTCGTGCACGTACACGGTGGCCTGGGGGAAAGAGGCGGCCACGTCGCCCACCCCGCCCGCGTGATCGAGGTGGATGTGGGTGACGGCCACGCCCGCCAGGTCGCCCGGCGCCACGCCGAGCTCGTCCAGGGCGGCTAGCAGGTGGGGCACCGACGTCTGGCTGCCGGTCTCCACCAGGATCGGCGCGTCGCCCGTCACCAGGTACCCGGCCGTGACCTGGTGCCACCCGCCGAGCAGGGTGTCGATCTGGAGGACGCCGGGAGCGATCTCGCTGTGCATCTGTGACCCGACCCTATCGGTCCCCGCCCGGCAGCGTCCTTCCTCGTGGACGCTAGCGATCGCAGACCAGGGGTCTGCCGTCGGGTTGGGATGCCCGGGGGCCCGGTGCGGCGCGCGCAAAGGTGACGGTCACCCCTGGTGGGGGCGGCGGAGCGGTCGTCGGGCCGCCGCGGGGGAAGCTGGCGCAGGCCGCCGTCGTGCCGTCCGGGCCGAGATCGACCTCGGTGGCCTCGGGCGGGGCGGCCGCGCCGTCCGGATCGGCGACGACGAGTCCTGTCAGCTGGAACGTGCCGTCATCCCCCCGCCGCAGGATCTCACCGTCAGTCCTCCAGGCGCAGTCGTCGCACCCGTCGACGCCGATGGTGTCGGGCGGGGATGGGGCGTGGATGACGGCCGGCCCGTCGGCCCAGCCGTCCTGCGGCGTCCAACGCGCCAGGTCAGCGATCTCCGCCCCCGGGTCGACTCCCTGGACCCGGACGGCCCCGCTCTCGCAGACGGCCCGCGCCTCGCTGCCGCGCGTGTCGAACGTGCGCTCGCTGCCCGCCATGGGCTGCCATGCGCCGCCGGCGAACGACTCGAACCCGACGGTCGTGCGGACTGGCGTCTCAGCTGTCATCGCGACGCCGCCGGTCTCAGGAGGCCCCTGCTCCGGGTCCCAGAGATCGGTGTGCACCCTTGCTGTCACCAGCTCGCCACCGACGGCGCAGGTCCGGTCGTTCGCGAACTGGCGAAAGTGCGCGGCCGGGACCTTCTCGATGCCGCCCGAGCGGCTGACGGCGAAAAGCTCGTCACGGGTCATGCTGGTCGAGACCCAGATCTGGTCGTCCGAGCTGCCGAGGACGCGCATGCCGGCTCCTTCGATCCCGCGGGCATCGTCCTCGGCCAGCCTGAGCTCCTGCTCGACCGCGCCGTCCGGCCCGAGGAGGACCAGGTCGGCGAACGGCGCCCCGCACTCGTCGTCGGCGGGATCGGTGCAACGGAACCGGGTGACCACCGCCCCGTCGCCGAACGCGGCGATCTCGTCGCCGCCGCCGGCCAGCTCGGCCCGCCGGGTCATCGTTCCGTCGCTGCCGATCTGCCACACCTCGGCGGGCTCGCCGGCCACCAGCAACCACGCCGAGTGCTCCCCTGCGGCGACGTCGAACCCGCCCGCGAGCCCGCCGATCTCCCGCCTGACGGCGGTGACCTCGTCGTCGCCGTCCGTGCCCGATGCCGCCCCCGGCCCCGATCCCCCGCACGCCGAGGCCAGCGCCACCAGCACCGCAACCCCGGCAGCCCCTCGGATCCACGTCACGGCGCCTCCCAAGCGGCCCCGAGCCTAGGGACCCGACCTCCCCTGCGGTCCGCGGGCTCCGCGCGTGTGTGTCACACCCCGTCGGTACCATCCGCCCCGTGCGACGTGGCACTCCCTCCGATCCCCTCACGCTCTGGGACGACCCGGCCGAGCCGACCTGGTCGGTGCCCGAGCTGGGCGAGGCCCTGGCCCTCAGCCTGCGCGCCGCGTTCCCGGACGAGGTGTGGGTGCGGGGCGTGATCCGCAACCTCAACCCGGGCCGGCGGGGCGGGACGGTCTGGTTCGACCTCGTGGAGCCGGCGCCCGGCGGCGACCTGTCCCGGCCGGTGCAGGCGTCGCTGCCGGTGGTGTTGTTCGACACCGCTCGGCGGCGGGTCAACGCCCGGCTCCACGACGCGGGCGGCGCCGTGAGGATGACCGACGGCACCGAGGTGCGGCTGCGCGGCCGGCTCACGTTCTGGGACCGGGGCGGCCGGTTGCAGCTCCAGATGTCCGACATCGACCCGTCGTTCACCCTGGGGCGCCTGGCCGACGACCGCGCTCGGCTGCTCCGGACGCTGGCGGCCGAGGGCCTTCTGGAGCGCCAGTCCCTGCTCGGCCGGCCGGCCGTGCCCCTGCGCGTCGGCTTGGTGACCAGCGCGGGGTCGGCGGCCGAGCACGACGTGCTGGACGAGCTGGCCCGGTCGGGCATCGGGTTCCGGGTGCTGCGGGCCGACGTCCGGGTCCAGGGCACCCGGGCGGCCCGGTCGGTGGCGTGGGGCCTGCGGGCCGTCGCCGCCCGCGAGGTCGACGTGGTGCTGCTGGTCCGGGGCGGCGGGGCGACGACGGACCTGGCGGTGTTCGACTCGGAGGCCATAGCCCGAGCGGTGGCGGAGCTGCCCGTGCCCGTGCTCACGGGGATCGGCCACGACATCGACCGCTCGGTGGCCGACGAGGTGGCCCACGCGAGCTATAAGACGCCCACCGCCTGCGCCCAGGCCGTGGTGGCCGACGTGCGCTCTGTCGAGCAACGGACGCTCGCGGCCTGGCGGGGGGTGGCGTCGGCCGCTCGGCGCCACGGCCGCCGGGAGGCCGAGCGCCTACGGGCCTGCGGCCAGCACATGGCGGTGGCCACCCGCCAGGGCCTGGCGGCCGCGGACCGCGACCTGGCGACCCGGAGCGTGCGCGTCGGCCGGTCCGCCTCCGGCGCTCTGGCCCGCTCGACGACCCGGCTCGACCGGGCTGTCGGTCGGGTCGAGGCCGGCGGGCGTGTCCACCTGCGCACCCACGAGGCCGCACTGGCGGCCGCGGGGGTCCGGCTCTCGGCTCGTGCTCCCCGGGTGGTGGCCTCGGCGACCCGGCGGCTCGACGGGGTCGAGGCCCAGGTGCGAGCGTTCGACCCGGCTCGCACGCTGGCCCGCGGCTGGTCCATCACCCGCGACGCCCAGGGCCGGGTGGTCCGCTCGCCTGCCGCCGTCGGCCCCGGCGACCACCTGGTGACGACAGTGGCCGAGGGCGTGGTCCACAGCACGGTCGACGATGGGGTCGACCAGGGGGAGGAGGCGTGATGGCCGAGCCGCTGGGCTACGCCGAGGCGATGGCCGAGCTCGAGGACATCCTCGACGAGCTGGACGGCGACGAGGTCGACGTCGACGTCCTCGGCTCCCGCGTCCGGCGCGCGGCCGAGCTGCTGCGCCTTTGCCGCGAGCGCATAGCCGGCGCCCGCTTCGAGGTCGAGCAGGTCGTGGCCGAGCTGGAGGCCGAGGTCGAGGCGGCCACCGACGCCGACACCACCCCCAGCCCGAGCACCCAGGAACCGGAGGGCGAACCGGATTAGAGGTCAGGCGACGCCGTGGTCGTCGGCTTCGGGGCAGCGGGCGGTGAGGCGGCCCTCGATGGTCTGGCCTCCGGGAACCGCGGCGAGGTTGTCGTCGAGCGCGGCCCACGTGGCGTCGACGATGAGCCGGTCCCCCTCGACCTTGGCGTCGCGGACTGTGCCGGCCGCGGCGCGAGGCATCTCGTCGCCGAAGGCGCCCCAGATCTCGCCCTGGCCCAGGTCCAGCGTGACCCCGGTACGGGCGGTGCCGCCGTCGCCCACGTCCGCCGCGGCCTGGAGGACGACCGCTCCCCGGGTACCTCCCAGCGTGACCACGTCACCGTCGCGCCCGCAGGCGACGAGGGGCACGTCGACCTGGCGACCGCCGTAGGCGAAGCGGGCGGTGTCCGGCTTCAGGCCGTCCCGGGGCTCGTGGTGGGCGCGCAGCCCGCAGCCGGTGGTGGCGGCCACCACCAGAAACACGGCCACGAGCAGGCGGGACACGACGCGAAACCGTAGCGACACCGTGAAAGACTCCCTCCCCACCAACAGGCGACGGAGGCACAGGACATGTCGCTCCCCCCCGATCCTCACGACGACGACGTCCGTACCGGCCCCGGTGCGGGGCCGCCGCCACCCCCGCCGCCCCCGCCTCCTCCTCCGCCGTCGCCGGCCAGTCCCGTCCCGCGCCCGGGCGAGCGACCGCCGCAGTCGCCGATCCTCGGCGAGGATCCGGACCGGCCGGCCCCGACTCCGACGGCGGCACCACCCGCACCCGCCCCGGCCTCGGCAGCAGCCGCACCGCCGCCGGCGCCGCCATCACCTTCGGGACCATCGGCGGCGCCGGGCTACAAGCCGCCCTCCTCGCC
>JBKPRS010000119.1:0-2653 GCA_046734695.1 Actinomycetota bacterium | reverse complement strand
TACGAGATAACGGAGCGGGTCTCGTGGGCTCGGAGATGTGTATAAGAGACAGCCCGGGCGCCCATGGCGGCGGCGGCGTCGACGGTGGCGGCCACCTCGACGGCGGTGGTGCCGAGCGCCGAGGCGGTACCGACCACACCCGGCCCCATGCCGACGACGATGGCGTCGGCCCCGGCGGCGTGGTGGGCCAGCGCCAGGGCCGAGGGCACGGCTACCGCCTCCAGGTCGCCGCCGAAGGCGTGGCCGGCGGTGACGCTGACGTCGACGATGCCCCGCTCGCGCAGGGCGTGGTGGAGGTCGGACAGCGCCAGCGGCAGGGCGGCGCCGTCGGTCATGACGTAGGCCAGCCGGCAGTCGGGCCGCAGGTGGCGGACCAGCGCCGCGACCACGCCCACCTGGCTGTGCAGCGAGCAGGCCACCACCGGCACGCCGGGCACGGTGGCCGGCAGGTCGGGGTGGTCCTCCTCGGCGGCGCCGGCGTCGAGCTGGAGGCTGGTGTAGCGCAGCTTCATCACGTGGCCGGGACCGGGGTGGTCCCAGCCGTCCCGGGCCAGGTTCCAGTGCACGACGTGCCAGCCCCCGGTCCCGAGCCCGAGGTCGACCGCGGTGGTGTTGAGCACCACCCGGTCGCCGGCGGCCACGGGGCCGACCAGCTCGGTGAGCACGTAGGCCCGCCCGGCGTCGGTGCCAACGCGCTGCAACCCAGCGCGCTCGGACAGGACGTCGGTGACGGTGGCGGTGACGAAGCGGGGCATGGCGGCCCCCGAACCTAGTGCGCGCTCAGAGACTGGCGATCAAGCGCTCGACCCGCTCGTCGCGGGACTTGAACGGGTCCTTGCACAGGACCGTGCGCTGGGCCTGGTCGTTGAGCTTCAGGTGGACCCAGTCGACCGTGTAGTCGCGCTTGCGCTCCTTGGCGCGGCGGATGAACTCGCCCCGCAGGCGGGCCCGGGTGGTCTGGGGCGGGGTCTCGACCGCCTCGTCGATCGCCTCGTCGGTGGTGAGCCGCTCGACCCGACCGCGCTGCTGGAGCCGGTAGAACAGCCCCCGCTCGCGGTTGACGTCGTGGTACTGGAGGTCGATCAGCGCCACCTTGGGGTGGCTGAGCGGCAGGTCGTGCTTGGCGCAGTAGGCCTCGATGAGGTTGTGCTTGATCACCCAGTCGCACTCGCGGTCGAGCTTGAACGGGTCGGACGCCAGGCCGTCCAGGCAGTACTCCCACATGGCCAGCGCCTTCTCCTCCAGCGGCGACAGGCCCCGGGTCTCGGCGTAGCGCTTGGCGCGCTCCAGGTACTCGCCCTGGATGTCGAGCGCCGACGCCTCCCGGCCGTTGGCCAGGCGGACGGTCCGCTTGCCGGTGAGGTCGTGGCTGATCTCGCGGATGGCCCGGATGGGGTTCTCCAGCGTCATGTCCCGCAGCACGAACGACGGGTCCTCCAGCATGCGCAGCAGGATCGACGTCGCCCCCACCTTGAGGAAGGTGGCGTACTCGCTCATGTTGGAGTCGCCCACGATGACGTGCAGGCGCCGGTAGCGCTCGGCGTCGGCGTGGGGCTCGTCGCGGGTGTTGATGATCGGCCGGCTGCGGGTGGTGGCCGACGACACGCCCTCCCAGATGTGCTCGGCCCGCTGGGCGATGCAGTACATGGCGCCCCGGGCCGTCTGGAGGACCTTGCCGGCCCCGGCGTAGATCTGGCGGGACACGAAGAACGGGATCAGCACCTCGGCGTAGTGGCTGAAGTCGTCGCGCCGGGAGGTCAGGTAGTTCTCGTGGCAGCCGTACGAGTTGCCGGCCGAGTCGGTGTTGTTCTTGAACAGGTAGATGACACCCCGGATGCCCTCCTCGCGCAGGCGGGCCTCGGCCGACACCAGCAGCTGCTCGAGGATGCGCTCGCCGGCCTTGTCGTGGGTGACCAGGTCGAGGATCGAGTCGCACTCGGGGGTGGCGTACTCGGGGTGGCTGCCGACGTCGAGGTAGAGGCGGGCGCCGTTGGCCAGGAAGACGTTGCTGGAGCGGCCCCACGACACCACCCGGCGGAACAGGTAGCGGGCGACCTCGTCGGGGCTGAGCCGGCGCTGGCCCCGCAGTGTGCATGTGACGCCGTACTCGTTCTCGAGGCCGAAGATGCGTCGCTCCACGCCCGCACGCTATCGCCGTCTCCCCGGTGGCGGGCCGACCCCGGAGCACGTGGTCGCTGACCTGCGGCCACGCCCCCGCGCGGTACGGTCGGGGGGTGCCGATCGGGCCGATGGTGCCACTGACGACGGTCGCCAACTCCGTCGCCGCCCGGATCCTCGCCGCCCACCTGGGCTCCGAGGGCATCGTGTGGGAGCTCCGGGGCAACGTCGATGGCCCCTACCCGCTGGGGCCGGTCGAGGTCCTGGTGGCCGAGGACGACCTCGACCTGGCCCGCGAGCTGCTGGTCGAGCCCGAGGTCGTCGAGCTTCCGGCCGAGGCCGACGTGCCGGCGGCCGAGGCGACCCCGGGTTCGCGGGCCCGCTGGGTGGTGCTGGTGGCCGGCCTGGTGGCGGCGGCGCTGATCCTCGGCCGCCTGCTGGCCCTGGCCGGCGCCCACTGACCGGGCCGGCTCAGCCCTCCTCGGTGGGCGTGTCCGCGTCGGTGCCGTCGTCGCCGGCGGGCGGCGCCTCGCTC
>JBKPRS010000118.1:0-8141 GCA_046734695.1 Actinomycetota bacterium | reverse complement strand
GGCCTCCAGCGCGCCCTCGGCCCCCGCCGGGCCCGGTCCGGACGGCGATCCCGACCCGCCTGCCGCGGCCACGGTCCGCGGCGAGCCCGCCTCGCCGCCCCGTGAGCGCCGCGACCGCCTCTCCGAGCTGCTCGCCGAGGTCGCCGTCGTGGTGCGCGTCCTCGGGGAGGTCCGGGCGGTTCGGGTGACCGGGCCCGGGGGGCAGGGCGAGCCGATGGTCCCGACCCGCCAGCGGGCGCTCGAAGCCATCACCTACCTCGCGCTGCGGGAGTCGGCGGTCGACCGCGAGGACCTGGAGATCAGCCTGTTCCCGGCGGGCGCCAACGCGGCGAAGACGGTGTACAACACGATCAGCTCGGCCCGGGCGCTGCTGGGCGACGACCTGTTCCCGCCGCCGGGGGCCGGTCGCTACGAGCTGTCTCCGGCGGTCGTCACCGACTACGGCGTGTTCTGCGAGCTGGTGGCGGAGGCGGACGAGACCGACGACGCCCTCTTCGCCGCCGACATGCTGCACCAGGCCCTCAGCCTGGTGCAGGGTGAGCCGTTCACCGGGGTGGGGCGGAGCTACTCGTGGGTGGGCCCGCACCGGGGGATGATCGTGGCGCAGGTGGTCGACGCGGCCGAGGAGCTGGCCGAGGTGCGGCTCGCCATGGGCGACTGGCGCTCGGCCGAATGGGCGGCCCGCCAGGGCCTGCGGGCGTTCCCCAGCGACGAGCGCATGTACCGGCTGCTGATGCGTACCGCCCGCGCCGCGGGGAACATCCCGGGCGTGCAGCGCGTGTTCCGCGAGCTGTGCGACGTCCTCGCGGACCCCGACATCGGGGTCGAGCCCGAGGACACCGTCCATCCCGAGACGATCGAGCTGCTCGAGCAGCTGACGGGGGCGCCGCCGCGCGAGGGCCGGCTCGGAGCCTGAGCCCCCACGCGCACTCCGGCGCGCGCTTCCGGGGGCTGCGATGCGCATCCCGGCGGTGTGGACCGCGTCGTGGACGGAGAGCCTGTGAGGGTCGTGCCCGAGGAGAGCTGGGTGTGGGACGCTCCTGATGAGCCCGACAGCAGGCTCTACGGCGTCACGCCTGACGACCTGCGTCCCTACCCGGTGCGCTGGTCACGGCCGGGGGCGCAGCTCGCCGCCCGGGTCGTGCTCTGGGGCGCCGTGGCGTTCGGTTGCCTGAGCGGGCTGGTCGCCATCGCACGCCCACCGGCCGCAGCGCAGCCCGAGGCCACGGAGGCGGCGGACGCTCTGCCGGCGCCCGTCGCGGGCACCGCCGAGCGGGCGGTCGCCGCCTGGCTGACCGCCGCGGGCGACGACCGGCAGGACGTGCTCGCCAGCCTCTTCGTCGAGCCCGTCGAGGGGTTGCGCGATGAGCAACCCCTCGACATCGGCGACGTGACCACCATCGCGGGAAGCGCGGTCGGCCCCGGCTACTGGTGGGTGACCGTCGCCGTCGACGTGACCGAGACGCCGGCGCCCGAAGCGGCCGCCGGCGGAGGCGCCGAGGGCGATGCCCCGGCCGCGGACCCGGTGACCGCGACGTGGTACGTGCAGGTCGCAGTCGTGGGCGACGTCGAGACGAGGCTGGCGGTGCTGACGACGCCCACCGTGGTGCCCGTCGCCCCTGCGGCCCCGGATGACTGGCAGCGCGTCGAGGGATCGCCGATCGAGCGGGGCAGCGGCCCATACGACACGATCGAGGGCTTCCTCCGGGCCCTGCTGGTGGGCGACGGCGACCCCACCCGCTACATGAGCCCGGGGTGGTCGATCGAGGTCCCGGCCGACCCGATGTTCGTGGGCCTCGAGATCGAGGGGATGACGCGGGAGGCGGACACCGGCGACGACCCGCTCCGGGTCCGGGTCGACGCGGCGGTCGACACGATCGGAGGCACCCGTCGCGGCGTGGCGTACACGGTCGAGGTACGCGAGCGGGACGGCCGGTGGGAGGTGGTCGACCTGCCGGGCGGCCCCAGCGTGAACCATCGGGACAGCGGGGCCGGCGGCGAGCCGGCGGCGACCACCTCCAGCCTCCCGCCGACGACGGCGGGCGGCGCGAGCACCGGCCCGGAGACGTCCGTCCCCGCCGGGGGCACGTCTGGGCCCTGGGAGGGCCCGGTCGCCGACGGGGACTAGCGACCTGAGACGTCGCTCCGCCGGGGGATGACGTGGGGCCGCCGCCTCGGGCGGCAGCCGGCGGAGATATCGCGCAGCGCCGGTGCAGATTCGGCGACCGGTGCCCGCATCTCCGGAGTGGGCAGCGCCTCCGGGGCGCACGTGGAGCAAGGAGACCCGAGTGCTCGAGATCATCAACAACTTCATCGAGAGCTTCCAGGTCCTCGTGGCGGCGGGGATCCTCCTGTTGGCCATCGTCTTCGTCGGGATGACCTGGATCCGTACGCGGTCGCTGGCGCCGACGCTCGGTGCCGTACTGCTCGGTGCGGTGGTCGTCTGGGGCGTCAACAACATCGACGTGCTCGAGAACAAGGTGAACGAGGACGTCAACCAGGGCGGCACGTTCACGCCCTGACCGAGCTCGTCGCCCGCCGCCACGAGGCCTCGCCACCACCAGCCACTGTCAGGAGAGGAGCCGATCCCATGCGGGACGCCGCACCGGAGCAGATCATGTGCGCCACCTACACGCACGCCCGTCGCCACCCGATCGTGCTCGGCAAGATCGCCGGTTGGACCCCACCGTTCCAGATCTCCATCCCGCAGCTCGGGGTGATCGTCGGGGCCTTCCTCTTCGAGATGGCGACGTGGCGGTTGTGGGGGGCGCTGCTGCCGCAGACCCCGTCGATCGTGGTGGCCATCGCGCTGCCCTGGTTGCTGGCGTGGGCGGTGCGCCGGGCGAGGATCGAGGGGCGCTCGTTGGTGCGGGCTGCGGTGGGCTATGTGGCGCTGCTCTCGTCGCCGCCGGGCGGCCGGGTGGGAGGCAGGCCCCACGCCGACGCCCGCCGGCGCGACCTCCGGGGCGCGTGTGTCCGGATCGTGGCGGACCACCGATGAAGGCGCCGGCCCGGACGATCGTCGGCAACCTGATCTGGGGGACGGACGGCGGCGTCTGGGCCGTCTGGAACGTGACCCCGTTCCCGCACGCGCACACCGGCCATGCCGACAAGCTGGCCGTCCACTCCCGGTTGCGGGGCCTGCTCCTCGGCCTGCCGGTCAACGCCATGCTCCTCTCGGTGTGCGAGTCGATCGACCCGGGCAACCTGGTCGGCGACATGCTGGAAGGCGTCGACGTGCGACGCCACGAGGCGTGGCTCGAGACCTGCTTCGCCACCGGTGACTGGCTGGAGGGCGTCTCGGTCCACAAGCGTCGCTACTACGTCGCCGCCGAGCTCCCGGCGGCGCGCCGATCGTGGACCGAGCTGCTGCGGGGCGCCGCCGGGGAGGTGCACAGCGCGTTCGGCCTCGGCCCCGGCGCGGTGCCGCCGGCCGAGATCGAGACCCGGCGGCGGCAGGCGCGGGAGCTCGAGGCGCGCCTGGGCGCCAACGTCCCGATCTCGGCCGTGACGGCCGGCGAAGTGTGCTGGCTGTACGCCCGCGCGCTCCGCCGCGCGGCCGGCGAGCCGTCGTTCGACCGGCTGTGGGAGCCCCCGTCCGCCGACGACGGGGCACCGGGGGGCGGGGCGTATGCCGACCGGCCGAGGGCGGTGCTGGCGCAGCTCACCGACGCGGTGATCAAGGAGGGGGGGTACAAGGACGACGCCGACCGTCCGCGGCACCGCCGCTACGTCCGCATCGACGGCCCCGGCGGCACCACCTACCAGACGGTGCTGGCCGTCGCCGACATGCCGCATCTGTTCGCGTACCCCAACGGCGGGGGCGAGTGGCTCTACCACGCCGACGAGGTCGGCTTTCCCGTCGACTGGTGCGTCCGGATCAAGGCGGTCCCCAACTCCGATGCGCAGAGCAAGGTGCGGCGCAAGCAGCGCGACCTGATCGGGCAGATCGACGAGTACGACGGCGAGGTCTCCGGCGCGCCGCCCCAGCTCGCCGATGCGATCCAGGCCATCGACCGCGAGCGTGCCCAGCTCGGGGCCAACCCGATGGAGCCGGAGCTCCAGGTCACGATCCTCATGTCGATCGCCGCCGACTCGCTGGCGCAGCTCGAGGATCATGCCGCCGCGCTGGTGGCGATGTTCGAGCCGCAGGAGTACGGGGTCGCCCGCCCCACCGGGGGCCAGGCCGACCTGCTGCGGTCGATGCTTCCCGGCACCACGGCCGCGCCCGTGTGCCGGGATTACACCCAGTTCATGCTCACCCAGGACCTGGCGGCCGGCAGCCCGTTCTGCGGACCGGAGGTCGGCGATCCGTCCGGCATGCTGCTCGGCCTGTCGCTGGACGGGGGCATCGGCACCCCCGTGCTGTTCGACCCCGCCTTCGGCCCCCGGGCCAACGCCAGCCCGTCGCTGGCCGCGGTCGGCCGGCTGGGCTCGGGCAAGTCCTTCTTCCTGAAGCGGCTGTGTTGGGACGCGGTCGCCCGCGGCGGGCAGGTCGTGACCATCGACCGCACCCGCAGCGGCGAGTACGTGCGCTTCGCGGCCTCCGTGCCCGGCCAGGTGCAGATCATCCGCCTCGACGACGAGGCGGACGTGTGCATCGACCCGATGCGCAGCTTCGTCGGCGCCGAGCGGTCCGCGGTCTCGCTCGGCTTCCTCTCGCTGCTCGCCGGGTGCTCGCCACACAGCGACGAGGGTGCGGCCCTGGCCGAGGCCGTCGACGCGGTCGCCTCCCGGCCGGGGGCGGTGCTGGGCGACGTCATCGACGAGCTCCAGCGGATGGGCGACAACCCCGGCGAGCCCGACCCGGCGGCCCGCGGGCTCGTGCGCCGCCTGGCCCACTACCGCCGGGTGCCGGCCGGGCAGCTCGCCTTCGGGGCCAGCGCCCCGGTGTCGCTCGACGCCGACTTCATCGTCTTCTGGGCGCCCAACCTGGCGCTTCCCGACCGGGAGATGCTCGCGAGCGAGCACCGGAGCCGGATGATGCTGCCGGAGCAGGTGCTGGGGCAGGCGCTGCTCTACCTGGTCGCCGCCGTCGGCCGTCGCGTGGTGTTCCACGATCCCCGGCGGTTCGCTGCCGCGCTGTACGACGAGGCGTGGGCGCTCCTGGCGTCACCGTACGGCCAGAACCTGGTGATCGAGGGCGTGCGGGACGGCCGCAAGCACAACGGAGCGATCTGGTTGGCGAGCCAGCACCCCAACGACTTCGCGGTGCGCGAGCTGGCCGACCTGCTGGGGTCGCGCTTCGTCTTCCGCCAGGCGCGCCAGGCCATCCCGGCGGCGCTGGAGTTCCTGGGCGCCGCCCCGGGCGCGGACGCCGCGCAGACGCTCGAGCAGGGCCTCGGGAACGGGCAGTGTCTCTACCGCGACGTCCGTGAGCGCATCGGGCTCATCCAGATCATGCCGCCCCTGCTGCCCGGTCTGCTCGACGCCTTCGAGACCGCGCCGCCCGCGGCGGGCGCCGACAGTGATGATCCACCCGCGCTCGGTCGGCCCCGTGCCCTGCCCGGCCAGCCCGCGGGCGGCGAGCCCGGCACGGACTGGGAGCCGGACGATGGTGGGATCGCGCCGGACGAGATCACCGTGGCGCGCGCGGGTGCGCGCCGGCGGCGCCGCTCCCCGCTGGCTGCGGCCCTCGTGCGACGGGAGGACTCGTGATCGTCCCCGGTGGGCGCCGGCGGAGAGGCCGGGTGCTCGCCGTCGCCCTCCTGGTTGCAGCGGTCGCGGTGGCCTTGGGGACCCTCATCGGCCGTGGAGCGCCGGCCGGCGCGGCACCGAGCCTGCCGGCGGCCCCCGCGGAGTGCACCCCGGGGGAGACGAAGGTGTCCGGCGTGATCCCGGACGGCTGCTACGGCGAGCACCCGGTGAGCGCCTACGACATCTCCTACAAGGTGGGGGTCTCCCCGAGCTCGTGGGGCGCCAACATCATGGGCTTCCTGACCAAGCTCGCGTTCAACGTGGGCACCTGGTTCGTGTCGCTCGCGCAGTGGGCGATCGGGTGGGCCTTCAAGTTCCCGATCGGCGACTACACCGAGGCCGCCACGAGCCTGAGCGAGTCGTACCGGGTCAGGATCTTCGGCGGCGAGCTCGGCGTGAGCCTCTTCACCGTCGCCTGGACCGTGCTGTTCGCCTACGTCGGCTTCAACGTGCTGCGGAGCAAGGCGTCGATGGCCCTGGGCGAGCTCGTGACGTCGGTGGTCCTCGTCGCGTGCAGCGTGTTCTTCGTCGGCCACCTGGGCGGCTACGTCCGCGCGATGTGGGACCTCGAGAGCAGTGCGGGCGCGGCGATGCTGGTCGCCGCCAATCCCGAGTCCGACATCGATCCGGCGACGGCGGGCCGCGACGACATCGACCGGGCCGTGTTCGAGGTGCAGCAGCGCCTGCACACGGTCTTCATCGCCGAGTCCTACGACCTGATCAACTGGGGCGAGCCCCTGCGCGGGGCCTGCGCGGACCAGCGGGACAAGATCCTCGAAGACGACGTGGACACCAGCGCCTGGTTCGACTTCCGGGACACCATCGACGTCTTCGACACGGGCCTGCTCGGCACCGGCGACAACCCGTACCAGCTCATGGCGGACCGGGACGGGTGTGACGTCCCGGCAGCCTTCAACGCGAAGCCGACGAGCGCGAGGCTCGGCAGCGCCCTCCTGTGCATGGCGGCCAGCATCGCCGTGGGGCTGGTGCTCACCGCGATGGCGCTGACGATGGTCGTGGGCAACTTCGCCGTCGTGGTCCTGTTCGGCCTGGCCCCGTTCCTCATGCTGCTCGCCGCCTTCCCCGGCGCCGGGCGCCGGTTGGGGTGGATGTGGCTCACCACGCTCGTCCAAGCCGTGCTGGTGGACCTCGGCATCGCATTCCTGTTGTCGATGATGCTCACGGTGATGCGGATCGTGCTGGACGTGACCTCCGCCAACTCCGACGGGAGCGGAGGCCGCCCCCTCATCGAGCGGATGGTGCTCGTCCTCTGCCTCGTGTTGGTGATGTCGGCCGCGCGCACGAGGATGATCGCCGGCGGCCAGGGCACGGCGGGGCGCATCGCCGACAACCTCACGAACGTGCGCCTCGGCGGCGGTGGCGCCGCGTGGCAGGGCCCGACGGGGACGCGGGGCTTCGATTTCGGCAAGATCGGCGCGAGCTTCGAGACCGGCGCCAGGCGGGCGCTGCTGGTGGGAACCGCTGCGGTCGCGCTCGGCGCCGGGCGCATCTTCCAGGAGCGCATGCGGGAGCGCCGCATGTGGCACAACACCGTGAAGGCCCGCCTGATGGGCGACCAGCTGAGCGCCGTGACCGACAGGGGGTACATCGGGTCCGACCCGGTCGGCAGCGCGTCGGGCGTCATGGTCCGCAACGGCTTCCCGGACCCGGCGGGCCTCCCGCCCGGCGTCGGCCCAGGCCTTCCCCCGGGCGCTGGCGGTCTTGCGGGGCTTCCGGGCGGCGGCGCCGGCGAGCTCGTCCTGGCCGACAGGCACGGCCGGGTGATCGGGAGGGACGAGGCGGCACTCGGGGCCGACGCCAACCTGTGGCAGCGGGCGATCCGGGCCTACGAGAGTGGGGACAAGGCGCAGGGCATGTACTTCCAGAAGATGGCGCAGCTCCACCACAACTACGAGGGCCTGCACGCGCGCCCGGGGGCGACCGATCCCCGAGGCAGGTACGAGCGCCAGGCCCTGGCCGTCCGCGAGGAGTACATGCGCGCCGCGGGCGTGAACGTCGCACCGGAGGTCGACGCCCCGTGGGCCACGCCGGGGCTCGGACACACCCGTCCCGACGCGATCGCGCCACCGATCGCGGCCCCCGGCAAGTCCCGGCGGTTCGACGAGGTCGTCCGCCAGGCACAGGTGCTCCCGTCGTGGGGCTGGCGGAAGCCGTGGCTGTGGAGCTCCATGCACCGGGGGAGGGTCGTGCAGAAGCAGGCCCCCATCTTGGCGGAGCAGACCGCTCGCCGGCGCGGCTACGACATCTGACGGGCGGGCGAGCTCGTGCCCCGGTACGTGCGTGCCGCGAAGCTGGCCCGGACCTTCAGCGGGTACGGCTCGAAGCGGGACGACTCGTCGGCGCCGGACCAGCCGGCACCTGGGAGCGGGCCCGGCCCGGCCCCGGCCGCCGGTCAGCCGGCCACCGGCCAGGCCCCGAGGGCC
>JBKPRS010000117.1:0-5313 GCA_046734695.1 Actinomycetota bacterium | reverse complement strand
GTCCGGGCCCTGCTGGAGACGGTGCGCCTGGAACAGTTCGCCGGGCGCCGCCCCCACGAGCTGTCGGGCGGCATGCGCCAGCGAGTCGCCCTGGCCCGGGCCTTCGCCCAGGACGCCGACGTGCTGTTGATGGACGAGCCGTTCGGCGCCCTCGACGCCATGACCAGGGATGTCCTGCACGACGAGCTGGAGCGGCTCTACCAGGAGCGCCACCTCACCGTCGTGTTCGTCACCCACAACGTGCGCGAGGCCGCCCGGCTGGCCGACCGCATCGTGGTCCTGTCCAGCCGGCCGGGGCACGTCACCGCCACCATCGACGTGCCCGTGCCCCGTCCCCGGACCATCGAGTCGCCCGAGGTGTCGAGCCTGGCGGCGAGTGTGACCGCGCTCCTGCGCGAGGAGGTGCGGCGCCATGCCGCCGAGCCCGTCCACGCTTGAGACCCGGGACCAGGTCGAGGTCCCGTCCCGACTGGACCAGGACCTCGCGGGGCTCGATGCCCTGGAGCTGGCCGAGAAGACGCGCACGAGCCTGCTGCGGCGCGTCTGGCGGGCCACCTGGCCCAAGCTCGGGGCCATCGCCCTGTTCTTCGGGATCTGGCAGCTCGTCGTGTGGTCCGGCTGGCGCCCCACCCATCTGCTGCCCCCGCCCTCGGCCGTGTTCGCCGAGCTGGGCGACATGTGGTCCGACGGCATCCTGGTCACCGCCATCGAGAACACGCTGCGGATGGCGGCGATCGGCTACGTCATCGCGGTGGTGCTGGGCACGGCCCTGGGCCTGGCCGTGGCCCGGGTCCGGGTCCTGCGGGCCGCGTTCGGCTCGCTCATCACCGGGCTGCAGACCATGCCCTCGGTGGCGTGGGTGCCGTGGTCGATCCTGCTGTTCAAGCTGTCGACCGGGGCGATCCTGTTCGTGACGGTGATCGGGTCGGTGCCCGCCATCGCCAACGGCCTCATCAGCGGCACCGACCAGATCAACCCGGTGATGCTGCGGGCGGGACGGGTCCTCGGCGCCCGGGGGCTGAGGTCGTACCGCCACATCGTGCTGCCCGCCTCGCTCCCCGGCTTCGTGGGCGGGCTCAAGCAGGGCTGGGCCTTCGCCTGGCGCAGCCTGATGGCGGGCGAGATCATCACGACCGTCCCTGGCGAGCCCAACGTGGGCGGGCTGCTCAACATCAACCGCACCCTGTCCAACGCTGCCGGCGTGATGGCGATGATGCTGATCATCCTGGTCATCGGCATCGTGGTCGACGCCCTGCTGTTCAGCACGCTGGAGCGGGCGGTGGCCCGGCGCTGGGGACTGTCCGGGCCGGCGACATGAGGGTGACGGCCCGGCTGGCCTACGGGCTCGACGCCCTGGTCGACCTGGCTGCGGCCGGACGACCGCTCAAGGGCCGGACGCTGGCCGGGCGCCACGGCGTGTCCAAGGGCTTCCTGGAGAACATCCTCGCCGAGCTGCGGCGGGCCGGGATCGTGGCCTCCAAGCGAGGGGTGGACGGCGGCTACTGGCTGGCCCGGCCCCCCGGCGCGATCACGGTGGCCGACGTCATCCGCACCCTCGACGGGGGGACCAGCCTGGAGCTGCCCGCGTCCGGTCCCGCCGACGGCCTGGCCCCGGTCTGGGCGTCTATCTCGCAGGCCACGATGACCGCCGCCGAGGCCATCACGCTCGATGACGTGGCCGCCACCCACCGCACCAACCCCCCAACATGAAGCGCGATTCAACTATGGTCTGGGCATGACAGACCCGACGTCGCTCGTCGACGAGCGCATCGACGAGCTGCTGGCTCGGCTCGACCCGGCCACATCCGATCCGGTCGAGTTCCGGGGGTGCCAGTACGACCTGGGCCTGGCGTGGGTGCACTTCCCCGAGGGCTACGGGGGCATGGGCCTCAAGCCCGTGTTCCAGCGCCAGATCGACGCCCGGCTCAACGAGGCCGGGGCCCGCCGGCCCGGCGCCCGTCACTTCTTCGGCCTGACCATGGCCGGCCCCACCATCGTGACCAACGGCGACGACGCGATCCGGGAGCGGCTGCTGCGGCGGGCCTTCACCGGCGAGGACGCCTGGTGCCAGTTGTTCAGCGAGCCGGGCGCGGGGTCGGACCTGGCCGGCCTGGCCACCCGGGCGGTGCGCGACGGCGACGAGTGGGTCGTATCGGGCCAGAAGGTGTGGAACACCTTCGCCCACATCGCCGACCGGGGCATGCTCGTGGCCCGCACCGATCCCGAGGCCCCCAAGCACAAGGGCCTCACCTACTTCGCCCTCGACATGCACGCGCCCGGGGTCGAGGTCCGCCCCTTGCGCCAGCTCACCGGCGAGGCCGAGTTCAACGAGGTGTACATCTCCGACGTGCGGGTCCCCGACGCGGATCGGGTGGGTGACGTGGGCGACGGCTGGCGGGTGTCCATGACCACCCTGGCCAACGAGCGCACCACCATCGGCGGAGGCGGCGGTGCTCCGCCGCGGGGCTCCGGCTCGATCGCCGAGGCGGTCCGCATCTGGCAGGAGGAGGTGGCCGACCACCGGGCCCCCCTGCGCGACCGGCTGATGCGCCTGTGGATCGAGGCCGAGGTGTTGCGGCTCACCAACGTCCGGGCCGGCCAGAACCGCCGGGCCGGCAACCCCGGGCCCGAGGGGTCGATCGCCAAGCTCAAGTTCGCCGAGGTCAACATGGCGATCTACGAGCTGTGCGTGGACCTGCTCGGCGCCGCCGCCCTGGTCGACTACGACTACACGATGCGCCGGACCGACGAGGGCCTCGGCCTGACCGGCCCCGCGGGCTGGTCGCGCAAGATGTTCCTGCGGGCCCGGGCCAACTCGATCGAGGGGGGCACGTCCGAGATCCAGCGCAACATCCTGGGCGAGCGGGTGCTCGGGCTGCCGGGCGAGCCCCGGGTCGACAAGGACCTGCCCTGGTCCCAGGTGCCGCGCTAGCCGATCTGCTGGTGGCGCTGGACGTTTCTCCTGATGCCCGTGGGCATGCTCCCGGCTAGACCGGGACGATGGCCACAATCGTCGACCTGAGCCACGTCCTCGCCGACGGGACCGTCACCTACCCCGGGCTGCCGGCCCCGGTCATCAGCGACCACCTGTCCCGGGCGGACTCCCACACGCGCTACGCGCCCGGCTACGAGTTCCAGATCGGGCGGATCGACATGGTGTCCAACACCGGCACCTACCTCGACACCCCGTTCCACCGGTTCGCCGACGGCCACGACCTCGCGGGCCTCGACCCGGCCCGGGTGGCCGACGTCCCGGGCGTCATGGTGGACGCCGGCGACCCGCAGGAGATCGGCCCGGAGTCGCTGGACGGCGTCGAGGTGGCGGGGCGGGCCGTGCTGTTCCGCACGGGCTGGTCCGAACACTGGGAGACCCCGCGCTACGGCGAGCCGGACCATCCGTACCTGGCGGCGGCGACCGCCTCCCGGCTGGTGGCGGAGGGCGCGGCGGTGGTGGGCATCGACTCGCTCAACATCGACGGCACCCGCAACCGCGAGCGCCCGGTCCACACCATCCTGCTGGAGGCGGGCATCCCGATCATCGAGCACATGTGCTCGCTCGCCGACGTGGGCGACCGACCGTTCCGCTTCTTCGCCGTCCCGCCGGCCATCACCGGCATGGGCACCTTCCCCGTCCGCGCCCTCGCGTTCGTCGGGTGAGGCCCCGGGCCGGCGCGGTCGCCGCCGCCTTCGTGGTCAACGGCCTGGGCGGGCCGAGCTTCCAGCCCCGGCTCCCGGAGCGCCAGGCCGCCCTCGGGCTGTCGGACGCGGGCCTGGGCCTGGTCCTCGTGGGCTTTGCCGCCGGCGCCCTGGTCGCCAGCCCCGTGGCGGGGCGGCTTATCGGGAAGCTGGGCAGCCGCCCGGTCGTGATCGCCTCCGCCGTGGCGCTCGGCGCCAGCCTGTGGACCGCGGGCGCGGCCCCCACTCCCCTCACCCTGGGCCTGGCGCTGGCCTTGATCGGCGCGTCCGACGCCGCCATGGACACGGCCATGAACGCCAACGCCGCCGCCTACGAGGGCGGCACCGGGCGCTCGATCATGCACCGCCTCCACGGCGCGTGGAGCGTGGGTGCGCTGGCCGCCGCGGGTGTAGCCGCCCTGGCCGCGGCCCTGCGGATCCCGCTGACCCTGCAGCTGGGCGTGACCGGGCTGGTGCTCACGGGCACCGTGCTGGTGGCCCGGCCCGGCCTGGTCCCGGGTCTGTCGCCGGTCCCGCCCGAGGAGGGCTCCGGGCCGTCGCCCGGGTCTTCCGGCCGGCGGCTCTGGGCCAGCGCGCTGGTGGTGCTGGGGGTCATGACCGTGGGCGGGGCGATCGTCGAGGGGGCACCGACCGACTGGTCCGCCCTGCGCCTCGAACGCCTGGGCACGGGCCCGGGCACGGCCGCGCTCGGCGTGGCCGCGTTCATGGCCGGCATGTTCGCCGGCCGAGCGATCGGCGATCACCTGACCGACCGCTACGGCGGCGCGGCCGTGCTGCGCCTCGGGATGATCCTGGTGGCGGCCGGCCTCGGCCTCGGCGTGGCGGTGGATCAGCCTGTCGCCTTCGCGGCCGGGCTGGTGCTGGCGGGGGCGGGCGCGTCGGCGTTCTTCCCGCTGGCGTTCTCGACCGCGGCCCGGCTGCCGGGTGTGGCGCCCGGAGCCGGGGCGGCCACGGTGTCGCTGGCCGCCCGCCTCGGGTTCCTGGCCGAGCCCCTCGTGATCGGCGTGCTGGCCGAGGCCATCGGGCTGCGCTGGGCGTTCCTGTTCGTGGCCGCGGTCGCCCTCGCGCTGGCGGTCGCCGCCTCGCGGATCGTGCCCGCATCCGCCCGGCTGGGGCCGGCCCCGGTGACCGACGTGCGGGCCTGGTAGCTCGGGCCCGGCCGCCTGGCTACAGCACCGTGGCCAGTCCCCCGTCGACGGGGATGACGGCGCCGGTGAGGTAGGACCCGGCCCGGGAGGCCAGGAAGATGGCGGCGCCCGCCATGTCGTCGGGCCGGCCGATCCGCTTCAGCGGCGACTGGGCCCTGATCTGGTCACCGAAGGCTTCGAGCGTGGCGGCCATCATCTTCGACTCGAACGGCCCTGGGGCGATGGCGTTGACGGTGATCGTGGGCGACACCCGCCGGGCCAGGTGCCGGGTCAGGTGGTGCACGGCCGCCTTGGACGCCGAGTACGAGTAGGTCTCCATGGCCGGGACGTGCAGGCCGTCGATCGACCCGATGTTGATGACCCGGGCCGGTTCCTCGACGGTGCCCGCCGCCTTGAGCAGCGGCAGCAGGAACCGGGTCAGGTGGAACACGCCCTTCACGTTGAGGGACAGGACGCGCTCCCACGCGGC
>JBKPRS010000116.1:0-4315 GCA_046734695.1 Actinomycetota bacterium | reverse complement strand
AGTGGAGGTGATGGGATTCGAACCCACGACTTCTTCGATGCGACCGAAGCGCTCTAGCCAGCTGAGCTACACCCCCGTACGGGACTGCTCATGCTAGCGGACCGTCCTCGCCGCCCACGACCTCCCGTCCGGACTCGATGGCCCGCTGGAGGCGGGTCTGCAGGACCGTCGTGGTGACGTCGCCCCGCGAGCGCTCCAGGACCGCGCGCAGCGAGTCCAGGGTGCGGCGCAGGCCGTTGGTGAGGGCGTCGGGGTAGTCCACGGTCACCAGCGCGTCGTACACGTCGTCCATGGCGGCCAGCAGGGCCTCGCCCCGCTCCAGGTCGCCCTCCCGCAGGCGGTCGAGCAGGTGGCGCCGCAGCTCGCTGGCGGCCTCGGCCACGCCCCGCATCCACGCGGTGGGCGATACCGCGAGCTCGTCCGGCCCGGGGCCGGGGATCGGCACGCCCGCCACCAGGGCGGCGACGGCTCGGGCTTCGACGTACTCCTTCTCGGCATCGTGCAGGAACCCGGCGTGCGCCAGCGCCGGGAACGGGACGAGCGCCCGCTGGGCGTCCCGGACCGCGGCCTCGGACTCCGCCGCCAGCGCCGCAGCAGCCGAGGCGTCCAACCGGTGGACCGCACGGATGCTCGACCCCGCGGCCCGGATCGCCCGGCGGCAAGCCGGCAGCGCGGCCTCGCGGGCGCCGTTGGCGCCGTCGAGATCGGTGCCGATGGCCGCCACGATGGCGTGCAGATGATCGCGGCGGTCGCCGCCCCCATGATCGGACAAGACGAGCTAGCGAGCGGCGCCGCTGCCGATGATGACCACGGACGGGCGGGGCGCCCGGATCGGGGTGAGGTAGCGCACCTTCTGGGCCCGTTCGGCCTCCCGCCGACCCCGGCGCACAAGCAGCGCCAGGTAGGTGACCAGCAGCGTGGCGACGACGGCCTCGGCCACGATCCACCCCGCACCCAGCAGCACCGCCGGGGCGATGCCGGCCAGGCTGGCCAGCAGCAGGAACGACAGGACCTGGCGGCGACGCCGGTAGGCCACGGCCCGCCGCTGGTGCATGGCGGCCGACAGAGCGCTCATCGAGCGCCCGCCGAGGCCGTCCGCCGACGACCGCACCGCGGCCCCGATCACGCCGGGCGCGAGAGGGCCGCTCAAAGCGTCGGACCGACTCGGGAGACTTAGCGCATGCACCTCGGCGTCCTCACTGTCGGCGACATCGTCGTACTCATCGTCGCCGTCGGCGCCGTAGCTGTCGAGACCGAAATGCGGCGTGGCCCGCTGCAGGGACCAGAGCTGGCTGCGGAACGACATGATCGACGCGATCGACCGCGCCTCTCGCCGGCTCTCCAGCCACGGAGGCACCAACACCGCCGCCCAGATCGCCCCGAGGAGCAAGAAAACTTCCACGACATCACTCTCCGACCACTGCCTTTAGCCGACCCTAAACCTCATCGGCAGGGGCGTGGTGGATGCCGTCTGACCAGGGCCGCAGCCCCGAGATCAGCCGCGGGGCTAGAGACCGAGCTCGGCGTCCAGGCCGTCGGTGCGGCGGTAGGTGCCGCTGCGCCCGCCCGTCTTCTCCCACAGGGCGATGTCGCCGATGACCATGCCGCGGTCCGACGACTTGCACATGTCGTAGATGGTCAGGCAGGCCACCGTGCAGGCGGTGAGCGCCTCCATCTCGACCCCGGTGCGGTCGACGGTCTCGACGTGGGCCTCGACCTCGATGAAGTCGTCCTCGATGCGGAAGTTGACCAGCACCGAGCCGACCAGCAGGGGGTGGCACAGCGGGATCAGCTCCGGCGTGCGCTTCGCCGCCTGGATGCCCGCCACGCGGGCCACGGCGAGGACGTCCCCCTTGTTGATGGCCCCCCGGGCGACCAGCGACGTGGTCTCGGCCTTCATGTGGACCCGCCCCCGGGCGACGGCCCTGCGGTGGGTCGGGTCCTTCGGCGTCACGTCCACCATGCGGGCCCGGCCGAGGGGGTCGAGATGGGTCAGTCCACGGTCAGGCATGGCCCCAGACTAGTCACGCAGGACTGATCCGCCCGAAGGCCAGACGCTCGCGGCGCTCAGCCGCCGATCTGGCTCATGCTGCGGCGGGGCCGGATGAAGGTCACCTGCCCGATCATGTGGCCGGCCCACTTGCCCGCCACGCAGCGTCGCACCGCGTCGGCCACGTCCTCGTCCGACGACTCTCCGTCCCGGACCAGCGCCCGCAGGTCGACCTCGTCCACCGCGAACAGGCACGAGCGCAGCTGCCCGTCGGCGGTGAGCCGGATCCGGTCGCACGACCCGCAGAACGGCCGCGTGACCGAGGGGATGACCCCGATCTCGCCCCGCCCGTCCCGGTAGGCGAAGCGCTCAGCCGGCTGGTGTCCCCGGACCAGCGGCTCGACCGGGAACTCGGCGTCCACCGCAGCGACGATCTCGTCCTGGCTGACGACGGCGTCACTACTCCAGGACTGATCGGCGTCGAGCGGCATCCACTCGATGAAGCGGATGGTGACCCCGCGGTCGCGCCCGAAGCGGGCCAGGTCCAGGATCTCGTCGTCGTTCACGCCCCGCATGACCACGACGTTGATCTTGACCGGGTCGAGGCCGGCCTCGCGCGCCGCCTCGATCCCGTCCAGCACCCGGTCCAGCTCGTCACGCCGGGTGAGCTCGACGAAGCGGTCACGCCGCAGCGTGTCGAGGGAGATGTTGACCCGTCGCAGCCCGGCCGTGACCAGGTCGGGAGCGAGCGAGCGAAGCGTGGCGCCGTTGGTGGTCAACGCCACATCGACGGGGACGCCGTCCGGGGTGCGCAGCGCGGCGATCTTGGCCACGAGCACCGGCAGACGGTGCCGCACCGTCGGCTCACCGCCGGTGAGGCGGACGCTGTCGACCCCGAAGGTCTCGACGCACACCCGGGCGATCCGCTCGATCTCCTCGAAGCTGAGGACCTCGGAGCGTGGCAGCCACTGCATGCCCTCCTCCGGCATGCAGTAGCTGCAACGGAAGTTGCACCGGTCCGTCACCGACACGCGCAGGTCGCGGTGAACGCGGCCGTAGCTGTCGACGAGAGGCTCGGGCATCGGGGCTCAGCCTAGGGGGCCTGACCGATAGTCGGCGGCTCGGCGAGAAGAAGCACCTCCACCTGGTCACCAGCTCCCACCCCGTCTCCGTCGGGCAGGATGACCAGCCCGTCGGCCCGGGCCATGGCGCCGAGCTGGTGCGATCCCTGGCCGCCGGACGACCGCACGGTCAGCGCGCCGTCGGGCCCGCCCGCCGCCACCGTCACCCGCACGAACACGATCTTCCCGTCGGGCGTGCGGGGGATCGGCTCGGCGGCCACGGCACGGAAGCGGGGCAGGTGCAGCCGCTCGGGCGGGTGCCCCGCCATGCGCCGCAGGCCGGACCGGGCGAACAGGGAGAAGCTGACCATCGACGACACCGGGTTGCCGGGAAGGCCGAAGACCGGCACCGGCCGAGCGGGGTCGGGCCCGGGCACCACCCCGAAGGCCAGAGGCTTGGCCGGGCGGATCGCCACCTGCATCCAACGCATGTCGCCGATGCGGTCGAGCACCACCCGGACCAGGTCGATGTCGCCCATCGAGACCCCGCCGCTGGACGCGACGGCGTCGCAGCCGGCGGCGCCGCGCTCGATCGCGGCGCGGATGGCGTCCTCGTCGTCGGGCACCCATCCCAGGTCGACCGGGGTGAAGCCCGCCTCGGCCGCCATGGCGAGGAGCGTGGGCCGGTTGCTGTCCCGGATCTGGCCAGGAGCGAGTGGCACCGGTCCCGACACCAGCTCGTCGCCGGTGGACATGACGCCCAGCCGGGGCCGGGGATGGGCCCGCACCTTGTCCACGCCCAGCGATGCCAGCACCCCCACCCGGGCCGGAGTGATCTCGTCGCCGGCGGACAGCACCACCTGGCCCGGTTGCAGGTCCTCTCCCACGGCCCGCAGGTGGGTGCCGGGCTCGACGGCCACGTCGATGCGGACGGCGTGCCCGCCGTCCAGCCGCTCGGTCCGCTCCACCATCACGACGGCGTCCGCCCCGTCGGGCAGCGGCGCTCCGGTGAAGATGCGCATCGCCTCGCCCGGCCCCAGGGGCCGCGTCGCCGGGTGCCCGGCGGCCACCTCGGCGACCACGGGGAGCGTCACCGGCGCGGCGGCCACGTCCTGCGCCCTGACCGCGTAGCCGTCCATCGCGGTGTTCACGAACGGCGGCACGGCCTCGGCCGCCACCACGTCGTCCGCCAGCACCAGGCCCGCCGCCTCCGCGGCCGGCAGGGTCACGGGCGCGAGCGGCTCGCACCCGGCGAGCACGTAGG
>JBKPRS010000115.1:0-2546 GCA_046734695.1 Actinomycetota bacterium | reverse complement strand
ACGACGGCGGCACGCATGGCCTTGGCGGACACGGCCTGCGTGGAGCCGATGATGCGGATCGCGGCCCGGGTCAACGGCACGAGGGCGCTCCGATCGATCTTGTCGAGCGTGTCCATGGCGTCGAACAGGTAGCTCGGCGCGGTCAGGAAGTTCACTATGGGCACGCCCGCCTGGTGGTAATAGCCGCCGTCGGTCGGGGGCTGGGGGCCGATGGCGTCGGGCGCCAGCACCAGCGAGCGGCCGAGGCCCTCCGCCCTGAGGGCGTCGACCACCGCGTCCTCCAGGGCGGGGATCCGGGAGGTGAACCACCACCGGGGCACCGGGCGGTCGGTGACCACACCCCGGTCGTCCACCTCCAGGGCGGCGTGCTCCAGGTGGACCTCCAGCACCACCTGGTCGAGCTCGGCCCGGTGGGTGTCGATGTAAGTGTGCAGGCCGGCCCCGCCCACCATGTGGCCGCCCTGGAGCAGGAAGACCAGCCGGTGGGGACGCGCCTCGCGAGGCTGGGCCGCCCAGTACGTGGCCTGGGCCAGGACCAGGGCGATGCCGCTTCCGTCCTCCACCGCCGAGGACCAGGGCCCGTCGTGGTGGGAACCGACCATGACCACGTCGTCGTCCCCGCCGGGCAGCTCCCCCACCACCGTGTGGGTCTCCACCGGTCGGCGTTCGGAGCGCACGGTCAGCCGCACCCGCACCGGCCCCGCGGCCACCGCCTCGGCCAGCCGGGCGCCGTCGCTGCCGGACACCCACACGCCCGGGATGGCCCGGGCGACGCCGTCGTAGGGCACGTAGTAGTCGTGCGAGTCGCCGGGATAGCCCGCCAGCACGCCCACGAAGGCGGCCGCGCCCGCGTCCAGCGAGGGCTCCATCACCGCCTGGAGCTCCCGCCCGAACGGCAGGACGTGCTCCTCGCCCAGCGTCCCGTCGGGGTCGACCGCCTCCCCGGTCGTCCCCAGGAAGAACTCGGCCGGCACCCGCGAGAGCGTGACCGGGTAGAGGGAGGCCTTCCCGGCGACGGCGGCGGGGTCGGCCGGATCCCAGGCGGCCAAGTCCAGCTCCAGCCCGGCGGCCGGGGCCGCGTGCGGGAGCGGGAAGCAGTCGACCCGCGTCGTGGTCCCCGACATGTTCCCTCCCCCAATGACTTCCAGCGACCACTCCAGCGGTTCCCAGCGTTGGATGGCGACCGGCTCCAGCCTCACCCGCTCCAGGCCGATCTCCCGGAACCGCTCGGCGCAGAACTGGGTGGCCCAGTCGTCGGCCGGGTAGCCGGGACGCCGGATGCCGCGCTCGAACACGGTCTCGATCCAGCCGTAGATGGTCTCCTCGCCGGGCACGCCGTCCATTGCCACCGTCTTAGACTGGCACCCCCGGTGCGTCGCGCCCAGCGCACGCCGCGTGTGATCCGCGCCGGGACACTGCTCCGAACAGTGCCCCGTGGAGAGGAATTGCCTCATGGAGCAACGGCGGATTCACCAGGGCAAATGGGCGGAGAGGGTACTGGCGGAACGGCTCGCGGGCGGGGACCGGTCGGCCCTCGTCGATCTCTACGACCGCTACGCGGGGTTCGTCTTCGGCCTGGCCCTGAGGACGCTGGCCAACCGGCAGGCCGCCGAGGACGTCACCCAGGAGGTCTTCTGCGCTCTGTGGGAGAACCCCGGCCAGTTCGAGCCGGGCCGGGGGACGCTGCGGGGCTTCCTCGGGACCATGACGCACCGGCGCGCCGTCGACCTCATCCGGCGGGAGGAGGCCCGGCGGCGGCGCGAGTCGCGGGCCCCGGCCGATCCGGTCGGGCCCGACCTGGCCGAGACGGTGGCCCGCAGCGACGCCACCGGGCGCGTGCGGGACGCGCTGGCCACGCTGCCCGAGGCCCAGCGCCGGGCCTTGGAGCTCGCCTACTTCCACGGACACACCTACCGGCAGGTCGCCGCCGTGCTCCAGATCCCGGAGGGCACGGCCAAGTCACGCCTGCGACTGGGGCTGCAACGCATCGCGGAGATCCTTCGACCCGAACTGAGTGAGAAATGGGCATGAACCAACCGAACCAGCCGAGGTCGGGGCCGAGCCCGACGCTCGACGACCTGGCGGTCTACGCGCTCGACGCGCACGAGCCCGAGGAGGCGCAGGCCATCGCCGCCTACCTGTCAGAAGCGCCCGGCGCCGCCGGCTGGGAGCGCACGCTACGCGAGGCCGCGGGCGAGTACGGCGCCGCGGCCGCTTCCGAGCTCGACCCGCCCGGCGACCTGCGCGAGCGGGTCCTGGGCGCTGCCGGCGCCGGCCGCGTCCCCTCCCCCGTGGTGGCCGGCGCCTCGCCCATCGACGTGCACCGCACCGAGCTCTCGCGCATGGTGATGCTGCTGTCCGACCTGACCCCCGATGAGTGGGCCCTGCCGCTGGACCCGCCCGAGTTCGCGGGCTGGACCGTCCACGACCTGGCCGCTCACATCGCCGCCAACGAGTCGCTGCTGGCCGACCACCTGGGCGTGCCGGTCGAGGGCGTCCGCGAGACCGAGCAGGACAACGAGGGCCGCACCGCCGCGGCCCAGGCC
>JBKPRS010000114.1:0-6898 GCA_046734695.1 Actinomycetota bacterium | reverse complement strand
GATCGCGATGGCCCGGTTGGAGATGACGGCCAGGCCGTCGATCTCGCGCGCCTCCTGGATCCGCGGCAGCGTGAGCAGCCCGGCGTACAGGAACAGGATCACCAGCAGGACCGGCACGTTGCGGACGATCTCGACGTACAGCGTCGAGGCCTTGCGGGCGACCCAGCTGTTGGACAGCCGGACCACGCCCACCAGCACGCCGATCACGGTCGCCAGGGCGATGCCGACCACCGCGGACGCGAACGTGTTGACCACCCCGACCCGCAGGGCGTCGCGCACGGGCTGGCCCGGGCGGAAGTCGGGCGAGAACGCGATGTTGAAGCCGGTGGGCTCGTCGAGGAAACCCCAGCCGCTGCGGGAGTGGCGGTCGGCGACGTTGGCCCGGTAGTTGTCCGCGAGGTAGGCGGCCAGGGCCAAGAGCACGACGATCGCCGCGATCTGGCCCACCACCCGCAGAACGCGGACGTTGAACACCAGGCCGGACACCCGGCCGGGCCGCCGCCCAGGTGACGGAGAAGCGGGCGAAGAGACGCCCGGGGGAGCGGGCGAGCCCGCCCCCCCGGCTACGTCATCGGTCATCGATCAGCGGAACGGCGGCGAATAGAGCAGGCCTCCGTCCGTGTACAAGGCGTTGAGCGTGCCCTCGCGGGTCTGCTGCAGCGGCGTGTCCGGCCCCAGGTTGCGGTCGAAGATCTCGCCGTAGTTGCCCACGGCCCGGATCACGTCCACGGTGAAGTCGTTGTCCACGCCGAAGCCGTGGTCCACCACGGATTCGGCGCCCTCGACGTCGACCGGCTGGCCCAGGAACCGGCGTACGGCCGGGTCGTCGCTCTCCAGCATGTCGTCGATGTTCTCGGACGTGATGCCGAGCTCCTCGGCTTCGATGGTGGCGAGCACCACCCAGTTCACGACGTCGAACCACTCGCTGTCGCCGTCGACCACGGCCGGGCCGAGCGGCTCCTTGGAGAACGTCTCGTCGAGGATGGTGAGCGCCGCGGGGCCGCCCTGGTCGGCAGGCCAGTTGGACCGGATGCCGGCGAGCTGGCTGCGGTCGGACGTCCAGGCATCGCACGTCCCGGCCAGGAAGGCCTCCTGGACCTGCGAGTTCTCGTCGAAGGTCTGCGGGGTGTGCTGGATGTCCGCCATGCGGTCGGCCAGGTTCTGCTCGGTGGTGGTGCCGGCGGTGAGGCAGATGGTGCCCCCCGCCAGGGCGTCGATCGAGGTGACGCCGGACGCCGCCGGCACCATCATCGCCTGGCCGTCGTAGAACGTCGTCGTCACGAAGGACGCGCCTTCGGCGCCGTCGCGCGTGGAGGTCCAGGTGGTGTTGCGGATGAGCACGTCGATCTCGCCGCTGGCGAGCGACGGGAAGCGCTGCTCGGGCGTCAGTGCGACGTACTCGACGGCGTCGGGGTCGCCGAGCACTGCGGCCGCCACCGCCTTGCAGAAGTCGATGTCGAAGCCTTCGAACGTGCCGTCCTCGGTCTCGAAGCCGAAGCCCGGGACCGAGTTGTTCACGCCACAGTTCAGGCTCCCCCGGTCGACCACCGCGGCCAGCGTGCCGCCGTCGGACTGGGACGAACTGCTCGCCTCTTCGTTGTCGCCGCTGCTCGAGTCGTCGTCGCCGGAGTCGTCGTCGCTGCAGGCCGCGCCGAACAGGCCGGCCACGAGCAGGAGCGCGACCCCCGGGAACGCGCGTCGATGTCGGAGCATTACGGGTTTCTCCCCTTGTCGAGTTGCCTCGGCGGTCAGCGGCACGCCCGCCCTGACCCTGCGACCGGCCACCCGTGCTGGTGTCAGCGACCGTGACCCTAGTGACGCGTCACGGCCCGTTGTGGTCATCTGTGTTGCAACTTGGCAACGCAACGCCTGGATGAGCGCGCGTTCCGTCAACGTTCGCTCCTGAGGAGCGGTCTGGATGACCAGTTGGGGCGGATAGGGACGATTCGGGCGATCAGGCCCGCATCGTGCCGTCCAGCACCTGGGTGACCAGCGCGGCCACCGGGCTGCGCTCGGCCCGGGTCAGGGTGACGTGGCCGAAGAGCGGGTGGCCCTTCAGCGTCTCGATCACCGAGGCGATGCCGTCGTGGCGGCCGACCCGCAGGTTGTCCCGCTGGCCCACGTCGTGGGTGAGCACGACCCGGCTGCCCTGGCCCAGACGGCTCAGGGCGGTGAGCAGGACCGAGCGCTCCAGGTTCTGGGCCTCGTCGATGATGACGAAGCTGTCGGTCAGGCTGCGGCCCCGGATGTGGGTGAGCGGCAGCACCTCCAGCAGCCCACGCCCGAGCACCTCGTCGATGACCTCCTGGCCCGCGATGGCCTCGAGGGCGTCGGTGACCGCCGCGCCCCACGGTGACATCTTCTCGGCCTCCGACCCCGGCAGGTAGCCCAGGTCCTGGCCGCCGACGGGGAAGATCGGGCGGAACACGATCACCCGGTGGTGGGTGCGCTGCTCGAGCACCGCCTCCAGCCCCGCGGCCAGCGCCAGCACGCTCTTGCCTGTGCCCGCAGGCCCGCCCATGCTCACGATGCCGACGCCGTCGTCGGCCAGCAGGTCCATGGCCAGGCGCTGCTCCGCGGAGCGGCCCCGCACGTCGAACAGCGACCGGTCGCTCCGGGCGAGGTAGACGAGCTTGTCGTCGTGCACCCGGCCCAGCGCCGACTGGCTGCCGGCGTGGAGGACGACGCCCGTGTTGCAGGGCAGCAGGCGGGCCTCGGCCAGGTCGAGGACGTGCTCGGCGAACAGCGTGTCGATGTCGGACCGCCGGACGTCCAGCTCGGCCACACCGGTCCAGGACGAATCGCTGGCCAGCTCGTTGCGGTACTCGTCGGCCTCCAGGCCCACGATCGAGGCCTTGAGCCGCAACGGCAGGTCCTTGGTGACGATCGTGACGTCGTAGCCCTCGGCCGCCAGGTTGCGGCCCACGGCCAGGATGCGGTGGTCGTTGCTCTCCCGGCTCAGCGAGGTCGGGAACCCCGCCAGCTCCGTGTGGTTGACCTCCACCCGCAGCGTCCCGCCCTGGTCGTTGGCGGGCATGGGCCGCAGCAGCGAGCCGTGCGCGACCCGCAGGTCCTCCAACATCCGCAGTGTCTCCCGGGCGGCCCACCCCAGCTCGGGATGGTGGCGCTTGCCCTCCAGCTCCGTGAGCACGACGAGGGGGATGACCACCTCGTGCTCGGCAAAGCGCTGGAGAGCCCACGGGTCGGACAGCAGGACCGACGTGTCGAGGACGAAGGTGCGTTCGGCGTCATCGGCGCGCGCGGCTACGCGGATGGTTTCGGTCACGGAACCCCCAGGGAGATAGGGCAGCGGATCCGTGCCAGCGGGCTGGCGGCCTGTCGCACGAACGCTGCGTGGACGGGTGTGTCACCGGTCGCCAGTCAAGCGCAGGGCCGCGCCGTGGGCGCGGATGCAGGACGGGATCAGGCCGGGGCCACGGTGGAGGATGCGCGGCCCGCATCGGTCACGACCACCACATGCAGGGCGGTCGGACCGTGTGCGCCAAGGGTGAGGAGCTGCTCGATGTCACCGGTGCGGCTCGGCCCCGTGACGAACACCAAGGATGGCGGCAGCGCATCAGAACGTGACGATATTCGCCGCAGGACGTCCGCGGGTGTTGGGACCAAAGTGTTCACAGCAACGACACACAGATGAACCGCCGGGAGCAGGGAAGCGATGCGACCGCCCGCGGCCCGGCTGTCGAGCACCACGCTGCCGGTGGCGGCGACGGCGGCGGAGGCGCCGGTGACGCCGAGCCCGGCGGACGCGGCCCGGTCCGGTGTGGCCTCGCCGACCTCGACGCCCCGCTGGGCGAGGCGGGCGCCGACCCCCCGGGCGACGTCCTCGGACGAGGTGACCACGGGGCGCCCGTCCAGCTCCTCCACCAGGCGGTCGAGCAGGTCGTCGGGCACGTCGCCGTCCACCACGTGGCAGGTGCCCTCGGCGTGGGTCACGGCGTCGACGAAGGTCGTCAGCAGGTCGTCGGGGTCGAGGTTGCGGTAGCCGGGGAGCGGGACCGGATCGCCCGGCGCCGGTCGCGGCGGCGGGACGTGCACCGGGTTGGTGAAGACGTCGCCCGCCAGCCGCGTCCGGGCCCCGGCCAGGAACGCGGCGCGGTCGCCGGTCTCGCCCGGGCGCGTCACAAGCCCGCCTTCCAGCGGTCCCGGAAGCGCTCGTCCGCGGGGCGGGGAAGGGTACGGCCCTGGGCCCAGTCCCGTCCCACCGGGAGGCGGCCGGCCAGGCTCGCGGCCCAGCGGGTCCAGGTGGCGGCCTTGGTGGACGCCCGGTAGCGGCGCGGGTCAGACCACGCGGCCGACCACGCCTTCCACGCCGCCCGCTCGGTGCGGCCTGCGTGCTCGGCCTTGCGGCGGCGCAGCGACAGCAGCAGGTCCTGCAGCGGGATCTGGACCGGGCAGGCGTCCATGCACGCCCCGCACAGCGTGGAGGCGCCGGCCACCTCGGCCGCCTCGGGCTGGTCCGCCGCCAGCAGCGGCGTGAGCACCGCGCCCATGGGACCGGGGTAGACCCAGCCGTAGGCGTGCCCCCCGGTCTGGCGGTATACGGGACAGACGTTGAGGCACGCCCCGCAGCGGATGCAGCCGAGCATCTCGTGGTACTCGCCCGCCAGCAGGTCGCTGCGGCCGTTGTCGAGGATGACGACGTGCAGCTCGTCGGGCCCGTCCAGCTCGGTCCCGCCCCGCACCCCGGTCACCACGCTGGTGTAGGAGGAGAGGCGCTGGCCGGTGGCCGAGCGGGCCAGCAGCGCCAGCAGGAGGTCGGCCTGGGCCCAGTCGGTCGCCAGGCGCTCCATGCCCAGCACCGCGATGTGGACCCGGGGCAGGGCGGTGACCAGCCGGCCGTTGCCCTCGTTGGTGACCAGCACGATCGAGCCGGTCTCGGCCACCGCGATGTTGGCCCCGGTGATGCCGACCTCGGCGGCCAGGAACACCTCCCGCAGCCGGCGGCGGGCGAAGCGCACGAGCTCGGTGGGCTCGGTCCCCAGGTCAAGAGGAGCGGCCACGGTGTCGACGAACAGGTCCTTGATCTGGTGGCGGTCGCGGTGCAGCGCGGGGGCGATGATGTGGCTCGGGGTCTCGCCCGCGAGCTGGATGATCCACTCGCCCAGGTCGGTCTCGGTGACCTCGGCGCCCGCCGCCTCCAGGGCGGTGTTGAGGTCGATCTCCTCGGTGGCCATCGACTTGGACTTGGCCACGCGGGTGGCGCCGTGACGGGCCACGACGTCGACGATGTAGCGGCGGGCATCCGCGGCCGTCGGCGCCCAGCACACCTGGCCGCCCAGGGCGAGCACGTTGTCGGCGAACTGCTCCAGCAACGCGGGCAGGTCGGCCAGCACCTGCTGCTTGGCGGCGCGGGCGGCCCGGCGCAGGCCGTCGGCGTCGTCCAGCTCGGCCAGCCCGGCGACCCGGTGGGTGGAGAAGCGGTCGACCGCCCGAGCCACGTTGGTGCGCAGACGGTCGTTGGCCACCGCGTCCGCGGTGCGCTGCCGCAACGTCGTCCCCGGCAGCAGGTGGTGACCTCCGGTCACGCCCCACCACCTTCGGGCGGGAGGGCGGCGGCGAGAACCTCGGCCAGGTGGCGCACCGGGATGTCGTTGCCGGCCGCCTCGGCCCGGGACTGGAGGTGGAGCAGGCACGACGTGTCACAGCCGACCAGCATCTCGGGTGGGGGCTCAGCCGCGGCCAGGGCCCGGAGCTTCTCGTCGGCCATGGCCACCGACGCCTCGGGCAGCTTCACGCTGAAGGTGCCGCCGAAGCCGCAGCAGCGGTCCGACCCGGCCCAGGTCACGGTCTCGCACCCGCCCACCGAGTCGGCCAGGGCGCGGGGCGCCTCGGTGATCCGCAGCTCGCGCAGCATGTGGCAGCTCTCGTGCAGCGCCATGGTCACCGGCCGGCCCAGCCGCAGCGGCGGCAGCTCGCCGGCCCGCGAGGCGAGGAACTCGGACAGCTCCCGGGTGTGCTCGCCGACCCGCCGGGCCCGGGCGGCGGCCTCGTGGTCGCCCACCAGCTCGAACAGCTCGGGCCAGAAGATCCGGACCATCGTGGCGCACGACCCGGCAGGCACGACGATCGCCTCCGCCCCGGCGTCGAGGTCGGCCTCCAGGGCGTCCAGCGTGGCCCGGGCCACCGCCGCCGCGTCCTCGGCGAAGCCGGCGTTCCAGCCCGGCTGCCCGCAGCACGTCTGGTCCAGGTTGACCCGGACCTCGCACCCCGCGGCCCGGAGCAGCTTCACGGCCGCCTCGGCCACTTCGGGCGCGACCACGTCGACCACGCAGGTGATCAGGAGGGAGACGTCCACGGCGACACCCTACGGTCGCCCGTACGCTGGCGCCCCATGCCGAAGGGCCCGTGCACGTTCTGCGAGATCCTGGCCGGGCGCCTGCCGGCCCATGTGGTGCTGGACGACGAGGTGGCGCTCGCCTTCCTCGACGTGCGCCCGCTGTTCCCCGGCCACACCCTGCTGGTGCCACGGGAGCACCACGAGACGCTGGCCGATCTGCCCACGGCCCTGCTGGAGCCCTACTTCGCCCGGGCCCAGCGGCTGTCCCTGGCCATGGAGCAGGGGCTCGCCAGCGTGGGCTCGTTCGTGGCCATCAACAACCGGGTGAGCCAGAGCGTGCCCCACCTCCACACCCACGTGGTGCCGCGCACGCCCAAGGACGGCCTGCGCGGCTTCTTCTGGCCGCGCGGTCGCTACACGGACGACGCCGAGGCCGCGGCGGTGGCCGCCCGCCTGCGGGACGCGCTCTCAGGGCTCGAAGCGGACTGAGGGCTCGCCGTCGCGCACCGTCAGCGTGGCGGGCACGCCCAGGAGGTCGAGCGGGTCACCCGACCAGCCCGACGACACCAGCGCGACCACCTCGCCCTTGGCCGGGCCGGC
>JBKPRS010000113.1:0-9135 GCA_046734695.1 Actinomycetota bacterium | reverse complement strand
GCGTCCCGAACCGGTTGTCTATCCGCCCATGCGCCGGGGAACGACAGCGGTGTGATTATCATGGGGAAGATGCCCTACGCGGTGCAGACCCCGGTGTTCGAGGGCCCGTTCGATCTCCTGCTCCACCTGATCCTGTCCGAGCAGGTGGACCTGTACGAGATCAGCCTGCTGACGATCGTCGACGGCTATCTGGTCGAGCTGGAGCGCATGGAGGTCCTCAACCTCGAGGTGGCCAGCGAGTTCCTGCTCATCGCGGCCACCCTGGTCGAGCTCAAGTCCCGCCGCCTGCTGCCGACCGGCGACGACGTCGACCTGGACGAGGAGCTGGCGCTGTGGGAGGAGCGTGACCTGCTCCTGCACCGCCTGGTCGAGTGCAAGACGTTCAAGGAGGCGGCCATCGCCCTGTCGGTCCTCTCGGCCGAGGCCGACCGGCGGGTGGGCCGCACGCTGGGCGTCGACGAGCGCTACGTGGGCCTCATGCCCGACCTGCTGGAGGGCGTCACGCCCGACGATCTGCGCCGGGCCTACCTGCGCGCCGTCGCGCCCCGGCCGCGGCCCCGGATCGACCTCGACCACGTGGCCCCCATCCGGGCCTCGGTGACCGACGCCATGGCCGAGCTGCTCGACGAGCTGCCCCGGGTCGGACGCATCACGTTCCGGGCGCTCACCGGCGACCTGGTGGAGCGGCTGGAGGTCGTCGTGCGGTTCCTGGCCGTCCTGGAGCTGTTCAAGATCGGCCTCGTGGACCTGGACCAGGCCCGCACGTTCGGCGACATCGTGGTCGTCTGGGTGGGCGGCGCCGACGCCGACCTCGCGGGCGCAGGGCTCGCGATCGACGCCTACGACGGATGACCCCGGTCCCGCCCCTCCCGCCCGACGAGCTGGGCGACGACGTGCGCGACGAGGCCCGCCGGGCGATCGAGGCCCTCGTGCTCGTGGGCGAGCAGCCCGTCGACACCCGGCTCCTGTCCCAGCTGCTGGAGCTGGCGCCCGGCGTCGTCGAGGACCTGTGCCGCGAGCTGGCCGCCGAGTACGAGGCCGAGGGCCGGGGCTTCCAGCTGGCGCGGGTGGCCGGAGGCTGGCGCTACCAGACCCATCCCGACCAGGCCCCCTATGTCGAGCGCTTCGTGCTGGAGGGCCAGACCGCCAAGCTGTCCGCCGCCGCGCTGGAAACCCTGGCCATCGTCGCCTACAAGCAGCCCATCTCCCGGGCCCAGGTGGGCGCGATCCGGGGCGTCAGCGTGGACGGGGTGATGCGCACGCTGGTCCAGCGGGGCTACATCGCCGAGGTCGGCCGCGACCCCGGGCCCGGCCAGGCGGCCATGTTCGGCACCACCCCGGCGTTCCTGGAGAAGCTGGGCGTCGACGGCCTCGCCGACCTGCCCGCGCTGGCCGATTTCGTGCCGGGGGCCGACGTCGTCGAGCAACTGGAGCGGGGCCTGCGCCCCGACAGCCGGTCCGCCGACGACTTCCTGGCCGAGGCGGTTGTCGCCGGCGACAGCGACGACGGCGACACCCGAGACCTGCTGGCCGAGGCGACAGCGGCTGACGGCGAGGGCGGCTCCGAGGATCTGCTGGCTGGGCCACCGCCTGGGCACGACCTGCTGGCCGGGGCGAGAGCGGCTGACGGCGAGGCCGACGACGAGGGCGACTACGAGGGTGACTTCGACCTCGACCTGGGCGAGTGAGCCCGACGGGGGAGCGGCTCCAGAAGATCCTGGCCCAGGCCGGGCTGGGTAGCCGCCGGGCCTGCGAGGAGCTGATCGCGGCCGGCCGGGTCCGCCTCAACGGCGAGGTCGCCACGCTCGGCACCCGGGCCGATCCCGAGCACGACACGATCGAGGTCGACGGCGCGGTGCTCGGGGTGCGCCAGGGCCTGGTCCATTACCTGCTCAACAAGCCCCCCGGGGTGGTGACCACGGCGTCGGATCCCCAGGGCAGGCCGGTCGTGGTCGACCTGGTGCCGGCCGATCCCCGGGTCTACCCGGTCGGGCGGCTCGACGCCGCCACGGAGGGCCTCCTGCTGCTCACCAACGACGGCGGGCTCGCGCACCGCCTGACCCATCCGTCCTTCGGGGTGGAGAAGGAGTACCTGGCCGAAGTGGAGGGGAAGCCCTCCCGGGGGGCGCTGCGACGCCTCCGGGAGGGGGTCGAGCTGGAGGACGGGCCCACCGCCCCGGCCAAGGCCTCCCTGGTGGGCGACAGCACCCTGCGCATCACCATCCACGAGGGCCGCAACCGCCAGGTCCGGCGCATGTGCGAGGCCGTGGGCCACCCGGTCGTGCGCCTGGTACGGGTGCGGATCGGCCCGCTGGTCGACCACCGCCTATCGCCCGGCGAGTGGCGAGAGCTCACGCAACGTGAGGTGCGCGACCTGGAGCGAGCGGTGGCGACTACACGGCCGGGCGGGGCGCACCGCTAACCTCTCTAGGCCATGTCACCCGCAGTCCGCGCCCTGCGCGGCGCCACCACGGTGGACGTCGACGAGACCGACCACCTCTTCGAGCGGGTGATCGCCCTGCTCGAGGCGCTGTTCGAGCGCAACGGCATCGACCACGACGACCTGATCAGCGTGCTCTTCACCGCCACCGACGACATCCACTGCGCCTTCCCGGCCCTGGCCGCCCGCAAGTTCGGGCTCGGCGACGTCCCGCTGATCTGCGCCCGCGAGCTGGACATCGACGGCGGCACCCCGCGCTGTGTCCGGGTGATGATCCACCTCACCACGGACAAGGCCCGCGACGAGCTCCACCACGTCTACCTCGAAGGCGCGCGCGGCCTGCGCGACGACCTGCCGGCCTGATGGCCCCGGCTCGCTGACGTGGTGCTCGGGCGCCCGCCCGACCCCGGTCGGGCGGTGGTGGTGGGGACCGGCCTGATCGGTGGGTCCATCGGCATGCGGCTGCGCGCCGTGGGCTGGCACGTGACCGGCCGCGACCGGGTCCCCGAGCGGGCCGAGCGGGCCCTGGCCCTCGGCGCTCTCGACGCGGTGGGCGACGACGCCGAGGCCACGATCACGTTCATCGCCACGCCCGTGGCCGCTATCGCGGCCGAGGCCCGCCGCGCCCTGGGCGCGGGCGGCGGCCTCGTGACCGACGTCGGCGGGGTCAAGGCGTCGGTGGTGGAGGCGGTGTCCGACGGGCGCTTCGTGGGCGGCCATCCCATGGCCGGCTCCGAGCAGGAGGGCGTCGAGGGCGCCAACGCCGAGCTGTTCGAGGGTGCGACCTGGGTGCTGACCCCCACCGAGGGGACCGACGCCGCCGCCTACGCCCAGGTGCGCCAGATCGTGGGCACGCTGGGCGCCGAGGTGGTGACCCTGCCGCCGGACCGCCACGACGAGCTGGTGGCGGTCGTCTCGCACGTGCCCCACCTGACCGCCGCCGCCCTCATGCGCCTGGCCGACGAGCGCAGCGAGGAGCACCGGGCGCTGCTACGCCTCGCCGCCGGCGGCTTCCGGGACATGACCCGCATCGCCTCGGGCCATCCCGGCATCTGGCCCGACATCTGCAGCGACAACCGCTCGGCCATCGTGGACGTCCTGGACGAGCTGATGGCCTCGCTCCAGCACCTGCGCGACGTGGTGGCGGTGGACGACCGCAAGGAGCTGCTGGCCTCCCTGGAGCAGGCCCGGGCCGCCCGGGTCAACCTGCCGGCCCGCTTCCGCACCGCGGCCGACCTGCGCGAGGTCCGCATCCCGGTGCCCGACCGGCCGGGCGTGGTGGCCGACGTGGCCATCCTGGCCGCCGACCTCGACGTGAACATCGTGGACCTGGAGATCGCGCACTCCACCGAAGGCCCCCAGGGCGTGCTGGTCCTGCTCATCGAGAGCGCGTCCGTCGAGGTCTTCCGGGACGGGCTCGTCGCCCGCGGCTACCGGCCCGCGGTCTCGCCGATCGATGTCTGAGGCCCGCCCGGTCACGCCCGCGGCCGGGCCGCTCGACGCCACGGTCAGCATCCCCGGCTCCAAGAGCCTCACCAACCGGGCACTGGTGTGCGCCGCCCTGGCCGAAGGCACCTCGACCGTCGACGGCGCGCTGGTGGCCGACGACAGCGAGGCCATGCGCACCGCGCTGGCCGCGCTCGGCGCCGGCATCGCCCGGGACCCGTCGTCGGGACGGCTGCTCGTGACGGGCACCGGCGGCCGGCTGCGCCCGGGCCCGCTGGCGCTGGACATGCGCCTGTCCGGCACCACCAGCCGCTTCCTGCTGCCGGTGGTGGCGCTGGGCGAGGGCGAGTACCGGATCGACGGCGCCCCGCCCCTGCGGGCCCGCCCCATGGGCCCGGTGCTGGACGGGATCCGCACGCTCGGCGCCGAGGTCCGCGACGAGGGCGAGCCTGGCTGCCTGCCGGTCACCATCGTCGCCCCCGGAGGCCTGGACGGCGGCGAGGTGGCCGTGGCCGGCGACATGTCGAGCCAGTTCCTGTCCGGCCTGCTGCTGGCTGCTCCCTACGCCCGCGGCGGGGTCCGGCTGCGGCTGACCACGACGCTCGTCTCCCGGCCCTACGTCGAGCTCACGCAGGCCGTGATGGGCGCGTTCGGGGTGGACGTGGGCCCGGACCTGGACGTGCCCGCCGGCCGCTACCGGGCCACGGCGTACGTCGTCGAGCCGGACGCCTCCACCGCCTGCTACTTCCTGGCCGCGGCCGCCCTGGTGGGCGGGCGGGTCACGGTGAAGGGGCTGGGGGAGGGGACCCGGCAGGGCGACGCCCGCCTGGCCGACCTGCTGGCGGCCATGGGCGCCGAGGTCGAGCGCACGGCCACGACCACCACGGTCACCGGCACCGGCCGGCTGCGGGGTCTGGGCCGGGTCGACCTGGCCGACACGCCCGACCAGGCCCAGACCCTCGCCGCGCTCGCGCCCTTCGCCGACAGGCCGACCGAGGTCACGGGCGTCGGCTTCATCCGGGGCCACGAGACGGACCGGATCGCCGCCGTGGTCACCGAGCTGGGCCGCCTCGGGATCGCCGCCCGAGAGACCGACGACGGCTTCGTGGTGGAGCCGGGGACGCCCCGGCCCGCCCGGGTCGCCACCTACGACGACCACCGCATGGCCATGAGCTTCGCCCTGGTGGGCCTGCGGGTGCCCGGGGTCGAGATCGAGGACCCGGACTGCGTGGCCAAGACCTTCCCCGGCTTCTGGGCGGCCCTGGACGGACTCTCCGGACGGAGCCTGTAGGGTGCGATCCTCGTGAAGGTCATCGCCATCGACGGGCCCGCCGGGTCGGGCAAGTCGACCGTCGCCCGCCGGCTCGCCGAGCGCCTCGGGCTCGACTACCTCGACACCGGGGCCATGTACCGGGCGGTCACGTTCGCGGCGCTGCGCCGGGGCATCGACCCTGCCGATCCCGAGCCGGTCGAGAAGCTGGCGCGGGTGGTCGACCTGGAGGTCACCACCGAGGCTGTGACCGTCGACGGCGTGGACGCCACCATCGAGATCCGGGGGCCCGAGGTGTCCCGGGCGGTGTCGCTGGTGGCCGCCAACCCCGGGGTGCGAGCCGAGCTGGTCCGCCGCCAGCGGGAGTGGACCAACGCCCGGGGTGGCGGCGTGCTGGAGGGCCGCGACATCGGCACGGTCGTGTTCCCCGACGCGGTGCTCAAGGTCTACCTGAGCGCCCGGCCGGACGTCCGCGCCGAGCGGCGGGCGGCCGAGGTCACCGACCTCGACTACGAGACCGTGGCGGCCGACATGGCCCGGCGCGACGCCCTCGACCAGGGCCGGGACGCCGACCCGCTGCGCCGGGCCGACGGCGCGCTGGAGATCGACACCAGTGACATGACCGTCGAGGAGATCGTGGACGACCTTGCCGGGAGGATCGCCGATGGCTGAGCAGGAGTCGGCGGCGCAGGAGGTCGAGATCGCGCCGGGCCCGATCGAACGGGACGAGGCGGCGCGGGTGGCGGCCGTCGACGTGCACCCGCCCCGGTGGTGGGAGAAGGGCTCCTACACCGCGCTGAGCGGGCTGTTCCACGGGCTGGCCAAGCTCTACTTCCGGCTGGAGATCCGGGGCAAGGAGCACCTGCCGCCGCGGGGGCCGTACGTGGTGGCGCCGGTCCACCGGTCGAACCTGGACTTCATCCTGGTGTCGTGCATCCACTCCACCCGGATGCGCTACATGGGCAAGGCGTCGATCTGGAAGTACCCGACGTTGGGCCGCTTCTTCTCGATGCTGGGGGCCTTCCCGGTGCACCGGGGCACCGCCGACCGCGAGTCGCTGCGCACCTGCATGCGGATCATCGAGAACGGCGAGTCGCTGGTCATGTTCCCCGAGGGCACCCGCAAGGAGGGGCCCAAGGTGGCCGAGCTGTTCGACGGGCCCGCCTTCGTGGCCGCCCGGACCGGCGTGCCCATCGTGCCCATCGGCATCGGCGGCTCGTCCCAGGCGATGCCGCTGGGGGCGAAGTTCATCAAGCCCCGCAAGATCGTGATGGTGATCGGCGAGCCCGTCACCCCGCCCACCGGCGACGGCACCGGCCGGGTCAAGCGCCGCGTGGTCCGGGAGATGACCGAGCAGTTGAGCGAGCGCCTCCAGGCCCTCTACGACGAGGCCCGCCGCCGGGCCGAGTAGCCGCGGTCAGGTCAACCCGCGGCCCGAGCGGCCCGGCGCCTCTGGCGCCAAGAGCGGGAACTCAGGCGAGCATCGCCAGCACGTCGCTGGCCTGGAGCTGACGGTCGTTGAGCGAGGGCCGGTCGGGGACCGAGCCACCGAGCGCGAAGGTGGCGAGCACGTCCACGCCGGCCAGCAGGTCCCGCAGCTCGCGGGGCGGCGGGAAGTACTCGGCCTCCTCGGTGATGCGGACCTCCTCGACGCCCTGGCGGGGGCCCAGGCGCGCGATCACGGCCTCCACCACGCTCTCGGGGGCCGAGGCGCCGGCGGTCACGCCCACCGTTCCCGACAGGTCGGCGGGCAGCTCGTCGGGGCCGTTGACCCGGTAGACCCGGTCGCAGCCCGACTCGCGGGCCAGCTTCTCCAGCGCTCGGGTGTTGGACGAGTTGGCCGACCCGATCACGACCACCGCGTCGCAGCGGGTGGCGATCTCGGCCAGCGCCGATTGGCGGTTGGTGGTGGCGAAGCACAGGTCGCTGCGGCCCGGCCGCCACAGGCCCGGGAAGCGCTCGGCGGTCCGCTCGGCCACCGCCGACCAGTCGCGGTGCGACAGCGTGGTCTGGGCCAGCAGCGCCACCGGCTGGTCCGAAGCGGGCAGGGCGTCCACGTCGGCCACGGACTCGACCATGTCGATCGCGTCGGGCGCCACGGCCATGGTGCCCACCGCCTCCTCGTGGCCCTCGTGGCCCACGTAGACGATGCGGAAGCCCTTGCCGGCCCGGGTCTTCACCTCGTGGTGGACCTTGGTCACCAGGGGGCACACCGCGTTGACCACGTAGCTGCCCCGCTCGCGGGCCGCGGCCACCACCTCGGGGGCCGAGCCGTGGGCCGAGAGCATGATCGGGCGGCCCTCGGGCACCTCGCCGATGTCGTCCACGAACACCACGCCCAGGTCCCGGAAGCGGTCGACCACGCCCTGGTTGTGGACGATCTCGTGGTAGCAGTACACGGGTGGCTCGAAGGCCCGCACCATCCAGGCCAGGGCCTTGATGGCCATCTCCACGCCCGCGCAGAAGCCCCGGGGCGCGGCCAGCAGGACCTTGTCGACGGACATGCCGGCGGGGCTCGGGGCGGGCATACCGGCCACCCTACCGAGCGGCTCGCGAGGGCCACACCTGGCCCTAGCGGCGGAGCGCTGGGAGCGCTATCTCTGGTCCATGGGGTTCGAGAGCGGTTGGGCCACGGCCCGGGGGCGGCGACCGGACAACCAGGACCGGGCGGACGTCGCCGACGGGTGGGTGATGGTGAGCGACGGCGCCGGCGGGCTGCGGGGTGGCGCCCAGGCCGCCACCCTGACGGTGGAAGCGGTGGTGGAGCGCCTGGCGGGATCGGCGGGCCGGGTCGACGACCGGGTCGTGCACGAGGCGGTCCAGGGCGCCAACGCGGCCGTGCGGGCGGGCCAGCGCGACGATCCCACCGTGGCGTTCATGGCGGCCACGCTCACCCTCGCGGCGCTGGCGGCGGACCGGGCCGCCGGCAGCCTGTGGCTGGTGGCGGGGGTGGGTGACTCGCCGGCCTGGCTGGTGACGGCCGAGCGGGTCACCCGCATCACCGACGACGACAACGCCGCGGCCGAGTTGGTGCGGGCCGGGGTGATCTCCCGGAGCGAGGCCCGCACCCATCCGGGGCGTCACATGATCACCAAGGCGATGGGCTCGGCCGAGCTGGTGACACCGGACGTGGCGCACGTGGCGCTGTTCCCGGGTGACGCCATCGTGCTGGCGTCGGACGGCATCGACGTGCTGGACGAGCACGACATCGGCCACATCGTGCGGGCCGCCCCGTCGGCGGACGCCGCGGCCCAACGGCTGGTCGACGCCGCCCTGGACGCAGGAAGCACCGACAACGTGACCGCCGCGGTGGTACGCCAGGACGCGTGACCATACGCGTCCGCATCCATCCGGGGCCCTGGACCGCCAGCTTCGAGCGCGATCACGTCGTGCGCATCGGCCGGGGCCGCGCCAACGACATCCGGGTGGGCCACCAGCTGGTCGGTGGCCGCTGGACGGTGTCCAAGGACCACGCGGTGATCCGCTGGGACGGGACCCGCTGGAGCACGCTGAACGTGTCCCAGCGGCCGGGCCTGCTGTCGGTGTACGAGCCGGGCTACGAGGAGGTGCCGCTGGAGCCGGGACGGCCGTGGGCGCCGGTCCGCCACCGCTGGAGCTACAGCGTCGGCCGCCCCGACCACCGCTTCCACGTGGTGTGCGTGACCGGTGACCACCTGGGGCCGGCGGCGCTGGCCGGTCCCGCCCCGGGGCCGGATGCCGAGGACGAGGAGCCCACCGCGGGCTTCGACACCACGGTGGCGCTGAGCTTCACCGCGCTGGAGCGCAGCGTGATCGCCGCCTACTACGGCGACTTCGCCCGGCTGCCCCGGCCCGCCACGCTCGAGCCCCGCTCCCACGACGAGGCCGCCCGCCGCCTGCGCCGGTCCCGCGACTCGACCCGCAAGGCCATCGAGCGGGTCAACGAGAAGATCGCCGCGGCCCACGACGCCCCCGCCATCGCCACCGGCCGCAACGTCTC
>JBKPRS010000112.1:0-6282 GCA_046734695.1 Actinomycetota bacterium | reverse complement strand
CGGACAGGGCGGCCGTGGCCCGCTCCACGCTGGCCTCGGCGCCCACCACCGCGGTCTCGGCCGCGGTGAGGTTGGTCGCGTACTCGTCCTCGGAGCGCTGGAGGGCGTCGGCCACCGCCGCGATCTGGCGCCGGAGCTGCTCGGCGGCGGCGATGCGCTGCAGGCGCCGCTCGTCCTGGGTGGCCCGGTCGGACAGCTCGTCCTCCAGGACCCGGACCCGGTGCAGGGCGCCTCCGACGTCAGCATGGGCGCCGCTGAGCGCGGCCCGGAGCTGATCGGCGTACTCGAACGCCCGGTGGTCGTCCTCGTCGATCTGGGCCAGGTCGCGGTCGAGGCGCGCCACGTCGCGGCGGCACTCCTCCCGCTCGTTCATGTCCTGGTCCTGCTCGACCAGCCACGACACCGCGGCCTCGCGCACCGACACGCCCACGGGCAGGATCTCGTAGCTGGCCAGCACCGTGGCCAGCGCCCGCGTGCGGTTCGGCGGGACCACCGGGTGGGCGTAGAGCAGCTCGGCGACGTTGGACCCCGGGTCGCAGCCCAGCAGGTCCGCGGCCTCGCGGTAGATGCGGTCGCGGCGGGCCCGCAGGGTCGTCACGATGGCGGGCGGCTCGGTGGCGGCGCGCAGCGAAGCCAGCGTGTCCTCGGCCACCCGCCGGGCCCGGAGGGCGTCGAGCAGGTCGGCCTGGGCATCGCCCGCCGGGCGGGGTCCGGTGAGGATCACGTCGAGGTAGGTCTCGTAGCCGTGCCGGCGCAGGACCGCATGCTCGACCTCGCGCGCCTGGTGGAGGCGGACCATGTCGTCCTCGGCGCCGCCGGACTGGTCGACGTCCTCCTCGGCGGTGAGCACGGCCTCGTGGGCGGCCTCGATCTCGTCGCGGGCGTCGGGCACCAGGTGGGACCGGCGGCTCGCCGACTCGAGGTCGGCGATGGTCTGCTCGATCTGGGCCAGGCGGCGCTCGGCCGCGGCCAGCTCGTCGGCGGACGGCGCGGCCGGGAGCGCGTCGGTGATGCGCTCCAGCTCGCCGTCGACCTCGATCCACTCCCGGGCCAGCTCGCGGGCCACGAGGTCGGGCTCGCCCGTCTGGCTCTCGGCGTCGAAGGCCGCCAGCGCATTGCGGATCGGCTCGGTGTCGGCCATCGGCGCTTCGATGCGGGCGACCAGGTCGGCCCGGGTGTAGAGGATGTGGTCACGGGTTGCGGCCCGGTTGGCGGCGTCCTGCTCGACGGCCCGCAGCGTCTCGGTGGCCTCGGCGTGGGCCTCCTCCGCGTCGCGCAGGCCGGCGTTGGCGGCCTCCAGCTCGCGGCGCAGCGCGGTCTCGTCCAGCTCGGAGGTCTCGAGCTCGGCCAGCTGGCGGGAGGCGTCGTCGATCATCTGGCCGGCGGCCTCGCGCTGCTCGTCGACCAGGGCGAGCTTGTCCTGGGCCGCCAGGATCTCGGCCCGGCGGGCGTCGAGGGCCCGGCGGGCCTCCTCGGCCGCGTTGGTGAGCTCGCCGGCCCGCTCCAGCAGTGAGTCGCAGTCGACCAGGTGGGCGCTCATCCGCCGGGCGCGGGCGGCGGCCTCGTCCCGGCGGTTGGCCGTGACGGCCTGCAGCTCGCGGGCGCGGCGCAGCTTGGCGGCCAGCTCGCCCCTCACCCGCTCGTGCACCTCGACCCGCACGACCGCCGCCTCCCGCGCGGCCGTGCTCAGGTCGGCGGGCCCGAGGGCCACACTGAGCTCGGTGGGAGCGTCGTCCCCGGCGCGGACCAGCAGCCGAGCCAGCTGCTCGGTGAGGGCCGCCCGGTCGCGCGGCTCCGCAGGGAGGACCGTGAGCCTCCCGTGGAGCCCCGGCAACTCGCCCGGGTTGCTGGTGTGCGTCGAGGTGTTCATGGGTAATGGGACAGACACAGCAGCCATGGGGCTCAAGTCCCCAGTTGGCGGCCGCGCCGTCCGTCCCCGATCCCCAGGATCGGATGGTCACAACGGTTCCGTTACGACAAGCATCGCGCGATCGCGCGCCCTTGCGCGCATTTGTACCCCGCGAGCAGGTGCTCACGCTCCCGTCGCGTGTCCGAAACAATCGCTTCACACGCGCTCTCTACGGTGCATGGGCGTGGAAACCTTCGTGATCCGCATGTGGTTGCCTGACCGGCCCGGAGCGCTGGGACAGGTCGCGAGCCGCATCGGCGCGGTCCGCGGCGACGTGGTCGGGATCGACATCCTCGAGCGCGACGGCGGCCAGGCGGTCGACGAGCTCGTGGTGGAGCTGCCCGACGGTGCGCTGGTGGATCTGCTGGTCAACGAGGTGCGCCAGGTGGACGGGGTGGCGGTGGAGGAGGTGCGGCCCCTCGCCGATGCCCTCCACGATCCCCGCCTCGACGCCCTGGAGGCGGCCGCCCAGCTGGTCGGGGCCGACGACATCGAGGACCTGCTGAGCGCGGTGGTGACCCACGCCCGGCGGGTGGTCGGCGCCACCTGGGTGGCCGTGGTGGACATCGACGAGAGGGGCGACGGCGTGCTCGCCGCCGACGAGAACGCGCCGAGCCCGGCCTGGCTCGAGGCCTTCCTGGCCGGCAGCCGCGCGGCCGAGGGCGTGAACCAGGGTCGCGGGTCGCAGCGCTCGGACGTCATCTGGACGCCCATGGCCCACTCAGGGCTGGCCCTGGTGCTGGGGCGCCAGGGCATGCCGTACCGGTCGCGGGAGCGGCGCCAGGTGGCCGCCCTCGCCCGGGTCGTGGACACGAGGCTGCGCGAGCTGCACCGCGCCCGATCGAAGGCGCGGCACCCCAGCCGCTGATCGTCGGGGAACCGGGTGCGGGGTGTCCCCTCCGCCTTCGCGCCCTTCCCCGATACCCCGGCGGCCGGCCCTCCGTAGGGCCGGCCGCACGGGGCCTCATCCCAGTCGCGTGACCTGACTCAATCCCAGTCGCGTGACCGGACTCAATCCCAGTCGTGTGACCGGACTCAATCCCAGTCGCGTGACCGCTCCACTGCGCGCTGCCAGCGGGCGTGGGCGGTGTCGGCCGCGGCGCGGTCGGCCTTGGGCTCGCAGCGGATGTCGAGGTGCCACGACGCGGCCACATCGTCGGTCGAGCCCCAGACGCCCTCGGTCAGGCCGGCCAGGTAGGCCGCGCCGAGGGCGGTGGTCTCCTGGACCACCGGGCGGGCCACCGGGACCTGGAGCTGGTCCGCCTGGAGCTGGAGCAGCAGGTCCATGACCGACGCCCCGCCGTCCACCCGCAGCTCGGCGATGGGGTAGCCGGAAGCGGCGGACATGGCATCGACGACGTCGCGGGTCTGGAACGCCATGGCCTCGACCACGGCCCGGGCCAGCTGGGCCGCGCCGGTGCCCCGGGTGATGCCCACGATCGTGCCCCGGGCGTGGGGGTCCCACCACGGGCTGCCCAGGCCCACGAAGGCAGGCACGAGGTAGACGCCGCCCGTGTCGGGCACCGAGGCGGCCAGCGGTCCGATGTCGGCGGCCTCCCGGATGAGGCCGAGCTCGTCCCGCAGCCACTGGACCGCGGCCCCGGTCACGAAGATGGCGCCCTCCAGGGCGTAGGTGGCGCCCGGGCGGCCCTCGATGGTCCAGGCCACGGTGGTGAGCAGGCCCTCCACCGGCGGGGGGCACGTGTCGCCCACGTTCATGAGCACGAAGCTGCCGGTGCCGTAGGTGTTCTTGGTGAGCCCGGGCTCCAGGCAGGCCTGCCCGAACAGGGCGGCCTGCTGGTCGCCGAGGATGCCCGACACCGGGATCCCCTCCGGCAGCGGCGTTCCCGCTGCGGTCACGCCGAAGCGCGCGCCCGAGGGGAGCACCTCGGGCAGGCAGCCGGCCGGCACGCCGAACAGGTCCAGCAGGTCGGGGGCCCAGGCCAGGGAGGTGATGTCGAACAGCAGCGTGCGGGAGGCATTGGACGCCTCGGTGGCGTGCACCGCCCCCGCGGTCAGGTTCCACAGGATCCAGCTGTCGACCGTGCCGAAGGCGAGGTCGGGACCGGCCGCGACACCACCCTCCGTGAGCAACCACTCCAGCTTCGTGGCGGAGAAGTACGGATCGAGGACCAGGCCGGTGGTCCGGCGCACCGCGTCGAGGTGCCCGGCCTCGGCCAGGGCGTCGCAGCGGGCGGCGGTGCGCCGGTCCTGCCACACCAGCGCCCGGTGCAGCGGGCGCCCGGTGCGACGGTCCCACACCACCGTGGTCTCGCGCTGGTTGGTGATGCCGACTGCGGCCACGGTCTCGCCGTCCAGCCGTTCCAGCAGGTCAGCCAGGGTGGCGGTCGTGGCCTCCCAGATGTCGTCGGGGTCGTGCTCGACCAGGCCGGGGGCCGGGAAGTGCTGGGGGAACTCGCGGTAGGCGTAGCCGGCCGGCGTGCCGTCGTCGCGCAGGGCGAAGCTGCGGACCCCGGTCGTCCCCGCGTCTATGGCGATCACCACGGGCATCGCCGGGCGACGCTAGTTCCGTCAGGTGCCGGTAAGAGACGCTGACGGCGATCCTCACTGTCGGTAACGTCGCAGCATGCGAGTGGCGATGCTCACCGGTGGTGGCGACTGCCCCGGCCTCAACGCTGTGATGCGCGCGGTCGTGCGCAAGGGCGAACGGATCTACGGCGACCAGCTCGTCGGCATACGCGACGGCTGGCGCGGGGCGATCGAGGACACCCTCGGCCCCGTGTCGGTCGAGTCCTTCCGCGGCACGCTGCCGCGCGGCGGCACCATCCTCGGCTCGTCCCGCACCAACCCCTACAAGCAGGAGGGCGGGGTCGAGGCGGTGAAGAACACCCTGGCCACGCGGGGGATCGACGCGCTGGTCGCCATCGGCGGCGAGGACACGCTGGGCGTGGCGTCCAAGCTGGCGACCGAGGGCGTGCACGTGGTCGGCGTGCCCAAGACCATCGACAACGACCTGTCGGCCACCGAGCTCACGTTCGGCTTCGACACCGCGGTGCAGGTGTGCGTGGACGCCATCGACCGGTTGCACACGACGGCCGAGTCCCACGACCGGGTGATGGTGGTCGAGGTCATGGGCCGCCACGCCGGCCACATCGCGACCTGGTCCGCCATCGCGGGCGGCGCCACCATGCTGCTGGTCCCCGAGATCCCCTTCGACATCGACGAGGTGTGCTCGGTGATCCAGCGGCGCCACGAGCGGGGTCGCTGGGCCTCGATCGTGGTCGTCGCCGAGGGGGCCACGCCGGCCGAGGGGACCCTGGCGCTGGTGTCCGGCGAGGTCGACGCCTTCGGCCACGTGCGCCTGGGCGGGATCGGCGACGCGCTGGCCAAGGCCATCGAGGAGCGCACCGGCTACGAGACCCGGGCCATCGTGCTCGGCCACGTCCAGCGGGGCGGCACGCCCACGGCGTTCGACCGGGTGCTGGCCACCCGCTTCGGGATCGCGGCCATCGACGCCGTCCACGACGAGGCCTGGGGGACGATGGTGGCGCTACGGGCGGGCGACATCGTGCGGGTCCCGCTGGACGAGGCCACCGGCGAGCTCAAGCTCGTCGACCCCGAGGTCTACGAAGTGGCCTCGGTGTTCTTCGGCTGACGGCTCAGGTGGCGCCCTTGCCCTTGATGGACCCGGTGGAGGTGCCGCCTTCGGAGGGCACGGCCACGCAGAACCCGTCCTGCGTGCCGTCGTTCCACTCGTCCTCGCTGGGCACGACCGGCTGGATCTCGATGCCCGCGGCCAGCGCCGCCTCGGGAGCGGCCCCGAAGTAGGTCGCGAGCTCGGTGAGGCAGGCGTTGCCCACCGCCGTGCGCAGGGCGTCGGTCCCCGGGTAGTCGCCGGCCGCGTCGCCCGGAGGCGCTTTGAAGAACAGCTCGCCGTGGTGGGGCTGGCTGCAGTCGACCACGCTCAGGTCGGTGGGCTCGCCCTGGTAGCACTGGCCGACGTCGACGCTGGCGATGGTGTCGGGTTGGCTCTGGATGTCCTGGATGATCAGGGTGGCGGCCACGGCCGTGATCACCAGCAGCACGCCCAGCGTGATCATGAACCAGTGCTTGCGGCGGTCGTGCTTCTGCTTGGCGGCCTTACGGTCCTCGGTCAGGTAGCCGGGCGGCAGGTCCGCGGACGTGCCCGGCGCAGGCGGCATCGCGGCGGCGCGGTAGCCCAGCGAGGGTGGCGGCGGTTCGGACCGGGCGGCCTCGAATGTGGGATCCATCCCGGGATACCCACCCGGGCCCGGGCGCCCCGGAGGTCCTGCGGGCGGAGCGCCGTACTGGCCGCCGGGCGGCGGCGCGGGCCGGCCCGACCCGCCGGGCGGCGCGGTCGTGGGTGCAGCCGAGGCGCCGTAGGGCTGGGA
>JBKPRS010000111.1:0-13432 GCA_046734695.1 Actinomycetota bacterium | reverse complement strand
GGCTGGAGGCGGCCCGGGCCACGGTCGATCCCGACCGCCGGGCGGGCACGACCCCGCTGACGGCAGGCGGCGGCACGACGGTCTGCTGCGCGGTGGACCGGGCCCGCATGGGGGTCACGCTCATCCAGTCCAACGCCTGGGGTTGGGGCGCGCACCTGGTCGAGCCGTCCACCGGGATCTTCCTGCACGACCGCGGCCTCGGGTTCAAGCTGGAGCACGGGCACCCGGCCGAGCTGGCGCCCGGGCGGCGCCCGCCGCACACGCTGGCGCCCGCCATCGTCATCCGGCCCGACGGCTCACTGCGGGCGGTGCTCGGCACGATGGGCGGCGACACGCAGCCCCAGATCGTGCTGCAGGTCCTGGCCCGGCTGCTCGTGCACGGCCAGGCCCCGGGCCGGGCCGTCGGCGAGGGGCGTTGGGCCCTGGGCAGCATCGGCGGGTTCCAGACCTGGGAGGGCGACGGGCCCGGCTTCCTGGCCGTGGAGGCCCACGCCCCGGCCGACTGGGACTCCGGCCTCATGGCCCGGGGCCATGAGGTGCGCCGCAGCGTGCACGCGATCGACCACGGCTTCGGCCACACCCAGGTCATCGAGGCCAGCGACGGCGTGCTCGCCGGTGTGGCCGACCCGCGGGCGCTGGACGGCGCGGCGGCCGGCTACTGACGGCTACTCGGGGTCGGCGTAGACGGGATCCCGCTTCTCGAAGAAGGCGGTCACCGCCTCCACCTGGTTGGGCGAGCCGATGAGAGAGCCGATCACGCGGCGCTCCTCCGCGTACTGCTCGGCCAGGTCCACCGTGCCGGACAGGTCGATCAGGTGCTTGATGCCGCGGATGGCGTGGGGGTTGCGCCCCGCGATCTCGGCCGCCAGCGTCAGCGCGGCCTCCCGCGGGTGCTTGCTCGTGCTGGTGGCCAGGCCCAGGCGGACGGCCTCCTCGCCCGTGACCATGCGCCCGGTCCAGGACAGCTCCTTGGCCACGTCGGGACCGACCAGCCGGCCCAGCGTGGCGGTGCCGGTCATGTCCGGCGACAGGCCCCAGCGGATCTCCAGCACCGAGAGGCTGGCCTCGGGGTGCACGATGCGGATGTCGGCCCCCAGCGCGATCTGCAGCCCGCCGCCGAGGCACGGGCCCTGGACCGCGGCGATCACCGGGACCGGCACCTCCGACCATGTGTGGGCCGCCTGCTGGCCGCCGTGGGTGATGCGGCCCTCCTCGATGCGGCCGATCCCTCCCACGTTTCCCCCGTCGCCCGCACCCGCCATCGCCTGGAAGCCGGAGAAGTCGAGCCCGGCGCAGAAGGCGCGCCCCTCGCCCGAGAGCACCACGGCCCGCACCGAGGTGTCCTGGGCCAGACGATCTCCGGCGTCGATCAGGCCGGCGATCACGTCGCCGTTCAGGGCGTTGAGCTTCTCGGGGCGGTTGAGCCGGACGTCGGCCACGCCCCCCTCGATGTGGACGGTCACGGCATCGGACATGGCGACACTCTGCCCGCATATCGCCGGTAGCGTCGAGGCGATGGCCGAACCGCGCACGCTGCCCGTCACGTCCGCCCTCATCGACTACGTCGTCGACCACGGCTCGTGGCCCGTGGACGAGGTGCTGGCCGACCTCCACGCCGAGACCGAGAAGCTGGGCCGGGTGGCCCGCATGCAGGTCGGCCCCGACCAGGGCCAGCTGCTCACCCTGCTCACCCGCATGACCGGCGGCGAGCGGGCCATCGAGCTCGGGACCTTCACCGGCTACTCCGCCCTGTGCATCGCCCGGGGCCTGGCCCCGGGGGGCACGCTGCTCTGCTGTGACATCAGCGAGGAGTGGACCGCGCTGGCCCGGCCCGCCTGGGAGAAGGCCGGGCTGGCCGACCGCATCGAGCTGCGCATCGGCCCCGCGCTCGACACGGTCCGGGCCCTGCCTCCCGACGAGCAGATCGACCTGGTGTTCATCGACGCCGACAAGGGCAACTACGAGGCGTACTGGGACGAGCTGGTCCCCCGGGTGCGGACCGGGGGCCTGCTGCTGGCCGACAACGTGTTGTGGTCGGGCATCATCGCCGACCCGGGCCACACCGAGCCGGACACCGTCGCCCTGCGCGCCTTCAACGACCGGGTGGCCGGCGACGAGCGGGTCGAGGTCGCCATCCTGCCCGCCTTCGACGGGCTCACCATCGCCCGCAAGCTCTAATCAAGGGAAGGCATGTCCGACGAGACGTGCTCGGTGCTGTTCAACCCGCGGTGCTCCAAGTGCCGCCAGGCCCGCGCCCTGCTGGACGAGCAGGGCGTGCAGGCCGATCTGGTCCACTACCTGCAGGACACGCCGTCGCGCGACGAGCTGGTCCGCATCTACGGGCTGCTGGGCCTGGACGACCCCCGGGGCATGATGCGCACCGGCGAGCCCGAGTACCGCGAGCTGGGACTGGCCGGTGCGAGCGACGACGCCCTGTTCGACGCCATGGTGGCCCACCCGATCCTCATCGAGCGGCCCATCGTGATCCGGGGCGATCGCGCCGTCGTCGCCCGCCCTCCGGAGCGCCTGCTGGAGCTTCTCGACTGACCACTGTGAGCGGCCCGTCATATTGACGGGCGTTCAACAGTCCCCTACCGTGGACGGGCGCTGGGGCCATGTGACTATGGTCACAAGTGATGTCCCACCGGTAGGACCGCGACATCCACGGGGAGGCACGGAGTGCGACGCACTCGCAACCATCCGAGGCGCGCCCGCGAGCGCAGCCGGCGCCTCCTCGCCGCCGCGGTGGTCGTGTTCCTCGCCGCCTGCGCCAGCGTCAGCAGCAGCGCCACCCAGCCCTCCGGCGGGGACGACGACGACGCCGACGCCGGTCCCCCGCAGCGGGGCGGCACCCTGACCTACGGGCTGGAGGCCGAGACCACCAACGGCTGGTGCCTGCCCGAGGGCCAGCTCGCGATCTCCGGCATCCAGGTGGCCCGGGCTGTCTACGACACCCTCACCGTGCCCACCGGGGACGGCACCTTCGCCCCGTTCCTGGCCGAGTCGGTCTCCCCCAACGCCGACTACACGGAGTGGTCGATCACGCTGCGGCCCGGGATCACGTTCCACGACGGCAGCCCGCTCACCGCCGAGGTGGTCAGGAACAACCTCGACGCCTACCGGGGCAAGTACCCGGGCCGCTCCTCGCTGCTGCTGGCCTTCGTGTTCGGCGACGTCGCCGACGTGCAGGTGGCCGGCCCCCTGACCGTGCAGGTCACCACCACCCGGCCCTGGCCGTCGTTCCCGTCGTTCCTCTACGGCAGCGGCCGGGTCGGGATCATGGGCCAGGCCCAGCTGGACGACGCCGAGAACTGCGCCAAGAACCTCATCGGCACCGGGCCGTTCCAGCTCGACGAGTGGCGGGTCAACGACCACCTCACCGTGGTGCGCAACGAGCACTACTGGCGCACCGACTCGGCCGGAGCCCAGCTCCCCTACCTGGACGCCGTCGAGTTCCGGCCCATGCCCGAGCAACAGCAGCGGGTCAACGCCCTCAAGTCCGGCCAGCTCGACGCCTTCCACATCTCCTCCAACACGGGCGCCCTCACGATCGACGAGATGCGGGGGCTGGACGACGCCGAGCAGGTCAACCTGGCCGAGTCGGACGACTTCGCCGAGGTCGGCCTGCTCATGCTGAACACGACCAAGCCGCCCTTCGACAACCCCATCGCCCGGGAGGCCGCGGCGCTGGCCGTCCAGCGCGAGCTGGCCAGCGAGATCCTGGCCAAGGGCATCGGCCGGCTGGCCGACGGCCCGTTCGCCCCCGGGTCGATCGGCTACCTGGAGGACACGGGCTTCCGCACCAGTGATCCCGACCGGGCCCGCGAGCTGGTGGCGCAGTACGAGCAGGAGACGGGCCTGCCGTTCGAGTTCCAGATCACCTCCGACCCCACCCCCGAGCTGGTCCAGCTGGTGCAGCTGACCAAGCAGTTCTTCGAGGACGTGGGCATGAAGGTCAGCATCACCACGCTCGAGCAGTCGGCGCTGATCCAGAAGGCGATCGAGAAGGGCTACCAGGCGATCACCTTCCGCAACTACCCCGGGCTCGACCCCGACGGGAACTACGTGTGGTGGTACGACGCCGCCACCAACCCGGTGAACTTCATGGGCTTCTCCGACCCCGAGGTCGACTCGCTGCTCGACCAGGGCCGGGAGAGCGCGGACCCGGCCGCCCGCCAGCAGATCTACCAGGAGCTCAACCGCGAGCTGGCCCGGGAGCACTACATGCTGTGGACCTCGTGGACCGTCTGGGCCGTGCCCGCCGACGAGAACGTCCACGGCGTGGTCGGCGCCCGGCCGCCCGGCGGCGAGCCCGACTACACCGGCCTGGCCCTCGGCCACGACCTGGCCTTCATGTGGAAGGAGAGCTGAGCCGTGAGCCTCGCTCGTGAGCTGGGGAAGCGGTTCCTCGGCCTGATCCTCGTCCTGTTCCTGGTCACGCTGTTCACCGCGCTGCTGATCAGCATGGTGCCCGGCGACCCGGTCGACACGCTGCTGCCGGTGTCGGACTCGTCCCCGGAGGTCGCGGCCCAGAAGGAGGCGCTGCGGGAGGAGCTCAACCTGGACGAGTCGCTGCCCGAGCGCTACGCGTCCTGGCTGGACGACTTCGTGCACGGCGACTTCGGCAACTACTACCGCACCTCGGGCGCGGACCCGGTGCGGGCGCACCTGGCCGAGGCGCTGCCCGTTTCGCTCCAGCTGATGCTGTACTCGCAGGTCCTGGCGCTGCTCGTCGCCGTGCCGCTCGGCGTGATCACCGCCTACCGGGCGGGATCGGTGTTCGACAAGGCGGCCAACACCACGGCGTTCGCCCTGCTGGCGGTGCCCAACTTCGTGCTGGGCCTGGCGCTCGCCTACTACGTCGGCGTGTGGTTGGGATGGCTGCCGCCGTCGGGCTACGTGCCCTTCGGCGACGATGCCGTCGAGCACATCCGGCGCATGATCCTGCCCGCCGTCACGCTGGCCGCCGCCCAGATCGCCATCTACATGCGGCTGCTGCGCAGCGACATGGTCCAGACGCTGCAGGAGGACTTCATCCAGATGGCCCGGTCCAAGGGCATCTCGGACCAGCGGGTGCTGTGGCGCCACGCCCTGCGACCCTCCAGCCTGACGCTGCTGACCGTGGCCGGCCTCAACGTGGGCACGCTCATCGGCGGCGCCGTGATCGTCGAGGTGCTGTTCAGCATCCCGGGCCTCGGGACCGCCATCGCCCAGGCCATCTTCGAGCGGCAGTACGTCGCCCTGCAGACCTTCGTGGCGGTGCTCGCCATCCTCTACGTCCTCGTCAACTTCGCCGTGGACATCCTCTACACGGTCGTCGACCCCAGGATCCGCCATGCTCGTGCACGAAGCTGAGACGGCCGCGGCGGAGCCCGCCGTCCGGCCCGTCGAGGAGATCGACACCGCGCCCACCAAGCGCCTGGGCGTGTTCGGCTGGTTCTCGCTGCTGTGGCTGGGCGGGATCACGCTCTTGGCCGTGCTGGCGCCGGTCCTGCCGCTGAAGGATCCCGACCAGAGCTACCTGGAGATCGTGCGCAAGCCGCCGATCCAGCCGGACCACTTCCTGGGCGGCGACGGGCTGGGCCGGGACATGCTGTCCCGGGTCATCTGGGGCGCCCGCACCTCGCTCGTCATCAGCGTCTCGGCCGTGCTGCTGGGGCTCCTCGTGGGCGGGCTGCTGGGTCTGGTCGCCGGCTACCACCGCGGCAAGCTCGACGCGGCGTTGACGACGCTGTTCAACGTGCTGCTGTCGATCCCTGCGCTGGTGCTGTCGCTGTCGCTGGTGGCCGTGTTCGCCAACTCGGACGAGTCGGTGTCCAACGGCCGCAAGCTGACGGTGCTCATCGCGGCGCTGGCCATCGTCACCGTCCCCATCCTCGGCCGGATCACCCGGGCCGCCGCTCTCGCCTGGTCCCAGCGCGAGTTCGTCAAGGCGGCCGAGGTCCTCGGCGCCTCCCACGGCCGGATCATGGTGCGCGAGGTCCTGCCCAACGTCGCCCCGGCCATCATGTCGATCGCGCTGCTGGGCGTGGCGGTGGCCATCGTGGCCGAGGGCAGCCTGGCGCTGCTGGGCGTGGGGGTGACCGAGGTCCCCTCGTGGGGGAACATGATCGCCCTCGGCCGTTCGGACCTGGCCCGGGCGCCCCACATCGTGGCCATCCCCTCGATCGCCATTTTCTGCACCGTTCTCGCCCTCAACTATCTGGGCGACGTGGTCCGGGCCCGCTTCGACGTGAGGGAGGCCGGGTTGTGACCACCTACCCGCCCCCCGCGGGCACGACGACCGCCCCCGTCGGCTTCCGCATCAGCCGCCGCATGCCCGAGCGGCTGCTGCAGGTCAGCGACCTGCGCACGGCCTTCCGCACCCCGGGCGGCCTGGTGCGGGCGGTCGACGGCGTGTCGCTCACGCTGGACCGGGGCCGCACGCTCGGCATCGTGGGCGAGTCCGGCTCGGGCAAGTCGGTGCTGGCCCGCTCGATCATGGGCCTGCTCCCCCGGCGCAACGTCGAGCGCACCGGCCGCATCGTCTACGACGGCGACGACATCGCCGAGCTCGACCGCAAGCGGCGCCGCGACCTGTGGGGCGCCGAGATGGCCATGGTGTTCCAGGACCCCATGACCGCGCTCAACCCGGTGCAGCGCATCGGGGCCCAGATCACCGAGGGCCTGCGCTTCCACCTCGACATGGACCGCGGCTCGGCCCGGGAGAACGGGCTCGCCCTGCTGCACTCGGTCGGCATCCCCGAGCCCGAGCGCCGTATGCGCCAGTACCCCCACGAGCTGTCCGGCGGCATGCGCCAGCGGGTCATGATCGCGGTGGCCCTGGCCTGCGGGCCCCGCCTGCTCTTCGCGGACGAGCCCACCACCGCCCTGGACGTGACCGTGCAGGCCCAGCTCCTCAACCTGCTGGCCGCCCAGCAGCGCGAGCGGGCCATGGCCATGGTGCTGGTCACCCACGACCTCGGCGTCGTGGCGGGCCGGACCGACGAGATCGCGGTCATGTACGCCGGCCAGATCGTGGAGAAGGCCCCGACCTCGCGGCTGTTCACGTCCGTGCGCATGCCCTACACCGAGGCGCTGCTGCGCTCGATCCCCACCCTCGACCAGCCCCGGGGCCGGCCGCTGCAGGCGATCCCCGGGCGCCCGCCCAACCTGGTGAGCCCGCCCCGGGGCTGCCGCTTCGCCCCCCGCTGCCCCTACGCGCAGGACCGCTGCCGGAACGAGGCGCCGCCGTTGGTCGAGGACCAGCCGGGCCACGCCTTCCGCTGCTGGTACCCGCTGCGGCCGGGCGAGGTCAGCACCACCCCGATCGGAGTCAACTGATGGCCGGCACCGGCACCGCCCACCTGCGGGCCCCGCGCGACACGCTGCTGCGGGTGGAGGACCTGGTCGTGAGCTTCCCGGCCGGGCGCCAGACCGTGCACGCGGTGTCGGGCGTCTCGCTCGACATCCGCCGGGGCGAGACCCTGGGCCTGGTGGGCGAGTCGGGCTGCGGCAAGTCCACCACCGGCAAGGCCATCGTCCAGCTGCCGCCGCCCACCTCCGGGCGGGTCCGCTTCGGCGGGACCGACCTGACCGAGCTGTCGGGCAAGGAGCTGCGCTCGGTCCGCACCCGGCTCCAGCTCGTGTTCCAGGACCCGATCTCGTCGCTCAACCCGCGGCGCAAGGTGCGGGACATCCTGGCCGAGCCCCTGCGCATCTGGCGGCGCGGCTCCCGGCGCGAGCAGGAGGCCAAGGTGCGCCAGGTCCTCGACGCCGTCGGCCTCGATCCCGACACCGCGCTGGACAAGCGCCCGCACCAGTTCTCCGGCGGGCAGTGCCAGCGCATCTCCATCGCCCGGGCCCTGGTCATGGAGCCGGACCTCATCATCTGCGACGAGCCGGTCTCGGCGCTCGACGTGTCGGTCCAGGCCCAGATCCTCAACCTGCTGGACGAGCTCAAGCAGCGCTTCGACCTCACCCTGTTGTTCATCGCCCACGACCTGGCGGTCGTCCGCCACGTGTCGTCGCGAATCGCCGTCATGTACCTCGGCAAGATCTGCGAGGTGGGCGACCCCGACCGGCTCTACGCCGCGCCCGCCCATCCGTACACCGCGGCGCTGGTGGCCTCCATCCCCGTGCCCGACCCGCGGGTGCGCCCGGCCGACCAGGACGTGCTGTCCGGCGACCTGCCGTCACCCGTGGACCCGCCGAGCGGCTGCCGCTTCCGCACGCGCTGCCCGCGGGCCGGCGAGCGCTGCGCGGTCGAAGAGCCGCAGATGCGCGAGGTGGGACCGGACCAGTTCGTGGCCTGCCACTTCCCCCTGGTCGAGCCGGCTCAGAGGCCCAGGGAGGCGGACTCCAGGGCGGCGCGGGCCTCGTCCGAGCCGGTGATGTCGACCTGGGCGGCCGAGCGGCGGCCGGAGAGGTAGAGCACCAGCTCCTGGGGGCCGCCCACGATCCGCACGTTCTGGTCGTGACCCCGGGGCGGCACCTCGCCGAAGCCCGGCGCCTCCAGCGCCACGCCCGTGCCCTTCACCCGGCGCAGCATGAAGCGGGCCGTGCGGCGCACGCTGCGCCACAGGGCGTCGTCGAGGTCGGGCCGGTCCGTGCGCGGGCCCTCGCCGTTGGCGCGGCGCACGTCCTCGTGGTGGATGAACCACTCGGACTCGTTGAGCAGCGGGCGCAAGCCGGGCAGGCTCCACGGCACCGCGGGCGGGCCGCCCCGGAGCCGCTCGACGATGCGCTCGTAGCCCTGGGCCCGGGCGCGGTCCATGAGCTTGGTCTCCAGCGAGGCGAAGCGGGCGCCGCCCATGATGAACAGCCCGGCCCGCATGTCGGTCTCCCGGACGATGAGGTGGGCGGCGAGGTCGAGCGTGGCCCAGCCCTCGCAGAGGGTGGGGGCATCGGGGCCCTTGGCCACGAACAGGTCGCAGAGCTCGGCCCGCTCCCTGGCGTCGAGGGGTTGGTCAGACATCGGCAGTAGGGTACGCGCCCATGGCCAATCCCCCTGCCTACGAGATCGACGACAGCGCGACCTACGAGGTCACCATCGCCACCGACAAGGGCGACATCGTGATGGAGCTGCAGCCCCGCCTGGCGCCCAACACGGTGAACAACTTCGTGGCGCTGGCCCGCCAGGGCTTCTACGACAACGTGACCTTCCACCGGGTCGTGCCCGAGTTCGTGATCCAGGGCGGCGACCCCGACGGCTCCGGCCGCGGTGGCCCCGGCTACCGCTTCAACGACGAGCCGGTCCAGGGCGACTACACACTCGGCGCGGTGGCCATGGCCAACGCCGGGCCGAACACCAACGGCTCGCAGTTCTTCATCTGCATCGACGACTGCACCCGCAAGCTGGACAAGGCCTACAACCTGTTCGGCTACGTCACCTCCGGCCTCGACGTCACCCAGCAGATCCGCCAGGGCGACGTGATGCGCTCGGTGACGGTCAACGAGAAGCCGGGTTCCTAAGGGATTCAGGCCCTAAACAGGCAGGCCAGTAGGCTCGGGGGATGTCCCCCGAGCCGCTGTACGAGCCGCGCGGCGCCGACTTCGTGCCCACGGAGCACACCCGTGGGCCCTGGAACCCGCTCCACCAGCACGGGGGCGCGGTGGCGGCGCTGTGCGCCCGCGCCGTCGAGCGGGCCGCGGGCGACGAGTTCTGCCTGACCCGCCTCACGCTGGAGCTGATGCGGCCGGTGCCGTTGGAGCGCCTGGCCCTCGACCTGGTCGTGCCCCGGCCCGGCCGCCGGGTGCTGGGGTTGACCGTGTCGGTCAGCGCCGGCGACCAGGAGACCGAGGTGGTCCGGGCCCACGCCGTGGCGGTCCGGCGGGCCGAGCTGCCCACGGGCGAGGGTCACGACGCCTACCTGGAGCCCGGCCCGGAGGCGTCCCAGGGGGCACCGTTCGAGTTCGGCGCCGACGAGGAGCCCGCGTTCCACCGCACCGGCATGGAGCTGCGCTTCGCCGACGGCGGCGACCGCCCGGGCCCGGCCCGCGTGTGGTTCCGGCTGCGGCGCCCGGTGGTGGGCGACGAGGAGCCGAGCGGCGTGCAGCGGGCCGCGGCGGCCTCCGACTTCGGCAACGGCGTGTCCTGGGTGCTGCCCTTCGAGGACTGGATCTTCCTCAACCCCGACCTCACGCTCCACCTGGCGCGGCCGCCGGCCGGCGAGTGGATCGGGCTCGACGCCATGACGCTGCCCAGTGACCAGGGCATGGGCATGGCCGAGAGCGCGCTGTACGACGAGCACGGGCGCCTGGGCCGGGCGGTCCAGAGCCTGCTCCTGCAGCGCCGGGACACGTGAGCGATTGAGCGATCCAGGAAAATCGCGCGAGCCGGGCGACCACAACGTCGCCGCGCTGCACGAGACCATCGCCGCGGCGGTGCCCGAGCGCCAGTGCATCGTGGCCGGCGGCATCCGCCGGTCGTGGGCCGAGGTCACCGACCGCACCCGGCGGCTGGCGGCGGTGCTGGCGGAGGCCGGCCTGGGGCTGCGGGCGGATCCCGCCTCCGTGGCGCCGTGGGAGTCCCCGCACGACCACGTGGCCCTCTACCTGCACAACGGCCACGAGTACCTGGAGGGCATGCTCGGCGCCTGGAAGGCCCGGGCCGCCCCGGTCAACGTGAACTACCGCTACGTGGCGGCCGAGCTGGGCTACGTCCTGGCCGACTGCGGGGCGCGGGCCGTGATCTTCCACGGCGCCTTCGCCGCCACGCTGGCCGAGGTGTCGGGCGACCTGGACGACGTGGCGCTGCTGCTCCAGGTGGACGATGCCTCGGGGGCGCCGCTGCTGCCGGGGGCGGTGCCCTACGAGGAGGCGCTCGCCGCGGCCACGCCGGTCCCGCCGAGCGGGCTCTCCCCCGACGACCGCTACATCGTCTACACCGGAGGCACGACCGGCATGCCCAAGGGCACGCTGTGGCGCCAGGGCGACTTCCTGGCCAGCGCCCTCGGCGTGCGGGGCACGCAGGACGAGATCGTGGCCGCCGCCGCGGCCCGGGCCGGGCTGCGGACCCTGCCGTCGGCCCCGTTCATGCACGGCGCCGCCCACTGGAACGCCATCTCGACCTGGACCTCGGGTGGCACGGTGATCGTCCAGGACGACCCCACCCGCCTGGACCCCGCCGACGTCCTCGGCACCTGCGCCCGGGAGGGCGTCACGTCCCTGCAGATCGTGGGCGACCCCTTTGCCCGCCCCCTGCTCGACGAGCTCGACCGCCACGACCACGACCTGTCCGCCCTGCGCTTCCTGGTCTCGGGCGGGGCGGTGCTGTCCGCGCCCGTGAAGGCCCGGTGGCGCGAGCGGCTGCCACGGCTGCGCATCCTGGACCTGCTCGGGTCCTCCGAGGCGGGCCTCCAGGCCGTGGGCGGCGCGGACGGCGGCTTCCGGCCCGAATCCAGCACGGTCGTGCTGTCCGAGGACCGCAGCCGGGTCCTGGCCCCGGGCGAGGACGAGGTCGGCTGGCTGGCCCAGGCCGGCCGGGTGCCCCTCGGCTACCTGGGCGACCCGGCGAAGACGGCCTCCACCTTCCCGGCCATCGGCGGCGTGCGCTACGCGGTCGCCGGTGACCGCGTCCGGTTGCGGGCGGACGGCGAGCTCGACCTGCTGGGCCGCGACTCGGCCACGATCAACACCGGCGGGGAGAAGGTGTTCGCCGAGGAGGTCGAGCAGGCCCTCGCCGACCACCCCGCGGTGGCCGACGTGGTCGTGGTGGGCCGGCCCAGCGAGCGCTGGGGCAGCGAGATCGTGGCCGTTCTGTCGGCCCGCCCCGGCGGCGAGCGGCCCAGCGATGCGGCCCTCTCCGAGCACTGCCGCCGCACCCTGGCCGGCTACAAGGTCCCGAAGGCCTACCGCTGGGTCGACCGGGTGGTCCGCTCCCCCGCCGGCAAGGCGGACTACGCCTGGGCCCGAGGCGAAGTGTCTTCGAACTCTTCGGTGGTGTAGCGCCAGACCTGGGCGTCCGCGGGCCAGGACGTCTCGGGCAGGCCCGCCTTGCCCACGAGCCGGTCCACGAACTGGCGCGCCGTGGGCAGCTTGTCCCACACGGCGGGGAGGAACGTGCCCCGCCGTCCGCCCGCCTGCAGCAGCACCCCGTCGATCCCCGGGCGCAGCGTGCCCACCAGCTCGTCATGGCCCGCGGGCAGCGGGTCCAGGGAGGACAGCACCGACACCTTCACCACCGTGCGGTCGAGGTCGCCGCGCTTGAGCGCCGGGAACCGGGGATCGGCGAACGCCGCGGCCCGGGCGTTGCGGGCCACGTCCCGCCACAGCGGCCGTCGGGGCTCCAGCGAGCCGATGCAGCCCACCAGCTCGCCGTCGCGCTCCAGGGTCACGAACGTCGCGCCGGGCGCCAGCGTGTGCTCGGGCACGTCGTCGTCGGTCAGGGGATCGGGATCACCGGCGGTGAGCTCGTGGGCGATGGCGGCCCGGGCCCGGGCCAGCAGCCAGCGCCGGTCCTCCGCCGAGAGCGGGCAGGCCGGCCCGAAGCCGAAGCTGCCGTAGCCGACGACCCGGCGGGTGTCGCCCGAGGTGTCGGCCGAGGTGGCGATGGCCAGGGTGCGGGGCACGATGTGCTCGGCCCGTGCCGCCAGCATGAGCCCGGCCACGGGCACGCAGCCGCAGGCGTCGTAGGGGCCGATGTCGCCGGCCCGGCCCTCGAGGATGGCCCGGCGGGTGCGCTGGTCCCGAACCCGGGCCGAGGCGTCGTCCAGGTAGTGGCTGAGGTCGGACGAGATCACCACCAGCGTCTCCTCGCCGCCCCACACCTGCGCCAGCACCTCGGCCACCGAGGACGGGGCGCACCGGCCCACCACCAGCGGGATCAGCGCCACAGGCCCCAGCACCTCGACCAGGAACGGGAGGTGGACCTCGATGCTGTGCTCGGGCCGGTGGGCATCGTCGCCCGGCACCGCCTTGCCCTCGTCGAGCAGCGCCTCGCAGGCGTCCACGTCGACCTCCACGTCGCCGAGCGGCGTGTGCCAGGCCCGGGCCGTGCTCACCCCGACACCCTTCAGCGGCACCCGATGGGCGGGTCCGGCGATCACCACCCGGCTCACCTGCTCCCGGCGCGAGGCCACGGCCCGGTACGCGGCGCCCGCGGTGGGGCCCGAGTAGCGGTAGCCCGCGTGGGGGGCGATCAGGGCCTTGGGCACGCCCTCGTCGGGCGCAGGCGCGGCCGCCGCGACGTGGCGGGCCACCGCCGCCCGCAGGTCGTCGGGGTCACGGGGGTAGAACAGGCCCGCCACGGCCGGGCTGCGCACCCAGCTGCCAGCAGCGCCCCCCTCGGCCACGTCACGTGCCCTTCGCCGCCAGGCGCACCGCCACCCGCCGGCGCCCCCAGTCGCCGGGCGGCCCGTCGAAGCGCCCGGGCACCTGCCAGCCGCACTCGACGCAACGGCCCTCGTCGGTCAGGCGCCAGCGGCCCAGCTCGTACCAGTCCCGCTCGATG
>JBKPRS010000110.1:0-21907 GCA_046734695.1 Actinomycetota bacterium | reverse complement strand
CTTCGTCGCCGCCGGCAGCCCGGCGGAGGCTGCGCCCTACGCGCTGGCCGCCGCCCGACGCGCCGCCGGCGTCCAGCTCCACCGGGAGGTGCTGCGCTGGACCGACGTGGCCCGCGGGCACGTGGACGGCGACCACGAGGCCGAGCTGCGGGCGCTGCGGGCCGACGCGCTGTTCTGCGTCGGCGATCCCGGCGCGGTCATCGCCTACCGAAGCGCCCTCGGGCTGGCGTCACCCGAGGCCGCCCGCGGGCTGCGGGCCCGCCTGGCCCGCGCCGCCCTGTACGCGGGCGACGTGGCCACCGCCGGCGAGGCTCTCGCCGGGCTGGAGCCCGACGGCGGCCCTGACGACGCCGCCGTGCTGCACGCCCAGGGCATGCTCGCCTACTTCTCCGGCGACCTCGACGCGGCAGGCGCGGCCGCCGACACGATCCGGGGCCTGGCCGTGGCGGGCGGGGCGCCGGTCAAGGTGCTCGACGGCATCACGCTCCAGGGCCTGGTCGCCCACAACCGGGGCGAGTGGTTCGACCGGCTGGGCCGCGAGCTACGGGCCACCAGCGAGAGCCCGGCCCTGGCGACCACCGTGTTCGACTCCCACCTGTGCGTGGCCGAGTACCTGCTGTACGGGCCGACGCCCTACGACGAGGTGATCCGCCTCGCCACGCAGCTGCGCCACCAGGCCGAGGAGCTCGGCGCCCGGCCCGCCGCGGCGTTCGCCACGACAGTCACGGGCGAGGCGGCACTGCTGGCCGGGGACCTCGAGACCGCCCGGCGGGACCTCACCGACGCCATCGACATGCACACCGCGCTGGGGGCCGACATCGGCCGGTCGCACGCCCTCCAGCGCCTGGCCGAGCTCCACCTGATCGAGGGCGAGCCGGCCGAGGCGCGGCGCCTGCTGCGCCGGGCGCTGCTCATCGCCCGCTGGACGCCGCTGGCGTCGCACCTGCTCCAGCGCATCTACGGCACCCTCGTGGCCGCCGCGCCCGACACCGAGGCGGCCCTGGCCGTGGTCGAGGAGTCGGCGGAGGCGGCCGACGAGCACACGACCTGCATCATGTGCCACGTCATGATCGCTGTCCCCGCGGCCATCGCCTACGCCGAGGGCGGCCGCCTGGACGAGGCCCGAGCGTGGCTGGCCGAGGCCGAGGTGTCGGCCGCGCTGTGGCAGGGCACGGCCTGGCAGGCGGCGGTGCGCGAGGCCCGCGCCCACATCGTCCGGGCCGCGGGCGACGAGCCCTCCGCCCGGCGGCTGCTGGGCGAGGCCGCCGGGCTGTTCGACGAGGCCGGCCAGCCGCTAGACGCCCAGCGGTGCCGGGACGCCCTCGACGCGCTCGACGTCCCCGCGCCCTGACCCGGAGACCTCGGGCATGGTGAAGTTCTCGTCGGCGAACCAGGACCGGTAGCGCTCCTCGCCCATCGCGGCCAGCACCGGCGCCGTCTGGGTCGCCTGGGCCCGCAGGGCGGCGAGCTTGGTGTCGGCCCCCTCGTCGTCCAGGCTGACCGTGACGGCGACGCCGTCGTCCGGCGTGCGCACGGGCAGCCCGGGCGGGAAGATGCCGAGCTCGGTGTGGATGTCGGCGAAGCGGTCGGCCCAGCGGGCGGTGCTCGTGGCCCGCAGCAGCCGCGGCCGGCGCGCCGGGCGCAGGGACCGCCACGCGGCCTCGACCCAGCCGGCGACGGCCTGGTGGTCGGAGTGGCCGGTCATGCCGTCGGGCCCGAAGGTGACGATCGTGGCCGGCCGGACCTCGGCGATGAGGTCGGCGACGAGGCGGACGCCCATGCCCCGGTCGATTCCGGCGAGGGTGCCGTCCTCCAGGCCGACGCAGCGGTGCTCGTCGACGCCCAGGATGGCCATGGCCGCCTTGATCTCGTGGTCGCGGGTGCGGGCCAGGCGCTCGGGCGGCCACACGGAGGGGTCGTCGGTGCCGTGCTCGCCCCGGGTCATGGTGACGCACACGACCCGCCGCCCGGCCTGGCGGGCCAGCATCATGAGGCCGGACGAGAGGTAGGTCTCGTCGTCGGGGTGGGCCCACACGCCGAGGACGGTCCCCAGCGCGGCGGCGTCCTTGGGGGTGCGGATGATGGCGCTCATCGGCCCGCCGCCCAGGTCAGTCCCCACAGCACGGGCATGCCGGCGGCGATGGCGACGAGCGGCGACCCGGTCCGCCGGGCGGCGACCACGGCCACCACCGCGGCGGCCACGGGCGCCAGCACGTCGAGCGGTCCGGCCGTGGCGGCCTGGGCCCGGGCTGTGACGGCGTCGGCGGCCACGGCCGCGAAGGTCACCGGCACGGCGTAGGCCGAGATCCGCTCGATCTGGTCGAGCGCGCCGACCCGGTCGACGAGCACGGCCGGCACGAGCCGGAACGAGTAGCTCACGGCGCCGGCCACGAGCAGGGTCAGCCACACGGTCATCGATGGTCCTCCGGGGTGGATGTGGATGGTAGCGAGAGGGCGGCCACGGTGAGGCCGGCGACGATGGCGGTCAGCACGCCGAGGTGCAGGGGCATCGCCCGACCCACGCTCGCCACGGCCACGGCCACGATGGCGGCCCGCAGGCCGGTGCGGTCGGTGATGCGGCGCTGGGTCTCGCCCAGCAGGAAGAGCGGGACGACGAAGGCCAGCTGCAGGCCGGTGGGGAGGGCGCCGGCACTCAGGACCCCGATGCCGCTGGCCGTGAACCAGGTGACGCAGAGGACGACGGCGGCGCCCATGTAGTGGTCGTGGGCCTCGGCCATCGCCGCGGTGTCCCCGCCCGCGGCGTCGGCCCGGGCGTAGCCGTCGGCGCCGACCGCGAAGCTGGGATCGACGAGGAGGTAGCAGGCGAGCGCCCGCGACCAGCCGGGTGTGTCGCGCCAGCGGGGACCGGACGCCGCCGAGTAGACGAGGAGGCGGGCGTTGATGGCGAGCACGGTGGCCACGACCACGAAGCTGGCGGCCCCGGCGTCGAACAGGCCCACCGCCGCCACCTGGGCGCCACCGGAGTAGAACAGCGGGCCGGTCAGCCAGCCGGCGAGGGCCGGCACGTCGGCCTTGCCGGCCGCGACCCCGACGACCAGGCCGTACGTGGCCATGCCCGGCAGCCAGGTGGCCATCGCCCGCGCGCCCGCCCGGTGCCCCGGCCGGACGGCCAGGTGCGGGCGGGTGCGGGGGCGGGCGAGGGCGACCATGGGCCCCAGCGTGCGCCTGCGCGCTTGACACATGCTTGGAGGCGACGTGGAGAAACGGTGATGGAGTCCCTGACGCTCTTGTCACCCACTTGACCGGCGGGTCAAGATTGGGGGCATGGCGATCGACAAGAAGGCGCTCCGGGCGAAGTACCGGGCCGAGCGCGACAAGCGCCTCCGCCCCGACGGCAACGCCCAGTACCTGCGGCTCAAGGGCACCCAGCTCGAGCACTACCTGGAAGACCCCTACACGCCGGTGGTGGAGCGCGAGCCGCTGACCGACCACGTCACGTTCGCGTTCATCGGTGGCGGCTTCGCCGGCCTGGTCACCGGGGCCCGCGTCAAGGAAGCGGGCATCGAGGACGTCCGCATCATCGAGAAGGGCGGCGACTTCGGCGGGACCTGGTACTGGAACCGCTACCCCGGAGCCATGTGCGACACGGCGTCGTTCGTGTACATGCCGCTGCTGGAAGAGACCGGGCACATGCCGACCGAGAAGTACGCGCACGCGCCCGAGATCCTCGAACACTGCCAGCGCATCGGGAAGCACTTCCGCCTCTATGACGGCGCCCTGTTCCACACCGAGGTCACCGACCTGGAGTGGGACGACGACGCCTCGCGCTGGATCATCTCCACCAACCGCGGCGACCGCTTCACGGCCCAGTTCCTCGGCATGGGCACCGGACCGCTGCACGTCCCCAAGCTCCCCGGCATCCCGGGCCTCGACGACTTCGGCGGCCATACGTTCCACACCAGCCGCTGGGACTACGAGTACACCGGCGGCGACCCGGCGGGGTCGCCGATGGACCGCCTGCACGACAAGCGGGTCGGCATCATCGGCACCGGGGCCACCGCGGTGCAGTGCATCCCCGAGCTGGCCCGGGCCTGCGGCACGCTCTACGTCTTCCAGCGCACGCCCAGCTCGGTCGACGTCCGCGCCAACCGGCCGACCGATCCCGACTGGTTCGCCGAGATCGCCACGCCGGGCTGGCAGCAGCGCTGGCTGGAGAACTTCACCGCCAACCAGGCCGGCGGCATCGCCGAGGAGGACCTGGTGATGGACGGCTGGACCGACCTGTCCCGCCGCATCCGGAGCCGCATCATGTCCCTGCCGCCCGAGGACCTCGTACCCGAGAAGATGATGGCGGCGTTCGAGGACTCCGACTTCGAGAAGATGGAGGAGATCCGGGCCCGGGTCGACTCGCTCGTCGAGGACCACGACACCGCCCAGGCGCTCAAGGCCTGGTACCGCCAGCTGTGCAAGCGGCCGTGCTTCCACGACGAGTACCTGCAGGCGTACAACGAGCCGGGCACGCACCTCGTCGACACCGACGGCAAGGGCGTCGAGCGCATCACCGAGAACGGTGTGGTCGTGGCCGGCGTCGAGTACCCGGTCGACTGCATCATCTACGCCTCCGGGTTCGAGGTCGGCACGCCGTTCGAGAGCCGCAACGGCTACGACCCCCGCGGCCGCGACGGCCGGCTCCTGTCCGAGCACTGGGCCGACGGCATGCGCACCAAGCACGGCACCCACGTGCACGGGTTCCCCAACCTGTTCATCGTGCAGCCGACCCAGGGCGCCAACCTGATCTCGAACGTCCCCCACAACCTGGTGGAGTCGGGCGCGACGATCGCCCTGATCGTCAAGCATGCCCTGGCCGAGGGCCACGACCAGGTCGAGCTGACGGCCGAGGCCGAGCAAGAGTGGCTCGACCTGCTGGCCTCGGGCCCCGGCATGATCCTCGGCTCGGCCGACTGCACCCCCGGCTACTACAACAACGAGGGCCAGCCCGGTGGCCCGGGCGCGTGGACGTTCGTCGGCTACCCCATGGGCGCCACCGCGTACTTCGCGTACCTCGACGAGTGGCGCACCAAGGGCGACTTCGAGGGCCTCGCCTTCCGCTGATCACTCCGTGACATAGGCGCTCTGGGCGAGACTGAGCGGAATGGCTGGTGCCCGCCTGTTTGCCGGCGCGGCCGACGCACCCCGGGCACGGCGGGCCACCGACGTCCTCGCGGTCGTGCTCGGCGCGATCGGGCTGCTGTTCCTCAGCCTGGCCGAAGCGCCGCTGCCGGCGATCTTCCGGCCGGTCAACCGGGTCATCGCCGCCCTGCCCGACCTCCTCACCGCGCTGTGGCAGGTGGCCGTGGGCCTGCTGGTGTGGTGGGGGCTCGGCCTGCTGATCGCCGCGCTCGTCCTGCGCCGGCTGTCGGTCGCCCGCGACCTGGCGCTGAGCGCCGGGCTCGCCGGGGCCCTGTCCTACGGGGTGGCCCAGGCCGTCCACGCCGGCTGGCCGCCGGGCAGCGAGTGGCACCTCTACGGGCCGCCCGCCTGGTACCCGGCCGTGCAGCTGGCGGTGCCGGCCGCCGCGATCATCACCGCCTCCCCGCACCTGACCCGCCCCGCCCGCCGCCTCGGGCGCTGGCTCATCGCCGGAGCGGCGCTGGGCGCCGTCGCGCTGAGCGCCACCAGCATCCTCGGGGCCACGGCCGGGGTCGTGGCCGCGGTGATCGCCGCGGGCGTGGTCCACCTCGTCTTCGGCTCCTCGGCCGGGCGCCCCGGCCTCGACGGGGTCCGCCAGGCGCTGGCCGAGCTGGGCGTGGCCACGTCGTCGCTGGGGGAGGCCGAGCGCCAGGAGGCCGGGGTCTTCACCGTCGACGCGCTCGACGCCGACGGCGCCCCGATCGTCGTGCGGGTCTACGGCCGCGACGCCTACGACACGGCGCTGGTCTCGACCCTGTGGCGGGCGGTCTGGCTGCGCCAGCCCGGAGCCCAGCTGCGCCTCAGCCGGCTGGCCCAGGTCGAGCACGAGGCCCTGCTCACCCTGCTGGCGGCCCAGGCCGGGATCGCCACCGACCAGGTGGTCGTGGCCGGCAGCACCGCGGACGACGACGCCCTGCTGGTCCTGCGCCGGACCGGGACGCCGCTGAGCGACTGCGCCGAGGGCGTCGATGCCGGCCTCCTGGCCGAGGGCTGGCGGGTGCTGGCCCGGCTGCACGCGGCGGGCGTCCGCCACGGCCAGGTCGACGCCCGCCACCTCGTCGTCACGCCCGACGGGCTCGGTCTCATCGGGTTCCGGGGCGGCACGGTCGCGCCCACGGTCGGCCAGCGCCGCACCGACCAGGCGCAGTACCTCGCGACCACCGCGCTGCTCGCCGGTCCGGACCAGGCCATCGACGCCGCCCTCACCGCGCTCGGGCCCGAACGGCTCACGGCCGTGCTCCCCTACCTGCAGCCGCCCGCGCTGACCGGCCCGCAGCGCGACGGCGTCGAGGACACCGGCGTCGACCTCGACGACCTGCGCGCCGAGGCGGCGGCCCGGGCCGGGACCGAGGCGCCCGAGCTCGAGCAGCTGCGGCGGATCACCTTCGCCTCGGTCTCCCAGATCGCGCTCCCCGTGCTGGCCGCGTTCGCGCTGTTCACCATCGCCACCGGCATCGACTTCGAGCAGCTGGTCGACACGGTGCGCGATGCGCGCTGGTGGTTCATCGCCATCGGCCTCGTGGTGGCGCAGCTGCCCCGCCTGTCCCAGGCGGTGTCGACGATGGGCGCTGCCCCCGTCGACCTGCCGCTGGGCCCGGTGTACGCCCTCCAGCTCGCGGTCTCGTACATCGCCCTCGCCATCCCCTCCGCCGCGGCCCGTATCGCCGTCAACGTCCGCTTCTTCCAGCGCCACGGCGTCTCGCCCACCGCAGCGATCACGGTGGGGGCCATCGACGGGGTCGGCGGCTTCGTCACCCAGGCGTTCCTGCTCGCCTCGCTCCTGCTGCTGACGTCCGCCTCGCTCGACCTCGATCTCGCACGGGCGCCCGACAGCGCGTTCGGGCTGCTTGCGGTGGTCGCCATCCTGGCGGTGACGGCGATCGCCCTCGTGGCCGCGGTCCGGCCGTGGCGCCAGGCGGTCCTGGGCCTGACGGGCCGCCTGGCCCGGGAGGCGACCGCCGCGGCGCGGAGCCTGCGGTCGAGCCGCAAGCTGGCCATGCTCTTCGGCGGGAACCTCGCCAGCGAGGTGCTCTTCGCCTTCGCCCTCGGCGCCTTCGCCCGGGCCATGGGGACGGCCGTGGGGCTGGGGGAGCTGCTGGTGATCAACATCAGCGTGGGCCTGCTCGCGGGCATCATCCCCATCCCCGGCGGGGTGGGCGTGGTCGAGGGCGGCCTCGCCTTCGGGCTGGTCAACGCGGGCATGACCGAGGAGGCGGCGCTGGCCGCGGTCCTGCTCTACCGGATCTCGGTCTTCTACCTGCCCCCGGTCTGGGGCTACCCCGCGTTCCGCTGGCTCCAGAACAACGGCCACCTGTAGTTACGATCCCCGGGTGGATCTGAGGGAGCAGGGCGACACGGGTCGCCGCCATCCGTGGGAGACGGCACGCGCCCGGTTCTTCCGGTCGCTGATCGCCCGCCACACGTCGCCGGGCGGGCCCCGCCGGGTGCTCGACGTCGGCGCCGGCGACGGCTGGTTCGCCGGCGAGCTGGGACGGGCCGCCGAGGGCGCCGCCATCGTCTGCTGGGACGTGAACTACCGCAGCGCCGACCTCGCCGCCGACCTGCCCGCCGGCGTGGTGCGGACCGCGGCCGAGCCGGAGGGCACGTTCGACCTGGTTCTGCTGCTGGACGTGATCGAGCACGTGGAGGACGACGCCGGTTTCCTCGACGCAGCGATCCTGCCCCGGGTGGACCCGGACGGCGTGGTGATCGTCAGCGTCCCCGCCTACCAGGCGCTGTTCTCGGCCCACGACACCGCCCTCGTCCACCACCGGCGCTACTCCCCCGGGCGGCTACGGGCGCTGCTTGCCCCCCGTTTCGAGATCGTGGCCCGGGGCGGCCTGTTCGCCTCGCTGCTCCCGGCTCGGGCCGCGGGCGTCGCCCGCGAGCGGCTGGCGGGCCCCCGGGCGCCCCAGGACCACGGCGTCGGGCACTGGGACCGGGGGCCGGGCCTGACCCGGGCGGTGGAGGCCGCCCTCGCCGCCGACGCCGGCGCCGGGCTGTGGCTGGCCGAGCACGGCCTGCCCACGCCGGGCCTGTCGACCTGGGCGGTGTGCCGCCCCCGGCGGTCACCGGGCCCGTGAGCACCGGCCCCGACTGCACCGTGGTGGTCCCGTGCTTCGACGAGGCCGCCCGCTTCGACCCCGAGCCGTTCGCCGAGCTGATCGCCAAGGCCGACGTCCGGGTCCTGGCGGTGGACGACGGGTCGACCGACGGCACCGCCGCCCTGCTCGCCGACCTGGCGGACCGCCATCCCGACCGGGTGGCCGTGCTGTCGCTCGGGCGCAACCGGGGCAAGGGCGAGGCGGTGCGCCAGGGGCTGCGGGAGGCGATGGCCGGCGGCGCCGACCTGGTCGCCTACTGCGACGCCGACTTCGCCGCGCCACCAGGCGAGGTCGCCCGGCTGATCGACGCGCTGCGGGCCGACGTGGGACTAGACGCGGTCATCGCCAGCCGGGTGGCGATGCTGGGGACCGACATCCGGCGCTCGGCCCTGCGCCACTACACCGGGCGCCTGTTCGCCACGCTCGGCAGCCTGGTGCTGGGGGTCGCCGTGTACGACACCCAGTGCGGGGCCAAGGCGTTCCGGGCCGGTCCGCGGCTGGAGGCGGCGCTGGGCCGCCCGTTCGTCAGCGAGTGGGCCTTCGACGTCGAGCTGCTCGGCCGGCTGCTGCCGGGTCGCTGCGTCGAGCTGCCGCTCCAGAGCTGGCACGATGCCGCCGGGACCCACATGACGGCGCGCTCGGGCCTGCGGGCGACCGCCGACCTGTGGCGGATCCGGCGGGACCTGCGCCGCTAACCCCGGTCCGGGATCGGCGCGAGGAACAGCGCGATCGCGCCCGCCCGCGCCTTCTCGTCGAGGGCGGCGGCCCGGGCCTCGTCCCCGGGCTCCGGCGCGCCCGCCTGTAGGCGGCGCTCGATGGCCCGCTGCTCCGCCCGCTCGGCCCCGCTCAGCCCGTCGACGAACGCGACCCGCTCCTCGCCCTCCGGGACGTCGAAAGCGCCGGCCCCCTCCACCTCGTGCAGGCTGAAGCGGGCCTCGCCCCGGTCGCGCCGGCCCTCGCCGAGCTGGCGGATCAGGACCTCGTCGTCCAGCACCATCGGGACGCCCAGGTCCTGCAGCTGGGCCATCACCAGCCCGCTGAACGGCTCGGCGTACCGCAGGCCGGTCGGGTCGAAGCGGATCGGGCCCCGGCCCTGCAGCGTGTCGAGCTGGTTGACGAGCGCCTGGGCCTGGCGCAGCCGGCCGGCGTCCTGGACCGGCCCGGGCGCCGTGCTGCGGAACGTGGGCAGGGCGAGCACCGCCACGGCCACGACGGCTGCGGTAGCGACGGCGACGGCCGCCCGGTTGAGCGCCCGCCGGCTCTGCAGCGCGACGAGTAGGGCGGCCAGGAAGGCGGCCGTGACGAGCGCGGCGACCGGCCACAGCCACCGCATCTGGTGGGCGGCGACGCCGAGGATGCTCACCGGCGAGGTCGCCAAGGCGGCGGTGACCGCGGCCAGGGTGCCGGCCGCCACCGCCAGCATCGTCGCCAGGCGCGTCCGCCCGGTCCGCCAGGCGAGGACCCCGAGGCCCGCGAGCCCGGCGAGCAGCACGACGAGCGTCGCGGCCGCGACCGGCGCCGACGGCAGGCCGCTGAGGTCGTCGCCCGCCACCGTGGACGGGATCCCGTGGGCGTAGGTCGACCGGGAGAACCACGGTCCGGTGATCACCTCCGCGACCAGGCGGGCCGCCAGGCGCCCGCCGTAGGTCGAGGCGTCGCCGCCGCTCGCGGCCCCGGCGATGCGGGACAGGTTGCCCTCGCCCGACCCGGTGAGCTGCTCGACCAGCGGCTGGATCCAGGCCAGCACCAGGACCACCGCCGTCAACATCGCCGGGCGCCGCCACGCGGGCCGCTCGCCCCGGTGGCGCAGGTTGAGCGCCGCCAGCACCGCGGCTCCCAGCGTCACGGCCGCGACGATCACGGCGTGGCTCATGTGCGTCTGCACCAGCAGGCTGCCGAGCCCGACCAGCCACGGCGCCATCATGAGGTCGCCGGTCGCCAGCACCGTCGCCACCACCAGGAAGGCGAAGAAGGGCAGCACCAGGGCGTTGGGCTGCCACACGTCGAAGAGCAGCTCGCTGCCGAGCGCGAACTGGAGCCCGACCACGGCCAGGCCCACGCCCAGCATGGTCTGGGTGCCCGACTCGGCCCCGCCGATCCGCCGGCCGGCCACGACGGCCAGCGACGACGCCGCCATGTTGACCAGCATCACGCCCACCGCGAGCCCGACCCACGGGCCAAGCAGCCGCACCGCCGGGGCGATCGCGTCGTAGTACAGCGGGCCCGGGTTGTTGATCTGGTCCCCCACGACGACCGAAGCCGACGTCCACGTGCCCAGCAGCGGGTTGTGGTGGGTCCCGACGTCGCGGGCCCGGACCAGCAGGATCCCGTCGTCACCCATTGGCTGCCAGCCCCGGGCCAGCGCCCGGGTCGTGGCCACCAGGATCGGCAGGTTGACCGCGACCAGCACCGCGGCCAGCAGTCCCCGCCCGCCCGACGAACGCGAGGGCTCCGGCTCGGATGGCGCGGCCACGCCGTCGAGCCGGGCGTCCACCTCCCCCGCCGAGGTCACTCCACCAGCGCGCATCCGGGGGAGTTTCGCACGCCGGCCCACGCTGACCTGCACTGATGGATGTTTGCCCGCGCCCCGGGTGGGGGACCCACAAGGTATGGCAGACACGATCCGAGATCTCATGACCCCCAATCCGGCGTGCGTCGACGAGTCCACGCCGCTGAGGGAGGTCGCCGCCATCATGCGCGACAAGGACCTGGGCGACGTGCTCGTCGAGCGCCAGGGCAAGCTCGGCGGCATCGTGACCGACCGCGACATCGTCCTCCGGGCTGTCGCGGCGGGCGAGGACGTGAACACCCTGCTCGCCGGGGACATCTGCTCCCCCGACCTGGTCACGCTCGAGCCGGACGACACCCTCGAGGCCGCGGCCCAGGTGATGGTGGACTCGGCCGTGCGCCGCGTCCCCGTGATGGACGGTGACCAGGCGGTCGGCATCGTGGCCCTCGCCGACCTGGCCCGTTACGCCGACTCGGAGTCGGTGCTCGGCGAGCTGGCGTCCCAGCCCCCCAAGAACTGACCGCGGGGCGCGGCCCGGTCAGCCCTCCTGGGTGACCGGGAGCAGCAGGTCGACCAGCTCGGCGGCGATGCCGGGCTCGATCGGCTCGTTCAGCATCAGGCGGCGCAGGATGATCGGCCCCACGAGGGCGTCGGCCAGCAGCCCGGGATCGGTGGACGCGGGCAGCTCGCCCGCGTCCACGGCGTCCCGAAGCATGCCCACCAGCACACCCCGGCGCTCGCCGCTGAAGCTCCGGTGGAAGGCGCGCATCCGGGGATCGCGCTCGGAGGCGTCGATCAGCGCCGGGATGCACGCCGAGTAGGTCGACTCCTGGACCAGGCAGGCCACCTGCTCCACGACCGAGAGGACCCGCTCCCGGATCGTCCCGGACTCCGGGGCGACAACGGGGGCCTTCAGCGTGTTGAAGGCGTCCTCCACCAGCTCGGCCTTCCCCTGCCAGTGGCGGTAGATCGTGCTCTTGCCGACCCCGGCCCGGGCCGCCACGGCCTCGATGGACAGGGCGCTGTAGCCCACCCGGCCCAGCTCGTCGAGCACGGCCTGGAGGATCACCCGGCGCGAGCGCTCGACGCGGGGATCGGTCTCCGCGCCGAGCGTCGCATCCAGGTCGACCATGGGTTCAGTCTCCCACGACCGTGTCATGAGTCGCCCAAAGTCTCCTGCGACATCAGTCGCCTACCTCGACCCCCACCGGCAGGAGCCCGAGATCGTCGACGTCGCGGAGGTCGACGACCTCGTCGGTCTCGGTGGCCTTGCCGCGCCCGGGTGAGAACACCAGGACGGCCGCCGCGGCGGCGAGGGCGATGCCGACCGCCACCGTGTTGGTCAGGGTGAAGGCGTCGGTGAAGGCCGACGCGGCCCGGGCCACGACCGCCCCGCCGCCGGGCACCCGCTCGGCGATGGCGCTGGCGGCGCCGATGGACTCGCCCGCCGCGCTCCGGGCTCCGGCCGGGAGCCCGAGGCCGCCCAGCTCGACGCCGGACCGGTAGGCGCTGTTGGCGATGCTGCCCAGCAGGGCGATGCCGAGGGCGCCGCCCAGCTCACGGGTGGTGTCGTTGAGGGCGGAGCCGACGCCGGCCTTGGACAGCGGGATGGAGCTCATGATCTCGCTCGTGGCCGGGGCCGCGGTGATGCTCATACCTGCGCCCAGCAGGGCGAAGGCGGCGGCGATCACGACGTAGGGCGTGCCGCTGCTCAGGGTGGTGAGCACGGCGAAGCCCAGCGCCACCACCGCCAACCCGGAGGCCATGACCCGGGCCGCCCCGTACCGCTCGACCAGGCGTGCGCTGCGGGGCGAGACGACCAGGAACGTCAGGGCCAGCGGCAGGCTGGCCAGGCCGGCGGACAGTGGCGAGTAGCCCCGGCCGAACTGCAGGTACTGCGTCATCAGGAAGAAGAACCCGAACATCACGAAGAACGCCACCGTGATGACGCCGCTGCCGACGCTCAGCCGCCGGTCACGGAACAGGGTCAGCGGCAGCATCGGATGGTCCGAGCGGCGCTCCCACAGCACGAACGCCGACAGCGCGGCGGCCGAGGTGAGGAAGGCGGCGACGACGATGCCGCTGGTCCAGCCGTCCTCCGGGCCCTCGATGATGGCGAAGATCAGCGAACCCAGCCCGACCAGCGACAGCAGTGCGCCCACCGGGTCGAGCGGCGTGCCCGACTCGTCCCGCGAGTCCGGCGCGAAGGCCCGCACGGCCACGATGATGGCCACGACCACCGGCACGTTGACCAGCAGGGTCGAGCCCCACCAGTAGCCCTCGAGCAGGCCGCCGCTCAGGATGGGGCCGATGGAGGCGCCCGCCCCGGCGAAGCCGGCCCACACTGCGATGGCCCGGGGCCGCTCTTCCGGCGGGAAGATCGACGTGATCAGCGACAGGGTCGCGGGCATGACGAAGGCGGCGCCGATGCCCATGACGGCCCGGCTGGCGATCACCTGCGTGGCGTCGCTCGCCAGCCCGCCGAGCAGGGCGCCGATCCCGAACACGACCAACCCGCCCAGCAGGGCGCGGCGCCGGCCGAAGCGGTCACCGACCGCGCCGGCGCTGAGCAGCAGGCCCGCGAAGACCACGGCGTAGGCGTCGACGATCCACTGCAGCTCCGAGGCGGTGGCGCCGAGGTCGCGCTGGATGCTGGGCAGCGCGGTGTTGAGCCCGGACACGGACATCACGACGAGCACGAGCGAGAGGCACATGATCCCGAGCAGGAACCAGCGCTTGGCGTGGATCTCGGGTTGCTCGTGCAGCGGGATGGCCGGGGTGGCGACTGCGGGCGGAGACGGCATCGTGACTCCTCGGGGGCCGGAGGTTGGACGCTTGTTGCGAGACGCCGGCGCCGTCTTGTGAGACGCTTGCGTTCTAGAGAGACGTTAGTGTCTCACAGCGATACGTCAACGTTTCGTTTTGTGTCCTTGGTCACGCCGCCGCCCGAGGTGGTGGACTGGGCCGATGGACGTCTTCGAGGCCATAGCGACCACCCGGGCCATGCGGCGGCTCGATCCCGACCGCGAGGTGAGCGACGCCGACGTGCTCAAGGTCGTCGAGGCGGCCACCAAGGCCCCGACGGGCGGCAACAGCCAGCCGGTGCGGTGGATGGTGGTGCGCGACCCGGACAAGCGGAGGCGCCTGGGTGAGATCTACAACGCGTGCTGGGGATCCGTGCGCGGCATCTACGCGGGACAGGCCGACGGGTCCCCGCAGGTCGCGCGGATGCTGGCCTCGGCCGACCACCTCGGCGACCACATGGGCGACGCGCCCGTCATCGTGATCCCCTGCTCCCGCGGCCAGGTCGGCATGGCCGAGTCGTCGGTCTTCCCGGCCGTGCAGAACCTGTTCCTCGCGGCCCGGGCCCTCGGGCTCGGCACGACGCTCACCACCGTCCACCGCCTCCAGGAACCCGAGGTCCGCGCCGTGCTCGGCATCCCTGAGGACGTGGTCACCTGGGCGATGATCCCCATGGGCCACCCCACCGGCCGCTGGGCCGAGGCCCGCCGCCGCCCCGTGGCCGAGGTGACCTACTGGGACACCTGGAAGGAGCCGCCCCCGGGCTGACCGCGGGGGACCGCTACGCGGCGGTGACCGATCCGACTCCGGTGTTGTGCGTCGTGACCGCCGGCGACCCCGTGTAGAGGATCGACCCGGTCCCGCTCAGCGTGGCGTCGAGCGTCGAGGTCGCCTGGACCGTGACATCGCCGGTGCCCTCCAGGCGGACCGTCGCGTCCCGGGCGGCCAGGCCGTCCAGGTCGAGCGTCCCCAGCCCGGACTGGGTGGCGGTCAGGCGCTCGACGCGGCCCGAGACCTCCAACGTCCCCGTGCCCGACAGCTCCGCGGTGAGCTCCGCGCCGCTCACGCCGGCGACGGTCACGGTGCCCATCCCGCTCAGGCTCAACCGGTCGAGCGACGGCACCGCGACGGTCACGCTCATGGGCGCCTCGGTGTCGAGGGTGCCGTGGTCGTCGATGACGAGCCGGTCGTCGCGCACGCTCGTGGTGACCTGGCCCACGAGGTTGTCGTCCCCCGTCACCGCGACCGACTGCGCCTCTCCGACCTGCACGGTCACGGTGTTGGCCCCGGCCAGCTCGACCGCGGCGAACGGCGCCAGCTCGCGCTGGTCGGTCACCTCGACGCCCGAGCCGTGGACCGCGCCATCGTCGCCGCCCCCCGCCACTGCCACGAGCGCCGCCAGCGCGGCGATCCCCACCATCGCGGCGACCACCCCGAGCAGGAAGCCCCGCCAGAGCGTCCGCCTGTCGTGCAGCGGTCCCGTGACGACAGCCATGATCCGACCTCCCGCGCCCGGCGACACCTCCATCGTCCGCCCGGGCGGGCGAGGTCACCAGGGCCGAACGACCCTGCGCTCAGCAGACGGTGGCCGGGACCTCGATGTCCACGGGCGACCCCCAGTCGCTGAACCGCACCTCGAGGTCGAACGACTCGTCCCCCGCCGCGACGTGCAGGCGCAGCGCCGTGGGCAGGCCGTCGGCGCCGACGTCGAGCTCCATCTGGCCATCGGGGACGGGCCGCCCGTAGCCGGCGACGACGTCCTGAGGAGCTTGCAGCGTGATGCCGAGCGTCCTCACCCCTCCCGCCTCGCCGAGCACGCGCGCCGTGCCGCCACGCTCGATGGCCTCGACGAACGAGGTCGGATCCTCCGGGAAGGGCCAGACGTCGACCTCGGCGTCCGCCCAGTCGACCCGGTCGAGCCTGCCATCCAGGTAGAGGCCGGCTGCCAGCGCCACCGCCAGCTGGTCCACGAGACCCTCGTCGAGCTCGTCCTCCGCCGCGATCTCGTCCAGCGTGCCCGACATCTCGTCCAGTACCTCGTCCCGCGGCAGCGACTCGAAGTCCGAGGCTGCCTCGCAGGTCCACGGCTCCTGTTCGAGTGGACCGCCCGAGTCGGGCCAGCGCCAGTACGCGGTCTCGCCGTCCAGGATCATCTCGCTGGCGTCGGTCTGATCGCGGGTCACCAGGTGCCAGCGGTCGGCGCTCCACGCGCCCTCTCCGGTGAACTGCCGCGGCCCTTCCTCCCAGTAGGCCATCGTCGTGTCGACGCCCTGGAGCTCGAACCGGAAGCTCGGTGCCTCAGCGACCGCGGCTTGCACCCCCGCCAACGCCTGATCGGCCTCGGGATCACGATCCGCGTCGACCAGGTAGCGAGCATCACCGTCCCGGGCGCACGCCACCGCCAGCCCCGCGACCAGCAAGGCGGCCACTACACGCGGCACGGGCCGCCGTCGGCTCGGCGTCCCCGGCACAGGCCGGGAACCTAGCGGGCGCGTGGCCTTGGCTCAGCGCGGCTGGATCTCGCCCATCGGCCCCCAGCCGTCGACCTCCGGGGCGTCGATGTAGATGATCGTCGGCTGCCCGGAGACGAGGTCGGGGCCCTTCTCGATCAGCTCGGCGAAGTGGACGGTCTTGACGTGCTCCTGGCCGGCCTCGGCGTCGCGGAAGCCCTCGACGGCCACGAACACGTCGGAATCGTCGAGGCTGCGCGACCACTCGAAGAACAGGCAGCCCTCCTCGGCCTCGACCGCCGACGCGTACCCCGTGGCCAGGGTCACGAACTCCTCGAGCTTCTCGTGACGGACCGGGAACTTCGCGGTGATGAGGATCATGCCCCGCTGTCTACCCGCCCGGGGGCCTCGAGCGCGGTGACCACGTCAGCCGGCGTGGCGAGGACGAGGTCACCCGGCTCGGCGACGGCCCGCGGGTTCCAGCCGGCCAGGGCGAACGTGACGCCCGCGGCGTGGGCGCAGGCCCGGTCGTGGGCGGTGTCCCCCACGAGGAGCGCATCGCCCGGCAGGAGCGCCAAGGCCGCCAGCACGGGGGCCAGGAACTTGGTCCGGCCGCCGAAGTCGTCGGAGAAGAAGGCGACGGCCGGCTTCCAGCCGAGCCGGGCCAGCTCGACCTCGGCGGTGGCCCGGTCCTTGTTGGAGCACAGGCCCCAGCGGTCGAGCCCGGCCAGCATGGCCTCGACGCCGGGGAACGGGCGGGCGGCGCCCGGGTCGTAGTGCGCCAGGTAGTCGGCCACGGTGATCCCGGCCCGCTCGCACGCCACGGGCAGCGGCAGGCCGAGCGGCGGGAAGTCCGCCTCGGCCAGCCCCAGCGCGGCGAACGGAGCCTGCAGCACGGCGTCGGAGTCGATCAGCGTGCCGTCGAAGTCGAACAGGACGGTGCGGGTGGCGGCCATGTCAGGCGAACGGCCCCCGGCCCATCTGGTCGCGCACGGTCACGACCGCCGGGTTGGTGAGCGAGCGGCGCTGCCAGTTGGCGCCGTCCACCACCAGGGTGTGGCCCGAGACGAAGCGGGCGTAGGGCGAGGCCAGGAACGTCGCGGCCCAGCCCAGCTCGCGCAGCCGCCCGACCCGCAGCGCAGGCTGGCAGGCGTCCTTGTCGTTCGTCCGGTCGAGGTTGCCGGTGATGTCGGCGGTCATGTCCTCGTGGGGGAAGAGGCCGGGCACGAGCCCGTTGACCTGGATCCCGTAGGGGCCCCACTCGACGGCAAGGGTCTCGACCATGTTCTTGACGCCGGCCTTGGCCGCCGCGCTGTGGGCGAATCCGGGCCCGCCGGTCCAGGCGTAGGACGCTCCGACGTTGACGATCGAGGCCGGCGTGCCCGCCGCGAGGTGACGGCGGGCGAACTCGCGGGCGCAGAAGAACGTGCCGTTGAGCGTGATGTCGACGACGGTGCGCCAGGCGTTGGGCGACATGTCCTCGGCCGGGACCGGGAAGTTGGCCGCCGCGTTGTTGACCAGCACCGCGGGCCGTCCCAGCTCGGCCTCGACCGCGTCGAACGCGGCGGCGATCTGGTCCGGATCGCGGATGTCGCAGGGGACGCCCGCGGCCCGCGACCCGACGGCCTCGACCGCGGCCCGGCCGGCATCGAGGTGCTCGGGCTTGCGACTGACCACGCCGACGGCGGCGCCGAGCCGGGCGAACTCGACGGCGATGGCCCGGCCGAGCCCGGTGCCCCCGCCGGTGACCACGACGGTCACGCCGTCGTAGGTGCCCGCAGGCAGCGCGCTGGTCCCGACCGGCGGCGGCTCGGGCAGCCCGGGCGGAGCGGGCGAGGGCGGGGCGGAGTCGGTCATCTGCGGGTCAGCTCCCCCGGTAGTGCGGCTCGCGGCCCTCGGCCCGGGCCGCCCGGAGCTCGGCGAAGTCGTCCGAGCGGTTGACGAAGGTCTGGAAGATCAGCTCGTCGGCCATCGACCGCCGGATCTCGGCCTCGCCCAGGTGCCGCAGCACCCGGCGCGCCATCTTCACGGTCACGGCCGGGGCGGCGGCGACCTTCTCGGCCATCTCGCGGGCGACCTCGTCCAGGGCGTCGGGGGCGACGACCCGGGAGACGATGCCGTGCCCGAGCGCCTCCTCGGCCGACAGCACCCGGCCGGTGAGCACCATGTCCGCCACGACGCCAGGCCCGCAGATCTGGAACAGGGCCGCGACCCCGCCGGTGTCGGGGATCACCCCGTGGCTCACCTCGGGGAGCATGAAACGGGCGCCCTCGGCGGCGATGCGCACGTCGCACAGCAGCGCCCGCTGGAACGATCCGCCGATCGCCCAGCCCTGGATGGCCACGATGACGGGGGCGGGGAGGTCGAACACCTGCTGGATCCCGGCGTGGCCCCGGCTCATCAGCTCGTGGTGGCTGAGCGCGGCGTCGCCCTGGCCGATCGCCCCCACGTCCCGCCCCGAGGACCAGGACCGGCCCTCGCCCCGCCAGATCACCGCCCGGATGTCGGGCCGGGCCTTCAGCTCGCCGAGGATGGCGAACAGCTGGACGTCCATCTCGTCGTCGAAGGCGTTGTGCTTGCCGGGGTTGTCGTTGGTGATGGTGGCGATGGCCCCGTCGACGTCGAGCCGCACCCTGTCTGTCATCCCACGACCGTACCGGACGTCTGACGCACCGTCAGATGAGCGCCGCTATTGACTAGCGGTCCGGTTCAGGGCAGGCTCACCGTCGTCGGAACCTAAGATTTGTTACGGCTGGGAGGGGACCCCATGAGACCGCTCGGGAACTCGTGCGGCCGCGCGCTCGCGCTCGTGGCCGCTGGCCCGCTGCTGCTGGGGGTCGTCGCGTGCGGCGACAAGGGGGACAGCTCCCAGAGCGCGCCCGACCAGGCCGATCGCGACCTGCTGGGCCCCACGCAGCCGGCGTCGGGCGAGCCGGTGAAGATCGGGCTCGCCTCGGACGGGCAGTCCCAGGCGTTCGACGCCCGGGACGAGGTGCGGGCCGCCCGGGCCACGGTCGACTACTGGAACGAGCGCAAGGGCGGCATCGGCGGCCGGCCGATCGAGCTGGTGGTGTGCGAGACGGGCGCCGATCCGGCCGGCGGCACCGATTGCGGCAACCAGATGGTCGAGGACGGCGTCGTCGCCGTGGCCATCGGTCAGTCCACCGTGGCCGAGTCGATCTGGCAGCCCGTGCACGAGGCGGGCATCCCGGTGATGTTCCTCCAGACCAACGGCGAGGGCATCCTGGCCGACGGGGAGTCCAGCTTCGTCATCTCCAACCCGCTCACGACGGCGTTCGGCCTGCCCATCTCGGTGGCGGAGGACACCCACGCCGACAAGGTGGCCTTCGTCGTCATCGACGTCCCGGTGGCGACCAGCCTCTTCGAGCAGCTCGGCCCCCAGATCCTGGGCAACGCGGGGCTCGACTACGAGCTGGTCAAGGTGCCGCTGGGCACGGCCGACATGACGGCGCCGATGCGCGAGGTGGTCGACAGCGGCGCCGGGGTCGTCCAGGTGGTCGGATACGACGCCTTCTGCATCGCGGCCTTCCAGGGGCTGAGCGTCCTCGCCTACGACGGCTCCATCACCGCGGTGTCGCAGTGCATCACCGACGCCACCCGCCAGGCGATCCCCGGAGACCAGCTCCAGAAGATGTACGTCACCTCCGCCATCGCCCTCGGCGCCGCCGACGACCCGACCTACCAGCAGTACCAGGCGGTCATGGACGCCTACGGCGAGGACATCGACGTCGACAACAACGTCCCGATGAGCGGCTACACCGTCATCGCCGCCCTGGCCACAGCCCTCGGCGGGATCACGGGCGACATCACCCCGGAGTCCGTGGCCGCGGCGATAAAGGCCATGCCGGACGAGGCGCTCCCGGGCGGGGGCGGCGTGACGTTCCGATGCGGCGGGGCGGCCATGGCCACGATGCCGAGCGTGTGCTCCAACCAGTGGCTGAAGGCGTCCCTCGACGCCGGCGGCCAGCCGACGGACTACGAGGCCGTCGACTCCACCGACATCCTCACGGGGCTCTAGAGCGACTCCCGCAGCACCATCGGGAAGCTGTCGAGGGATCGGATGCCGGGCGTGTAGTCGAGCAGCACGCCCGGTTTCACCCGGTAGTCCGGAATGCGCCGGTGCCACTCCCGCAGCGCCACCCGCAGCTCGACCCGGGCCAGGTGGGAGCCGAGGCAGCGGTGGACGCCACCGCCGAACGCGAGGTGTCGGTTGGCCTCCCGGTCCCAGCGCACCGTCCCGGCGTCCGCGGTCTCCCTGTCGTCGAGGTTGGCCGCCCCCAGCAGGACCATGACCTGCTCGCCGGCGCACACCGGCTGGCCGCCCACCTCGCTGTCGCAGGTGGCCACCCGGGCCGCGCCCATCACCGGGGTCTCCCAGCGCAGCAGCTCCTCCACCATCGGGGCGATCAGGTCGGGGTCCTCGACCAGCTTGCGCCGGTCCTCAGGGTGCTCGGCCAGGTGGCCGTAGAAGCAGTCGAGCGAGGCGGAGACCGTGTCGAGGCCGGCGATCAGGAACAGGAAGCAGATGTCGAGGATGTCGTCCCGGCTCAGGCGATCGCCGTCGATCTGGGCGTCGAGGAACTCGCTCAGCAGGTCGTCGCGCCGCACGGAGGCCCGCTCGTCGAGCAGGCCCTCGAAGTACTCGTAGATCGAGTCGGCCGTGGCCTGCTGGTGGGCGTCGGTCTCGGGATGGCCGCGCTGATGTCCGACCACGTGGTCGGGACGGATGATGCCGTCCTTCATCCCCAGGAAGCGCGGCAGCTCCTCGATGGGCAGGCCGAAGAGGCTGAGGAACACCCGCGACGGGAACGGGATGGAGAACCGCCGGGTGAAGTCGATCTCGTCCTCGTCCACGAAGGCGTCGATGAGGTCGTTGACCAGCGCGGTGATCGGCTCCTCGAGCCGGCGCATCTTCTGCGGGCTGAACAGCGGGTCGAGGATCTTGCGGAACTTGCGCTGGGCGGGCGGGTCGATCTGGAGCGGGATCAGCGGGCGCCGGGTCTTGAGGTCGATCGCCTCCGTGCTGGACGAGAAGACGTCCGGTTGGCGCAGCACCTCGTCGACCGCGGCCCGCGAGCACGCGATCACGCCGACCCCGTCGACCTTGAGCGCGGCCGCCCCCGCGAGCAGGTCACGGAACACCGGCTGGGGGTGGCGCGCCAGCTCGGGCGTCATCATGTCGGTGATGGCGGCGGTGCTCTGCGTGTCGTCGCTCATGTCACGGCACTGTACCCGCCGGCCGGAACGAATGTTTGGTCTAGCGCCGCGAGCCGCTTCATCACGGAGTGCAGTCACTAACGTTTGGGTCGATGGCCAGCGACAGCGCCCGCCGGGAGGAGATCCTGTCGACCGCGGCGGAGATGTTCGCGTCCTCGGGCCTGCGCACTTCGCTGCGGGAGATCGCCGACCGGTGCGGCATCCTGCCGGGCAGCCTCTACCACCACTTCGACTCGAAGGAGGCCATCGTCGTCGAGCTGGTCCGCCGCTACCGCGACGAGCTCGACCTGGTGGCCAAGGAGGCGTTCGACGCGCTGCACGAGCCGGACCAGCGCCCGGTCGAGGAGCGTGTCGTCGAGCTGAGCCAGGCCATCGCCGCCTGCGCCGTCCGGCACCGGGCCGCGCTGCTGCTCACCCTGTACGAGCCGCCGACCGGGGCCGGCGAGGAGCTCGTCGACCTGGCCCGCCAGGCTCCCACCGCCATCGACGCGGCCATGACCGAGATCCTCCAGGCGGGGCGCACGGCCGGGGCGCTGCGCTCCGGGATCGACCTCGCCCTGCTGGGCGAGCGGATCTGCCAGAGCATGCTCCACATCGGCGTCGGCGTGTTCCACCGCAGCCAGGCCCAGCACCTGCCCGCGCAGAAGTGCCGG
>JBKPRS010000109.1:0-30625 GCA_046734695.1 Actinomycetota bacterium | reverse complement strand
TCGCGCAGCGCGGGCAGGTCGAACACGTCGTTGAGGCACTCGCGGGTGGCTTCCAGCAGGATCGGGAAGCTGGGGTAGCGCCCCGCCACGGCCAGCAGGTCGGCCGAGCGCTGGCGCTGCTGCCACAGCGGGGTGCGCCTGTCCGGCCGGCGGCGGGGCAGGAGCAGCGCCCGGGCCGCGGCCTCGCGGAACCGGCTGGCGAACAGGGCCGTGCCCGGCAGCTCGGCCACCACCACGTCGGCCGCGTCCTCGGGATCGACCGTGAGGGCGTCGATGCCGATGCCCGCGTCGTCGAGCGCCTCGGGCAGCCGGATGGCGATGCCGTCGTCGCTCCAGATCATCTCGACCTCGACGCCCCAGCGCTCGGCCAGCCGGGACTTGATGGCCATGCCCCACGGAGCGTGGACCTGGGCGCCGAACGGCGACAGGATGCACACCCGCCAGTCGCCGATCTCGTCGCGGAAGCGCTCGACGACGATCGTCCGGTCGTCGGGCACCGCCCCGGTGGCGTCGCCCTGCTCGTCGAGGTAGGCGACGAGGTTGGCCGCCGCGCTCTCGTCCAGCCCGTGGGCCGTGCGCAGGCGCTCGACGGCCTCGGCCGCCGGCTGGGCGCGCAGCTCCCGGACCAGCGCGCCCAGGGCCTGACCGAGCTCCAGCGGGCGGCCCGGACGATCACCGTGCCAGAACGGCATCTTGCCGGGCTGGCCCGGCGCCGGGGTCACGATCACCCGGTCGAAGGTGATCTCCTCGATGCGCCAGGTGGTGGCGCCCAGCAGGAAGGTCTCGCCCTCCCGGCTCTCGTACACCATCTCCTCGTCGAGCTCGCCCACCCGGGCGCCGTCGGGCAGGAAGACCCCGAACAGGCCGCGGTCGGGGATCGTGCCCGGGTTGGTGACCGCCAGCCGCTGGGCCCCGGCCCGGCCCCGCACCACGCCCTCGACCCGGTCCCACACGATGCGGGGCCGGAGCTCGGCGAAGTCGTCGGACGGGTAGCGGCCCGACAGCAGGTCCAGCACGCTGTCGAGCACCTCGTCGGAGATCTCGGCGAACGGTGCCGCCCGCCGGACCAGGGCGGCCAGCTCGTCGACCTTCCAGTCGTCGAGGGCCACCATGGCCACGATCTGCTGGCACAGCACGTCGAGCGGGTTGCGGGGGTAGCGGGTGGACTCGATGAGCCCGTCGTGCATGCGCTGGACGACGACCGCCGCCTCCAGCAGGTCGTGGCGGTGCTTGGGGAACAGCTTGCCCCGGCTCGGCTCGCCCACCTGGTGGCCGGCCCGGCCGATGCGCTGCAGGCCCCGGCTGACCGCTCCGGGCGACTCGACCTGGACGACGAGGTCGACCGCACCCATGTCGATGCCCAGCTCCAGGCTGGACGTCGCCACCAGGCCCCGGAGGCGCCCGGTCTTCAGGTCGTCCTCGATCTGGAGGCGGCGCTCCCGCGACAGCGAGCCGTGGTGGGCCTTCACCAGCTCCTCGACGCCCGCGGGTGTGGAGGTGCCGTCCTGCTCGCCCGAGCGGTTCTCGCCCTCGTGCCACAGCTCGTTGAGACGGGTGGCCAGGCGCTCGGACAGGCGGCGGGCGTTGACGAAGATGAGCGTCGAGCGGTGGGACTGCACCAGCTCCAGCAGGCGGGGGTGGATCGCGGGCCAGATGGACCGGCGCGCCGGTGGGGCCGCGGCGTTCCCCGACGCGGGCTCGCCCTCGATCACCTGGCCCAGCTCGCCCATGTCGTCCACGGGCACCACGACCTCGACATCGAGCGGCTTGCGCACGCCCGCGTCCACGATCGTGACCGGTCGCCGGCGGGCCCGGGATCCGTCGTCCTCGCTGCCCCCCAGGAAGCGGGCCACCACGTCGAGCGGGCGCTGGGTGGCGGACAGGCCGATGCGCTGGGGAGGCGTCTCGCAGATGTCGGCCAGGCGCTCCAGCGACAGGGCGAGGTGGGCGCCCCGCTTGGTGGGGACAAGGGAGTGGATCTCGTCGACGATGACCGCCTCGACGCCGCGCAGGGTCTCCCGCGCCTGGGACGTGAGCATCAGGTAGAGCGACTCGGGGGTGGTGATGAGGATGTCGGGCGGGGTGCGCAGCATCTGGCGGCGCACGTCCGCCGGGGTGTCGCCCGTGCGCAGCCCCACGCTGGGCTCGCGGAAGGTCTCGTCCAGGCGGTCGGCCGCGGCCCGGATGCCCGCGATGGGGGCCCGCAGGTTCTTGTCGACGTCGACAGCGAGGGCCCGCAGCGGGGACACGTACACGATGCGGGTGCCGTCGGGCGCGCCCGCGGGTCGCTCGCCCCGGACCAGGCGGTCGATGCCCCAGAGGAAGGCGGCGAGCGTCTTGCCCGACCCCGTGGGGGCCAGGATGAGCGTGTGGTCGCCCCCGGCGATGGCCGGCCAGCCCTGGCTCTGCGCGGGCGTGGGCTCGGGGAAGCTCGAGTCGAACCACGCCCGCACGGCCGGCGAGAACAGGGAGGTCACCACGCCCCTAAACGTACCGACGGGGTGTGACACCCAGACCGCGGCGCCCGGCTCGATCAGCCCGGGGTTGGGTATGGAAACAGACCGAGAGTCGTGCGCAGGGGTAGTGGTGCCCGGACGCGAAGAACGGGATCCGACGCACGGATCCCGTTCGGGCAGGACAGCCAGGGGGGCGGGGCGGGCGGGCGGACAGGCACCCCGCCCCCAGCTGGCCTGTGCAACCACGCTACCCCACCACCGGGCGGGACAAACACCGGCAAGCCAAAGTTTGGGAAATTTCTCCCCTGACCAGGGTGTGAGCACCCTGGGAGGCCCGGGGCCGGTCACCAAGTGCCGGGGGATGGTCGTAGTCTTGGGGGGTGGCCGTGTACCAGACGCCCGAGTTCCACCCGGCTTTCGAGGAGTACTGCGAAGCCATCTGGGAGCTCAAGGAGGACGACGTCGCGGTCATCCAGGCCCGGGTCGCCGAGCGTCTCGGCGTGTCGCGGCCGGCGGTGTCCGAGATGATCAAGCGCATGCACGCCGAGGGCTTCGTGGCCCTCGACGGGAGCGCGATCAACCTCACCGCGGACGGGCTGCGGCTGGCCGAGCAGGTCGTGCGCCGGCACCGGCTGGCCGAGCGGCTGCTGACCGACATCCTGGGCTTGTCCTGGGCCGACGCCCACGTCGAGGCGGGCAAGTGGGAGCACGTGATCTCCGAGCCGGTCGAGCGGGCCATCAACCGACTGCTGAAGAACCCGACGACGTGCCCGCACGGCAACCCGATCCCCGGCTCCAGCTATGCCCCGCCCGATCTGGTGGCGCTGTCCGAGATCCCCGTGGGCGAGGGCTTCACGGTCACCCGCATCCCCGAGGAGCTGGAGTTCACGCCCGGCCTGCTGGAGTTCCTGGAGGACGCAGCGGTGCAGCCCGACCACACCGGCGTCGTGACCGCGGTGTCGCCCGACGGCACGGCCACGGTGGAGATCGACGGGCGCCACGTGGGCATCGGCTCGTTCGCCGCCACGCGGATCCTGGTCACGAAGGGACAGGCTCCCGCGGCCGAGGCGACGCCGGCGGCGACGGCGACGGCGAGCGCGTAGACCTGAGCGCAGCCACCGCGGCCGCGGCCAGGATCACCAGCCAGGCGGCCTGGAGCACCCAGTCGTCCGCGGACATGTGGCGGTAGTCGGGCAGGACCGCCCGCCAGGCGCGGTACAGCGGGTTGGCGGTCTGCTCGAAGTCCACGATGAGCGTCCGGCGGCCGGTGAGCACCTCGGTCACCAGCCACGCCCAGGCCACGACCCCGAAGGCGGCGGTGCCCGCCACCAGGGCGCGCACGAGCCGGGACCGGGCGGCCCACCAGGCGACCCCGAGCACCAGGCAAGGGACCACCACCACGACCTGGCGGCCGGGCCACCACCAGCCGTGCATGGTGAGCGCGATCCAGGTGGCGGTGGCCCAGCCCGCGGCCAGGGGTGCGACCAGGAGCGCCCAGCCCGGCGGGCGGCGGCGGATCAGCACGGCGAGGGCGGGCACGGCCAGCAGGTAGCCGGGCATCCAGGCCGCCAGGCCGAAGCCGCGGTCCAGGAGCAGGCCCGCGAGGCGACGGGACCGGCCGAGGCGGTCCGGGTGGGTGCCCATGACCGTGAGCTCGCCGCCCGTGAAGTGGTCGCCCGAGGCATAGACGGTCCAGCCCCCGTACAGCAGGCGGTGGGCGACCAGGTAGGCCACGCCGGCACCGGCGAGTCCGGCGAGCAGGGCGAACGCGGCCCGCAGGCGCCCGGCCCGGGCCAGCAGGACCAGCGCCACCGCGCCGAGCGCGGCGGCGACCGGGACGTACTTGACCCCGAGCCACGGCAGGGCGGCGACCGAGAGGCCCGCCAGCACAAGAGCCCGCCGGCCGAGCGGACCGGTGAGGGCGGCGATGGCCGCCGTGACCGCCAGCGCCGCCGGCAGCTCGGGGTAGACCTGGGTGGCGTAGGCGGTGAGCGGCGCGGTCACGCCGAAGGCCAGGACCGTGCCGGAGGCCACCCCCAGCGGCACGGCGAAGCGGCGATGGGCGGTCCACACCAGGACGCCCGCCAGGACGCCGGCCAGCGCGGCCAGCGTGGCCTTGGCGGCGACCCAGCCGCCGAGGCCCATGGGAACCGCCAGGAGGACCGGCAGCAGCGGGTCGTGCGGGCTGATCTGGTGGCCGTCCGGCCGGACCACGGTCTGCACCGGAAGCGTGGCCTCGTGGAACGGCCGGTAGCGCTCGGCTGCCAGCTCGTCGTCGATGGCCAGGTCGCGGTCCTCGGCCAGGCTGAGGGCGGACAGCAGGTACTGGGGCTCGTCCGCCGTGAGGCGGGCGCCCCGGGTGGCCCGGGCCGGAAGGGCGATGAGGGCCCACGCCGCCACCACCAGGCCCACGACGACCGCGGCCCGCACCGTGCGGCTCACGCCCCGGTCCTCCGTGCAGGCCGCATGGCAGCCCAGACTAGCCAAGCCACCCTTTGAGCGTGAAGAATGCCTAACAATGCCTGATCCGGTCGTGATGCTGCTCCCCGCCCACAACGAAGAGGCCACCGTGGCCGATGTGATCCGCCGGGCACCCTCGACCGTCGCGGGCCATCCGGTGCGGGTGCTGGTGGTCGACGACGGATCGACCGACGCCACCGCGGCGACGGCCGTGGCGGCCGGGGCCGTCGTCCACTCCTTCGGCGCCAACCGGGGCTTGGGCGCCGCGGTGCGGACCGGCCTGCGACTGGCCGTCGACGAGGGCGCGGCAGCCGTGGCCTTCCTCGACGCCGACGGCGAGTACGCACCCGAGGAGCTGGCCCGCCTGGTCGGGCCCATCCTCGCCGGTCAGGCCGACTACGTCGTCGGGTCGCGCTTCGCGGGCTCGCCCCGCGCCATGCGGCCCCACCGCTGGCTGGGCAACCACGTGCTCACCGTCTGGGTCCGGCTGCTCGTGCGGCGTTGGGGCGTGCGCGGCCTGACCGACGGGCAGTCCGGCTACCGGGCCCTGTCCCCGCGGGCCACCGCCGCGGCCGAGATCGTGCACGACTTCAACTATGCGCAGGTCCTGACCCTCGACCTTCTGGGCAAGGGCTTCCGCTACACCGAGGTGCCGATCAGCTACCGCTTCCGGCGCCACGGCCGCTCCTTCGTCCGGCTGGTCCCGTACCTGCGCCAGGTGGTCCCCGCGGTGCGCATGGAGCTCGCGGGTTAGAGCGTGCGGCGCCAGGAGCGTCACTGCGGCTCACGGTTGCGGTGTTTCCTGGCGGCCTCGCTGTCGAGCCGGTGGTCGCCCGCCAAATCGCGGACAATTGGGCTGCGACGAACGCCCATCCCGCTCGCCCGCTAGTCCTCGACCACGAAGCAGCGGAAGCCGTCGCGGGCCGCCCGCCAGGCCGAATCGTCGAACCGGGCGTCGGGACCGAGGGCGGCGGCCGCGGCCCAGCCCATGGCCAGGGCGTGGTGCGTGTTGTCCGGGGTGAACAGGCCCTGGCGGCCGAACGTCACCAGCCCGTCCAGGCCGGACGCCCAGCCCTCCAGGGCCGCGAGGTCGGCAGCGAAGCCGGGCCCGTAGACCGGATAGACACGGGGTAGCCGCCGGCTCTCGACCGCCACCGGGTTCGGAGCCGGCAGGCCCGAGGCGGCCAGCTCGGCGGACAGGCGGGCGGCCAGGTCGTCGTCGGGCGCGGACCACAGGTCGTCGCCCTCCCAGCAGGCGATCTCGGCGCACAGGACGGTCACGTCCCGGGACTGGGCGGGATCGTCCCGGTAGTTGCGGGGCTCGGAGACCCGGGCCGCCACCACCTCGGGGCCGGGGAAGTAGTGGGCGTCGAACTCGGTCCAGCGGGGCCGGTCGAGCACGAGGTAGAGCAGGATCATCGCCCGGTGGCGCAGCCGACTGGCCGCGGCCAGCGCCTCGGGGGGCGGGGCGGGCGAGACCGTGCGGGCCAGGGCCGGGAGGGGGGCGGTCGACCACACCTGCGCCGCGTCGAGCGTGCCCCCGCCGGCCAGGTGAAGGGACCAGCCGTCCCCGCCGGCGCGGCGCTCCAGGCCCTCGACGCCGCAGCCCAGGCGCAGGGTGGCACCGGCCTTGTCCGCCGCCTCGGCCAGTGCCTCGGCGACGGCGCCGAACCCCCGGCGGGGGTAGAGGAACACGCGGCCCTCGGGCCGGGCGCCCCGGGCGAGGCGGCGCACGATGTCCCGCGGCGACGAGGCGCTCACCCGGCGCCGGGCCAGCTCGCCGGCCAGCGCGTCGGGCGAGGCGTCCCACAGCTTGCGGGCGTACGGGCCGTAGAAGTGGTCGAGGACCGCAGGACCGAGCCCGGCCCGCACCACCTCGCCGAACGTGTCGGCCCGGGGGCGGCGCAGCGGGCCGGTGGCCGCGTCCCAGGCCGCACGGGCGGCGAAACCCGGCGGGGTGCGCCGCAGCAGGTCCCCGGTCCGCAGCGGGAAGGCCAGCCAGCGGTCCAGCAGGCGGATCCGCCCGTGGCGGGGCCGGGTCTGCAGGTCGTCGCCCAGCAGGCCCCGCAGGGCGGACAGGATCGGCGCGGGCGTGGCCGGGTGCAGCCGGTGGCTGCCGTGGTCGACCCGCAGGCCGGCCACCTCGAACGATCCCGCCATGCCGCCCACCACGGGCGCCCGCTCCAGCACCACGACCTCGTGGCCCGCCTCCGCGGCCCGCCAGGCCGCGGCCAGGCCCGCAGGTCCCGCACCCAGCACCGCGACAGTCATCAGAGAAGGGCGTCGGGCAGGTCCCGGGCGTGGACCACGGAGAGGCGCTTGGTGGCCCGGGTCAGGGCCACGTACAGGGCCCGCAAGCCCTGGGCCGCCTCGTCCACGATGGCCGCGGGCTCGACCACCACCGCGGCGTCGAGCTCCAGGCCCTTGACCAGGCTCACGGGCACCAGCGTCACCCGGGACTCCAGGCCGTTGCGGGCCGCCCGGCCGAACTCCACACCGGCCCGCTCCAACGCCGCGGCCACATCCTCCACCAGGGTGTCGGGGGCGATGACGGCCACGCTGCCGGGATCGACCGTGTCGCGCTCCTCGATCGCCACCGACGCCACCTTGTCCGCCAGCCCGTCGGCGTCGACGGCGACGATGCGGGGCGGATCGCCCGCCTGGCGGACCGAGCTGGGCGGCCGCAGGCCGGGCTCGGCCACGGCCAGCACCTTGGCCGCCAATTCCATGGTGGGACCAGGGATGCGGTAGCCGATCGACAGCTCGGCCCGCTGCGCCGGGCGCTTGCGGGGCAGGTTCTCGAGGATCTCGTCCCAGCCCTGGTGCGCCCACACGCCGGTGGCCTGGGCGATGTCGCCCACGACGGTCATCGACCCGTTCAGAGAGCGCCGCTCCAGCATGCGGAGCTGCATGGGTGACAGGTCCTGGGCCTCGTCCACCACGATGTGCCCGTAGGTGCGGATCTCGTCGGGGTCGCTCCCGTTCAGACGTCGCTTGCGGACCCTGGGGCCGAGCAGGGCCCGGGCCTCGTCGAGCAAGGGCACGTCGTCGTGGGTCCACACCATGGATTCGACGTCGTCGGACCGGGGCCGCAGCAGGGCGGTCCGCTCGTCCTCGGACAAGTGCTTGCCCGCGGCCAGGTCGACCAGCGCCCGGGAGCCGAACAGGTCGTGGAGCAGCTCCGCCGGGGTCAGCACCGGCCACATGCGCTCCAGCGCCTCCCGGATCTCGGGGATGAGCCGGCCCCGCTCCCGCACTTCCTCGGGCGTCGTGGGCACCCGGCTCACCTCGGCCAGCGCCATGAACAGCTGGCTCTCCACGTAGCGCCGACCCGCGTTGTGGAGCCGGAAGCGGCGGCGGGCGTCGGCCACGATCTCGGCGGTGCGCGCCACCGGCAGGACCAGGGTCTGCACGCCGTAGGGGACCCGCAACGGCTGGCGCAGCGGGCGCTCACGGTCGCGCACGGCCTTGGCCAGCACCCGGGACATGCGGGCGTCGCCCTTGATGCGAGCGGTCGCCGGCAGGTCGCGCCCGCTGACGTCCACGTTCTCGACCAGGTCGGCCAGCACCGCCAGCTCGACGCCGGCCTCGCCCAGGCTGGGCAGGACACGCTCGATGTAGCCCAGGAACAGCCGATTGGGCCCCACCACCAGCACGCCCTGGCCCTCGAGCGGGAAGCGGTACGTGTAGAGCAGGTAGGCGGCGCGGTGCAGCGCGACGACCGTCTTGCCGGTCCCGGGGCCGCCCTGGACCACCAGCACGCCGGGCAGCGGCGAGCGGATGACCTCGTCCTGCTCGCCCTGGATGGTGGCGACGATGTCGCTCAGGCGGCCGGTGCGGGCCTCCTCCAGGGCGGCGATCAGGGAGGACTGGCCCCGGACCTGGGTGCCCTCGTCCATGATGGCCAGGTCGCCGCCGAGCAGGTCGGCGCCCTCGCCGAACAGCTCGTCCTCGATGCCGAGCAGCTTGCGGGCCCGGGTGGCGAAGTGGCGCCGGCGCACCAGGCCCATCGGCGCCCGGCCCGTCGCCCGGTAGAACGGCTCGGCCACAGGGGCCCGCCAGTCGACGACCAGGGGCTCCTGGGTCTCGTCGGCCACGGCGATGCGCCCGATGTAGTAGCTGTCGCCCCCCTCGGCTCGGGCCTGGTCGATGCGACCGAAGACCAGGCTGGCGTCACCGAGGTTGAGGTAGTCGAGGCGCGCGGCGATGTTCTCCTCGATCATCTCCCGCTCCCACCGGGCCTGCTCGGTGCCGCCCCGCCCCACTTCGACCATCGACCGCAGCCGCGTCGCCGACTGGCGAGCGCGCTCCAGGGAGTCGTACGCCTTGTCGATGTACGCCTGTTCGGCGGCCAGGTCGGGGTGAGTGGTCAAACACTCCTCCGGTGGTCGAGGAACGGACCATGCTACCTGGTGATGACCCTGTCAGCCGCCTCAAGGGGCTGAACAGGCCCGTTAGCCGTCGCCGACGTCGTGGTGGTGGTGAGGGCCGGCAACCCCGAAGTCGAACGGCGACGCGGCCTCGTGCAGGTCGGCCCGGTCGACCACCCCGTCGCCGGTGAGGTCGAGGTCGTTGTCGGAGGCGATGTCGGCCGGATCGGCGTCGAAGGGCGACGCGGCCGCGGCCAGGGACTGCTGGTCGTCGTCGGCGTCGTCGCCGAACAGGGCGTCGCCGATCTCGTCGATCAGGTGGCCGACGCTCTCGAACGGGGAGTTCTCGTGGCCGACGATCTCCAGCTCGGGGAGCTGGCCGTCGGTGTCGAGGACCGTGCCGTCGTCGTCCCCGGTGCCGGTGTCGTCGCCGCCGTCGTCCACGGTCTCGTCGGGGTCGGTGGAGCCGTCGCCGAAGCCGTCCCCGTCCCCGTCGCCGTAGGTGTCGCCGTACGGGTCGTCGTCGCCGTAGGTGTCGCCGATCGTCGTGCCGTCGTCGTCGAAGTCGTCGTCGGGCAGCCCGTCGCCGAACGGATCGGTGGTGGAGGACACCTCGTCCACGCCATCGGCCAGCGAGTCGCCGTCTCCCCGGTCCGGGGTGTCCTCATCGGTAGGCCGCATGCGGCCATCCTGAGGCCCGGAGGCGCCGATGTCGACGGGGGTGTTCCCCCTCCTGGGCTCGGGGGCATGGGGGTCGCGGCAGTAGCGTGGCCGCCGATGGCCCCGCCCGCCGACGCGCCGTTCCTGCTGGCCTGCCGCAATCTCCCGGCCCCGCGGGTTCCGGTGTGGTTCATGCGCCAGGCCGGTCGGTCCCTGCCGGAGTACCGCCAGATCCGCCGCACCGGCAGCATCCTCGACGCGGTGCGCGACCCGGATCTGGCCACCGAGATCACCCTCCAGCCGGTGCGCCGCTATGGCGTCGACGCCGCCATCCTCTACAGCGACATCGTGGTGCCGGTGGACGCCATCGGCTTCGGCGTGGTGATCGAGCCCGGCGTCGGCCCGGTCGTGGCCGAGCCGTTCGCGGACGAGTCCGACCTGGACCGCCTGCGCCCGCTCGATCCCGAAGCCGACTGCCCCTACGTGGCCGGCGCCGTCCGCACCCTGGTGGCAGAGCTGGGCGACGTGCCCCTCATCGGCTTCGCCGGTGCGCCGTTCACCGTGGCCAGCTACCTGGTCGAAGGCGGGCCGTCCCGGACGCTGGGGCGCACCAAGGCCATGATGCTCGGCCGGCCCGACCTGTGGGCCGCGCTGATGGACCGGCTGGCCGACATCGCCATCGCCTCCCTGCGGTCCCAGGTGGAGGCGGGGGCCTCGGCGGTGCAGCTGTTCGACAGCTGGGCCGGGACCCTGTCGCCCGGGATGTACGAGCGCCACGTGCTCCCGGCCAGCGCCAAGGTGTTCGCCGGCGTGGCGGACCTGGGCGTGCCCGGCATCCACTTCGGCGTCACCACGGGCGAGCTGCTCGGGCTGCTGGCCAAGGCGGGTGCGACCGTGGTCGGGGTCGACTGGCGGGTCCCGCTGGACGAGGCCCGCCAGCGCCTGGGGCCCGACGTGGCGGTCCAGGGCAACCTTGACCCCGCGGTGTGCCTGGCGCCGTGGGAAGCCGTGGCCGAGGCCGCCACCGACGTGCTCACCCGCAACGCCGGGCGGCCTGGGCACGTCTTCAACCTGGGCCACGGCGTGCTGCCCGAGACCGACCCGGACACCCTGGCCCGGCTGGTCGAGCTGGTCCACGGCTGGGAGGCGCCGCGATGACCTCGGGCCTCGTCGTCATGGCCTACGGGACCCCGGCGACGCCCGCCGACATCGAGGCGTACTACACCCACATCCGCCGGGGGCGCCCGCCGTCGCCCGAGCAGCTGGCGGACCTGACCCGCCGCTACGACGCCATCGGTGGGATCTCCCCGCTGGCGGCGCGCACCCGGGCCCAGGTGGACGGGATCGCCGCCGCGCTGGAGGCGGCCGAGCCCGGGGCGTGGCGGGTGGCGCTGGGCAACAAGCACGCGGCGCCGTTCCTGGAGGACGCGGTGGCCGAGCTGGCCGATGCGGGCGTGGAGCGGGTCGTGGGCCTGGTGCTGGCGCCCCACTACTCGCGGGGGTCGATCGGCGAGTACCACACCCGGGCGGGCGAGGCGGCCGCGGCCCGCGGGCTGGGCTACACCGGCATCGACCGCTGGCACGACGAGCCGGCCTGGCTCGACGCCCAGGCGGAGCGGGTGCGGGCGGCCCGCGCCCCGCTCCCCGAGCGGACCACGGTCCTGTTCACCGCCCATTCGCTCCCCGAGCGGGTGCTGGAGGCCGACCCGTACGCCGACGAGCTGGAGGAGTCGGCGGCGGCCATCGCCAAGCGGGCGGACCTGGGCGACGCGTGGGGCCTGGCCTGGCAGTCCGCAGGTCGCACCCCCGAGCCGTGGCGCGGTCCCGACATCCTCGACGTCATCCGCGAGCTGGGCGCCGGGGACGAGGGGTCGGGCGTGGTGGTGTGCCCCCAGGGGTTCGTCTCCGACCACCTGGAAGTGCTCTACGACCTCGACGTGGACGCCACCCGGGTGGCCGGCGAGGTCGGCCTGGCGTTCGCCCGCACCGCGTCGATCAACGACGAGCCCCCGGTCATGGCCGCCCTGGCCGAGCGGGTGCGGCGGGCATGACCGAACACGTCGACCTGGCGATCGTGGGGGCGGGGATCAGCGGCCTGGCCGCGGCCTGGGAAGCGCGCCAGCGGGGCGGCCGGGTGGTCGTCCTCGACGCCGGCGACCGGCCCGGCGGCAAGGTGCGGACGTCGGCGTTCGCGGGCGTGGAGCTGGACGAGGCGGCCGACGCCTTCCTGGCCCGGGTGCCCGAAGCGGTGGACCTGTGCGCCGAGCTGGGCCTGGACGCCGACCTGGTGTCGCCGGCGACGGGGTCCGCCTATGTGTGGTGGGACGGGGCCCTGCGGCGCCTGCCTCCCGAGCAGCTGCTGGGCGTGCCGGTGGACGTGGACGCGGTGGCCGCGTCGGGCCTGCTGTCGCCGGCCGGGGTCGAGCGGGCTCGCCGGGACCTGACCCTGCCCGACGACCGGCCCGGCGGCGACGAGAGCGTGGGCGCGCTGGTGCGGCGGCGGCTGGGCGACGAGGTGCACGAGCGCCTCGTGGCCCCGCTGGTGGGCAGCATCTACGCGGGCGACTGCGACCGGCTGTCGCTGGAGGTGAGCGCGGCCCAGCTGGCCGCGGCCCGGGACCGCGATCCCGACGACCCGAGCCTGGTGCGGGCCGCGGCCGCGCTGCGGGCCGCGGCGGTCGACACCGGCAAGCCCGTGTTCCTGGCCCCGGCCGGGGGCGTGGGGCGGCTGATCGCGGCGCTGGCGGACGCCCTGGGCGACGACCTGCGCACCGGGTGCGAGGTCACCGCCATCACGGCGGACGGGACGGGGTTCGCGGTCGGGCCCGCGGGCATCACGGCCGAGGCGGTGGTGCTGGCGGCCCCGGCCTTCGTCACGGGTCCGCTGGTGTCCCCGCTGGTGCCGGAGGCGGGCGCGTTCGTGTCCGGGATCGACACCGCGTCGGTGGCGCTGGTGGCGCTGGCCGTGCCCCGCGACGGGATCGACTGCGACATGGACGGGTCCGGGTTCCTGGTGCCCGACGGCGCGGGGCTGACCATCACCGCCTGCTCGTGGGTGACCAGCAAGTGGGCGCACCTGGGGACGGACCCGTCCGTCGCGCTGCTGCGGGCCTCCGTCGGCCGGGACGGCGACGACCGGGCCGTGACCCTGTCGGAGGACGCCCTGGTGACGGCCGTGCTCGACGACCTGGCCACCACCATGGGCGTCAAGGCCGCTCCGGCCGACGTGCGCGTGACCCGCTGGCCCCGCTCGTTCCCCCAGCCCCGCCCCGGCCACCTGGCCGCGCTGGCCGACGCCGAGGCGGCCGTGGCCCGGGTTTCGCCCCGCCTGGCCGTCACCGGCGCCTGGGCCCGCGGCGTGGGCATCCCCGCCTGCATCCGCGGCGCCCGGGCCTCAGCTGCACGGGTCCTCACGTCGTGATCCCGGCGGGCCGCCGCCGTGCCCCGCTGATCGGGGCCGTCGGGGTCCTGCTGGTCGCGGCGCTCGGGCTGGTCGGCTGGTCGCTGCGCGCCGGCGACGGAGGCGACGATGCGACCCGGGTCGTCGACCAGCCGGTCCCGAGCACGACCGCGCCCCCGGCCCCCTCGACCACGCTGGCGGCCACCCCGGCGCTCCCCCAGCCCGAGAACGCCCCGGCCGACCCCTACGCCGACACCCCCGACATCGTGCACGGCACCCTGTCGCTGCCCACGATCGGGATGTCCCAACAGCTGCACGAGGGCGTGACCCTGACCGCCATCGACCGGGGGCCCAGCCACTGGCCGGGCACGGCCATGCCGGGCCAGCTGGGCAACGTGGTGGTGGCCGGCCACCGCGTGACGCACACCAAGCCGTTCTACGACCTCGACAAGCTGGCCCCGGGCGACCCGCTGATCTTCACCATGAACGACGGCACGACCTGGACCTACGAGCTGACCTCCACCGAGATCGTCAGCCCCGACGCCACCTACATCGTCGACCAGATCCCGGACCACACCGCCACCCTCTTCGCCTGCCACCCCAAGCACTCGGCCGCCCAGCGCATCGTGGCCCACTTCCGCCTCGTCGGCGCCTGAGCTCGCACGGGGCGCTTAGGCCCTGGGCGCGCCGGCATGCGATCATCTGCGGCGACATGCAGAGGTTCCTGACCGCCCTCGCGTGCCTCGGTACGGGCGTGCTGATGGCCGCCGCCCTGCCGCCGTGGGGGTGGTGGCCGCTGGCGTTCCTGGGGGTGGCGCTGCTCGACCGGCTCATCGCCGACCGCTCCCGAGGGGCCCGCTTCTGGCGGGGGACCGCGGTGGGCCTGGGGCTGTACATCCCCTCCCTGGCCTGGATGGTCGAGATGACGGCGCCGGGCTACGTCATCGCCACCATCGCCTACGCGGCGCTGCTCGGGGCGGCGATGGTGATCGTGCCCGCGTCGGCGCCCGGGCGCTGGCTGGCCCTGCCGGGGGCGATCGCGCTGGCCGAGCTGCTGCGGTGGTCGTGGCCGTTCGGCGGCGTGCCGCTGTCCAGCCTGGCCGTCGGGCAGGTGGCCGGTCCGCTGGCGCCGGTGCTGCGGCTGGGTGGGGCGCTGCTGCTGGTCGAGATCACCATCGTCGGGGGCATCGCCCTGGCCGCTCTCGCCGGCCGGCGGTGGCTGGCCGCGGGGGTGGCCGCGGGCGTCGTCGTCCTCGCCGTCATGGGTGCCGCGGTCGGGCCCCGGGCCGAGCAGGTCGGGACGCTGCGCGTGGCGCTCGTGCAGGGCGGGGGCCTCCAGGGCACCCGGGCCTGGAACACCGACGAGCGCAAGGTGTTCGAGCGCCATCTCGAGGCGAGCCAAGGGGTCGAGCCGCCGGTCGACCTGGTGGTGTGGCCCGAGGACGTCGTCGACGTGGACAAGCTGACCGACGACCCCGAGGGCGGGGAGCTGGCCGACGAAGCCCGCCGGCTCGACGCCACGCTGATCGCCGGCGTGGTCGAGGACGCGGGGCCCGAGCACTTCCTCAACGCGTCGGTCGCGTTCGGGCCCGACGGTGAGATCGTCGACCGCTACGACAAGGTCCACCGCGTGCCCTTCGGGGAGTACGTCCCGCTGCGGAGCCTGCTGGAGCCGTTCGGGGGCGGGAACCTGACGGCGCGCGACGCGGTCATCGGCGAGCATCCCGCGCTGCTGGACACGCCGGCCGGCAAGCTCAGCGTGGCCATCTCCTGGGAGGTGTTCTTCGGCGACCGGGTGCGGGAGGGTGTCGAGGCCGGGGCCGAGGTCGTCCTCAACCCGACCAACGGCTCGTCGTTCTCCGGGACCCTGGTGCAGACCCAGCAGATCGCCTCGTCCCGCATGCGCGCGATCGAGAGCGACCGCTGGCTGCTGCAGGTAGCGCCCACCGGGTTCAGCGCGGTGATCGGCCCCGACGGGACGGTGCACCAGCGCAGCTCGGTGTCCGAGCAGATCGTGCTGCACGACACCGTGGGACGCCGCCACGGCACGACGCCGTACACCCGCTACGGTCAGGCGCCTGCGCTGGCGGTCGCGTTCGCGGGGCTCGCGTCGGGTTGGATCGTCGCCCGCCGGCGGCGCGCGCCGGCCGCCGAGGCCGGTGAGGACACGCCGGAGCCGGACGCCGCCACGCTCCCGGTCTGACACCCACTGTGAGCGCGCACGCGCTCAGGGAGAACACGACGCCGACACCCCCCAGAATTGCCGTAGCTTTATCGTCGAGAACGCACCTGGGGATACCGCCGCCGTTCTCCGACTTGTTACGTTTCAGTGTCGAGGCGAGCTGGGGTGGGAGAGACGATGAGCTACAGCCTGGGGGTGGACCTGGGCGCGACGACTTGTTCGGTGGCGATCCGCCGCGGACCGGACATCGAGCCGTGCGCCATCGGCGAGACGGAGACGACGATGCCGGCCGTCGCGCTCCCCCGGGCGGACGGCTCGATGCTGGTGGGCGAAGCCGCCGACCAGCGCAGCCGCTACGAGCCCACCCTGGCGGCCCGCGAGGTCTCGGCCCGCCTGGGCGAGCCCGGCCCCATCGTCCTCGACAGCCAGACCACCGATCCGCTCGCCCTCACCGAAGCGCTCATCGGCACGGTGATCCAGCGGGCGTCGGGCCCCGGTGAGTGGCCGGGCCACCTGGTGCTCACCCATCCGCTGCGCCTCGGCCCCGCGGTGGAGGAGCTGCTCGACCAGGCCGCCGCCCGGGTCACCACCAGCGAGGTGATGCTCGTTCCCGAGCCGATCGCGGCCATGGCCAAGCTGGCCCACGACGTCGAGCTGGCCCAGGGCACCACCGCGGTCGTCATCGACTTCGGCGGGTCCAGCTTCGACGTGACTCTCGTGCGCCGCACCGACACCGGCTTCGACCTCATCGGCGAGCCCGCCAGCCTGTCCGAGTTCGGCGGCTTCGACGTGGACAACGCGGTGCTGGCCCACGTCGAGGAGATGCTCGGCGTCGACGTGGCCACCCGGGTCGACATCGCCGACCACGAGGGGATGTTCGCGCTGCGCCGCCTGCGCGCCGCCTGCCGGGCAGCCAAGGAAGAGCTGTCGTCCGTCCACGAGACGGTCATCAACGTGGACCTCCCCGACATCCAGACCCAGGTCGCGATCGCCCGCGACGACCTCGAGCGCGGCATCGGCGCCGCGCTGGCCGAGGCCGTCGACCTCGTCGCCACCATCGTCGCCGACGCCGGCCTCACGCTCTCCGACCTCCACGTGGCGCTGGTGGTGGGCGGGTCGTCGCGCATCCCGCTGCTGTCGCACCTCATCACCGAGCGCATCGGCCTGCCGATCGTCGCCGACCCGCTGCCCGAGCTGACCGTGAGCCTCGGCGCCGCCCTGTTCGCCGACGAGGACCCGCCCGAGGCCGGTCCGGCGATCCCGGTCCCGCTGTCGCCGCCGGTCCCGCTGGCACCGCCCATGCCGGACCCGGTCACCGTCCCCCCCGCTCCTGTCCTGGACAGTGGGCCCCACACCGACCCCGGGTTCTGGGGCCTGGAGGCGCCCGAGCCCACGGGCCTCGGCTCGGACCAGCCGTGGGCGGATGCCCGCACCTCGGTGTTCGACGACGTGCAGCCGGGCGCAGGTGCGGCCGCCGGTGCGGTCGTCGGCGCCGGGATGGCGCGCGCCTTCGTGCCACCCATGGGCGACGAGCCCGGCGACCCCTTCCTCGACTACGGCGTCGGCCACGAGCCGGACGGCGCGGACGAGGCGTTCCGCCAGCTGACCACCGCCGACAGCGACCCGTTCCGCCACCTGGACCCCGGCGACAGCGACAGCGACCCGTTCCGCCAGCTCACCACCAGCGACACCGACCCGTTCGGCACCCGCTCGGGCTCCGGTTCGCTGAGCGGCATGCGGGGGCGCAGCAGGAGCGACCACCACGACGACGACCGGGACGCGCCGCTCGACCCCAAGCCGCGCGGCTTCGGCGACTCCACCGACCCCCGCCTCATCGTCGGCGCCATCGGCGCCGGCCTGGCCATCGTCCTGCTGGGCGGGTTCGCCCTGGCCGCGGGCACCGGCGGGGGCGGCAACGACGACCCGGCCATCGCCATCAACGACCCGCTGTCCACGGTGGCCACCACGACCACGCTGTCCACCTCGGCCCCCACCGAGGCCGTGACCTCGTCGGAGGCGTCCGACACGACGAGCCAGCCGCGCACCACGACCCGGCCCCGGACGTCCACCACGCGGCCGCGGCCCACGACAACGCCGACCACCGCGCCGCCCGACACGACGCCGCAGACGACCCCGACGACGCCGTCCACGTCGTCGAGCACGACGTCGTCGACCACGTCGACCACGCAGTGCCCGCCGACGTCGACGACAACCAGCACGACCACCTGCCCGTGACCGTCGGCACCGTCGCGGGCGCGTGGCGCTTCCCGGTCAAGTCGTTGCAGGGCGAGGCCGTCGACGCCCTCACCTTCGGCCCGTCCGGCGCTCAGGACGACCGGATGTGGGGCATCGTGGACGCCACCACCGGCAAGGTCCTGAGCGGCAAGCGCTGGCCGGCGCTGCTGGAGGCATCGGCCCGCCTGGAGGAGGACGGCACCGTGGTGGTGACGCTGCCCGATGGGACCGAGCTCACCGCGGACGACCCGGGCACCGCCGCCGCCATGTCGGCCTGGCTGGGCCGCGACGTGACCCTGAGCCGGCCACCGGAAGCCGGGCTGCCCTACGAGCTGACCATGGACCCGACCGACGACGAGTCGGAGGTGTGGGACTTCGCCACGCCCCCCGGCAGCTTCGTGGACCTCGCCGCCGCCCACCTGCTCACCGACGCCAGCCTGGAGGCCGCCCGGCGCACCTATCCCGCCGGTGACTGGGACGTCCGCCGCTTCCGCCCGACGTTGCTGATCAGTGCCGCGGACGCCGCGGGCGGCTTCGAGGAGGACGCTTGGATCGGCCGCCAGGTCGCCTGCGGCGAGGTCGTGTTCGAGCCGTTCATGCCCACGCCCCGCTGCGCGATGCCCACCCGGGCCCAGCCGGGACTGGCCCGCGACACGGCCATCAGCCGCATGCTCACCGACCACCACGCCAACAACCTCGGGGTCTACGCCCAGGTGGTCAGAGGCGGCTGCGTTCGGATCGGAGACGAGGTGGCGCTAGCCTGAGCCGCCAATCGCGACGCACCCCGGCTACCACGAGATCGGCGGGCAGCGGCGGCGAACGACCGACGGGACTTGACCCCGCGGTCAGTCGAACGGAAAGGTTGCGGGAATGCACGCCGAGGAACGTCCGCTGCGCATTGCGCTGCTGGCTTACCGGGGCAAGCCACACGTCGGAGGCCAGGGCGTCTACGTGCGGCATCTGGCCAAGGCCCTGGTCGATATGGGCCACCACGTCGAGGTGCTGGGCGGACAGCCCTATCCCGTGCTCGATCCGCGCATCCCGCTGATCGAATTGCCTAGCCTGGACATCTACAACGACCACTTCCCCATGCGCATGCCCGGGCTGTGGGAGCTCAAGGACTGGACCGACATGGCTGAGGTCACGTCGTTCTCGTTCGGCCAGTTCCCCGAGCCGCTCGCGTTCAGCCTGCGCGCCTGGCGCCACCTGCGCGAGCGCCGCGACGAGTTCGACCTGGTCCACGACAACCAGTGCCTGGGCTACGGGTTGCTGGCCATCCAGCGGGCCGGGTTCCCGGTGCTCGCCACCGTGCACCACCCCATCACCGTCGACCGTCGCCTGGAGATGGCGCACGCCGAGACCTGGTACAAGCGCCTGACGCTGCGCCGCTGGTACTCGTTCACCAACATGCAGACCCGGGTGGTCCAGCGCCTGCCCCGGGTGGTGACGGTGTCGGAGAACTCGTTCAAGGACATCGCCGCGGACCACGGCGTCGACCCCAACAAGATGGACATCGTCCCCGTGGGCGTGGACGTCGACCTGTTCCGCCCGCTGCCCGACGTGGCCCCGGTGCCGGGCCGGCTGATCACCACGGCCAGCGCGGACGTGACGATGAAGGGCCTGGCCTACCTGCTGGAGGCGCTGGCCAAGCTGCGCACCGAGCGCCCCGAGACCCACCTGGTGGTCATCGGGAAGCGCAAGGTCGGCGGCCGGTCGGACGAGACCATCCGCCAGCTCGGCCTGGAGAACGCGGTCGAGTTCGTGACCGGCGTGCCCGAGCAGCGGATCATCGAGCTCTACAGCGAGGCTCAGCTGGCCGTCGTGCCGTCGCTCTACGAGGGCTTCTCGCTGCCCGCCATCGAGGCCATGTCGTGCGGCACGCCGCTCGTCGCCACCTCGGGCGGTGCGCTGCCCGAGGTCGTCGGGGCCGACGGCGACACCGCGTTGGTCGTTCCGCCGGGCGACAGCGAGGCCCTGGCGTCCAAGCTGCGCTGGGCGCTCGACCGCGACGACCTGCGGGCCACCGTGGGCGCCCGCGGCCGCCAGCGGGTGGTCGACCAGTGGTCGTGGCGGCACACCGCGGCCAAGACCGTCGAGCAGTACCGCATCCTGCTGCGCCAGCAGGGAGCGTCCTGACCCATGCTGACCGTCGACTACGAGCGCTTGGGCCTGCGCGCCGGCGACCGCCTCCTCGACCTGGGCTGCGGCGCGGGGCGCCACGCCTTCGAGGCGCTGCGGCGCGGCGCCCGCGTCACCGCCTTCGACTACGACGAGGCCGAGCTCAAGGACGTGGCCGCCATGGCCAGCGCCATGGACGAGGCCGGCGACGTGCCCGAGCCGGGCCGCAGCGGCGTGGCCCGGGGCGACGCCACCGCGCTGCCCTTCCCCGACGGCGCCTTCGACCGCATCATCGCCGCCGAGGTGATGGAGCACATCTCCGACGACGAGGCCGCCATGCGCGAGCTGGTCCGGGTGCTGCGCCCGGGCGGGACCATCGCGGTGACCGTGCCGACCTTCCTGGCCGAGCGCATCTGCTGGGCGCTGTCGGACGAGTACCACGCCCCCTTCGTGGCCGGTGGGCACGTCCGCATCTACACGGCAGCGGAGATTCGCAACAGCATGATCACCGCCGGGGTCGAGCCGTACGCCGCCCACAAGGAGCATGGCATCCACGCCCCGTACTGGTGGCTGAAGTGCGCAGTCGGGCCCACCAACGACGAAAATCCCCTGGTCAAGGCGTACCACACGGCGCTGTGCTGGGACATCGGCGGGGCGCAGCCGTGGTCGCGCTACACGCGGGCCGCGGACCGGGTGCTCACCCCGGTGATCGGCAAGAGCCGCGTGACCTACGCCCGCAAACCCGGCGGCGCGGGGGCCGCGGCGTGACGCTGGCCGATGTCCCCGGCGTCGTCACCGCGGCGGAATTGCAGCGGACGGTCGACGCCGTCGCCGAGTGGCAGCTCCCGTCGGGCATGATCCCCTGGTTCCCGGGCGGCCACGCCGATCCCTGGAACCACGTCGAGGCGGCCATGGCCTTGACCCTGGGCGAGCGCCACGCCGAGGCGGAGCGGGCCTTCGACTGGCTGGTCGGCCTGCAGCGGCCCGACGGCTCCTGGCACCAGTACTACCTGCCCGACCGGATCGAGGCCGACAAGCTCGACGCCAACGTCATCGCCTACGTGGCCACCGGCGTGTGGCACCGCTGGCTGTGCACCGGCGACCGGGGCTTCGCCGAGGTCATGTGGCCGGTGGTGGAGCGGGCCGTCGACTTCGTGCTCGATCTCCAGACGCCGCGGGGGGAGATCCTCTGGGCCCGCCACGCAGACGGCACGCCCTGGTCCTTCGCCCTGCTCACCGGGTCGTCGTCCATGTGCCACAGCCTGCGCTGCGCGGTGGCGCTGGCCGAACTGCTGGGCCACGAGCGCCCGGACTGGGAGCTGTCGGTCGCCCGGCTGACCCATGTCATCCGCCATGTGCCCGACGCCTTCTCGCCCAAGCACCGCTGGGCGATGGACTGGTACTACCCGGTGCTCACCGGCGTGATCCTGGGCGACGAGGGCCGTGAGCGGCTGGCCGAGCGCCACCGGGCCTTCGTGATGGACGGCTGCGGCGTGCGCTGCGTGTCCGACCGGCCCTGGGTCACCGCCGCCGAGACCTGCGAGTACGCCATGGCCAACCTGGCGGTGGGCAACGCGGACATCGCCCGCGACCTGTTCGGCTGGGCCCAGCGCTACCGCCACGAGGACGGCCGCTACTGGACCGGCACGGTGTTCCCCGACGAGGGCCGCTTCCCCGCCGGCGAGCGCTCGACCTACACGGCCTCGGCGGTCATCCTGGCGGCCGACGCCCTGGCCGGCGGCTCGCCCGCCAGCGGGCTGTTCACCCGCCACGACGAGCTGCTGCCCGAGCTGTTCGACGCCGAGGACGCCGAGCAGGTCACCGACCGGGACTGACCTTCCGCAACACCCGCAGGGACCCCACGGCCCGGGTCTCCTCGAACAGCCCGCTGGCCAGCGCGGGCAGGTAGATCTGCTCGTACGGTGGCCGGCCGCCGTCGGCCGGGTCGGGGAACACGTCGTGGATGGCGAGCACGCCACCGACCGCCACCTGCGGGGTCCACAGCTCGTAGTCGAGGCGGGCGGGCTCCACGCCGTGGCCGCCGTCGATGAACAGGAACGCCAGCGGCGTGGCCCACGCCCGGGCCACCGCGGGCGACTGTCCCACCAGCGCCACGACCGTCGCCTCCAGGCCCGCGTCGTGGATCGTGCGCCGGAACTGGGGCAGCGTGTCCATCTTGCCGACGGCCGGGTCGACCAGGTCGGGCTCGTGCCACTCCCAGCCGGGCTGGTTCTCCTCCGACCCCCGGTGGTGGTCGAGGGCGAACAGCAGGCGGCCCTGCTCCTGCGCGGCCGCGCCCAGGTAGACGCTGGACTTGCCGCAGTAGCTGCCGACCTCCAGCAGCGGGCCGGGCACGGGGAGATCGCAGGCGGCCTCGTACAGGGCCAGGCCCTCGTCGGAGGGCATGAAGCCGCGGGCTTCCTCGGCCCGCTTCCGCAGATCGGGGTTCATCGGCCCGGCGTCCATGCTCACGGCGGGCGACGGTAGTGCCCGCGCGGCGTAGCTTGGCAGCCCATGACCATCAGACGAGCAGGGGGCGTCCTGGTGGCTGTGCTGCTGGTGCTGGCGTCGTGCGGGGACGACGACGACGGGGACCGCAGCGCACCCACCACCGAGGGCTCGACGACGAGCGCCTCCGAGGAGACCACCACCACGGCCCAGGAGCTGCCGCTCGACCAGATCGACGTCAAGCTGACCCAGGTGGCCGAGGCCGACACGCCCACGTCGCTCGTCACCCGGCCCGGGTCCGACACGCTGTACGTGTCCGAGCGGGCCGGCCGGGTGCGGCCGATGACCCCGGACTTCCAGCTCGGCGACCCCATCGTCGACATCGTGGACGAGGTGGTCACCAACTCCGAGCAGGGCCTGCTCGACCTGGCGTTCTCGCCCGACGGCAACACGCTCTACCTCAGCTACAACGTGCCGCCCGACGGCGACACCCGCATCGCCGCCTACACGATGAACGGCGACACCGTGGACCCGGCGTCGCGGCGCGAGCTGCTGGCGGTCGACCAGCCGTTCCCCAACCACAAGGGCGGCGACATCGAGATCGGGCCCGACGGCTTCCTGTACATCGCGCTGGGCGACGGTGGCGCGGGCGGCGACCCGCTGAAGAACGGCCAGAACACGAACGTGCTGCTGGGCAAGATCCTGCGCATCGATCCCACCCAGCCGGCCGGAGGCAAGCAGTACGGGATCCCGCCCGGGAACCCCTTTGCCAGCGGTGGCGGCGCCCCCGAGGTCTGGGCTTACGGGCTGCGCAACCCATGGCGGTTCACGTTCGATCCCCGCAACGACGACCTGTGGATCGCCGACGTGGGCCAGAACGCGTGGGAGGAGATCGACCTGCTGCCCGCGGCCTCGGGCGCGGGCGCCGGCGCCAACCTGGGCTGGAACAAGATGGAGGGCACCCACAGCTTCGAGGGCGGCACCAACCCGGACGGGGCCATCCTGCCCATCTTCGAGTACAGCCATGACGAGGGCTGCTCGATCTCGGGCGGGGTCGTGTACAGCGGCACCGGCGTCCCCGGGCTGTCCGGCGCCTTCCTGTTCACCGACTTCTGCAACGGCACCCTCCGGGCGGTCCGGGCCCAGGACGGCGCGCTCAGCGAGCAGCGGGCGTTCAGCGCCCAGGGCGCCAACCTGATCTCGTTCGGGGAGGACAACGACCACAACGCCTACGTCCTGTCACTGGACGGCGGCATCTACCGGATCGACCCGGCCTGACCGATGGAGATCCTCCACATCGCGACACCCGCCGAGTGGGCCGAGGCCCAGCGGACCGGCACGGTCGCGCCGGCGGGCCTCGCCACCGAGGGTTTCGTCCACTGCTCGACCCGTGAGCAGCTCCCGGGCACGCTCGACCTCGTGTTCCGGGGCGCCGGAACGCTGGTCGTGCTGGTGCTGGACTCCGACGATTTCGACGACGTGCGCTGGGAGGGCGACTCCGTCGCCTTCCCCCACATCTACAGCCCCATCCCCCTCACCGCGGTGAAGGCCACGGAGGACGTCACGGCACCCGGAGGGTGAGGGCGAGCCAGCCGTCCTCGCCGGCCGCGGCCACCACGCTCGCCCCTGCGAAGGCCTGCTCCAGGTCGGCCCGCTGGCCCTCCAGCACCCCGCTCACGACGAGCGCCCCGTGCTCGTGGACCGCCGTCGCGATCTCGGGCGCGAGCGACACCAGGTCGGGGAGCAGCAGGTTGGCCACCACGAGCGGGTAGCGCCCGCCCGTCGGGCCGGCCGCCCGGGCGATCGAGTCGGTGACCGCCAGCCGGTCGCCCATCCCGTTGCGGGCCGCGTTGGCCGTCGTCGCTTCGCGGGCGGCGGGGTCGATGTCGACTCCGACCGCCTCGGCCCCGCCCAGGGCCAGGGCGGCCAGCGCCAGGACCCCGCTGCCACAGCCCACGTCCAGCACCCGCTCCCCGCCCTGCACCAGCTGCACCAGGGCGGCCAGGGCCAGCCGGGTGGAGGGATGGGCACCCGACCCGAACGCCCGACCCGGGTCCACGATCACCTCCACCGCGCCGGGCGCGACCAGCGGGGCGACCCACGGGGGCCGGACGATCAGCCGGTCCCCCACCGTGACGGCGCGGGCGTAGGGCCGCCAGGCGTCGAGGGCGGCCGCGAGGTCCACCACCACCGTCTCCGCGGGCCAGCGGCCGGCCACCGCCGCCAGCAGCGACCCCGGGTCGCCCCCCGCATCGAGGACCACCCCACCGGGGACGGCGCGCTCCGCTATGGCCGACGCGCCCGCCTGCCACAGCCGGTCGGTGGCCAGATCGGCGTCGGCGACCGGCACCGTGACCCGCACGGTGCGGTCGCCGCCGCCCTCAGCCACTCACTTCGGTCGGGCCAGGGTCAACAGGTAGTCGCCCGCAGGATCGCTCCACACCCCGGTGACCCGCATGCCGGCGTGGCTCAGGTCCCGCCGCACCTGGTCGAAGGTGAACTTGGTGCTGATCTCCGTGCGCATCTGCTCCCCGGCCGTGAACTCGACGCTGAGGTCGAGCGCGGAGATGGAGATGGCCATGTCCTCGGTCGCCTCCAGGCGCATCTCGATCCAGCGGTTCTCCGCATCCCACACCGCCCGGTGGACGAAACGGTCGGGGTCGAAGTCGGCGGCCAGCTCGCGGTTGAGCACGCTCAGCAGGTTGAGGTTGAACGCGGCCGTGACACCGGCGGCGTCGTCGTAGGCCGCCACCAGCCGCTCGACCGGCTTGACCAGGTCCGTGGCCAGCAGGAACCGGTCCGACGGCCCCAGCATCCGGGCGACCTCGTCGAGGAAGTTGCGACGCTGGTCCCGCGTGAAGTTGCCGATCGTGCTGCCCAGGAACGCCACCAGCCGTGGGGCGTCCACGTCGGGGATCTCGTCGAGGTGCTCATGGAAGTCGCCGACCACGGCGTGCACGCCGATGCCCATCTCGTCGGCCACGGCCTGGGCCGCCGCCCGCATGGTCCCGTCGGCCACGTCGAAGGGCAGGTAGCCCACCAGGCCGGCGCGGCCCGCGGCCATGGCGTCGAGCAGCAGCCGCGTCTTCTCCGACGTGCCCGAGCCCAGCTCGACCAGCACGGTGGCCCCGGCGGCCTCGGCGATCTCGCCCGCGACCCGGCGCAGCAGGTCCCGCTCGGTGCGGAACGGGTAGTACTCCCGGGTGCGGGTGATCTCCTCGTACAGCTCGCAGCCGCGGTCGTCGTAGAACCACACCGGAGGCATCGTCTTGGGCCGGGCCGACAACCCCGCCCGGGCGTCGCGCCGCAGGGCCCGGCGCAGGTCGTCGGGGACCAGGCGGACGTCGACCTCCACCGTCCCCGGGGCCAGGAGGGTCGCCGTCATCGGTCGACCGCCAGCCGCAGGCCGGTGAAGGGCCACCGGGACGCCGGATAGAAGAAGTTGCGGTAGGTCCCCCGGGTGTGGCCGGCGGGGGTGACACAGGCGCCGCCCCGCAGCACCTGCTGGTTGACCATGAACTTGCCGTTGTACTCGCCCACCGCGCCGGGCGCGGGATGGAACCCGGGGTAGGGCGAGTAGGAGCTGGCGGTCCACTGCCACACGCTGCCGGCCCACTGCTCGCCGCAGGACAGGGGATGCAGGCCCGGTCCGGCCAGGCCGTCCAGGTCGAGGCCCGGGGCCGTGCGGACGCCGGACAGCGCCGGCTCGCGCTCGACCGCCACGACCTCCCACTCGGCCTCGGAGGGCAGGCGGGCGCCGGCCCAGCGGGCGAACGCGTCGGCCTCGTACCAGCTGACGTGCACGACCGGCTCGCCGGGCGCCACCGGCCGCGGCCCGGTCAGCGTCTGGACGGACCAGCCGTCGATGTCGCGGGCGTCGAGGGCCCAGTACTCGGGCGCCTCCCACCCCTCGGCCTGCACGGTGGCCCAGCCGTCGGACATCCACAGCTCGGCCTTGTCGTAGCCGCCATCGGCCATGAACTCGAGCCAATCGCCGTTGCTGACCAGCCGGGCGCCCAGCGCGAACGGGGTGAGCAGCTCCTCGTGGCGGGGACACTCGTTGTCGAAGGAGAAGCCGTCGCCGTCGTGGCCGATGGCCACGACGCCGCCGGGATGCTCGATCCAGCCCTCGGCCGGCGCCGACAGCGGCGGGAACGGCCCGTCCACGTACAGCGGAGCCAGCGGGCTGGTGGCGAGCACGTGCTTGATGTCCATGAGCATCAGCTCCTGGTGCTGCTGCTCGTGGTTCAGACCCAGCTCGATCAGTGCCTCCAGCTCGGGGGCGAGCCCCTGGCCCAGCAGGTCGTCCATGGCCTCGTCGACGGCCCGCCGGTAGGACGCGATCTCGGCGATGCCGGGCCGGGTGAGCATGCCCCGCTGGGGCCGGGCGTGGCGGGGGCCGACCGCCTCGTAATAGGAGTTGAACAGGAAGCGATAGTCGGGATCGAAGTCCCGATGACCCGGAACGTGCGGCCCCAGCACGAACGTCTCGAAGAACCAGGTGGTATGGGCCCGATGCCACTTCGTGGGGCTGACGTCGGGCATCGTCTGGACCGTCTGGTCCTCGGCCGACAGCGGCGAGGCAAGTGCCTCCGTGAAGCTGCGGACCTCGCGGAACCGTGCTCGCAATTCGGCCTGTGCCGCCACAGGCCGGGTCACGGTCTTCATTGGTGTCCCCTCTCGGTCGTCCCCCGCCTGAGGGGGACCCGGTTGGTGGTCCCGCATGACGCTACCGCCACACTTTCTTCATGCGGGTGGCGACCTTCAACATCCATCACGGTGTGGGCCAGGACGGCGTGCTCGACCTCGATCGTACGCTCCGTACGCTCGCCGCCACGGGTGGCGACCTCATCGGACTGCAGGAGGTCGATCGGCACTTCAGCGCGCGCAGCGACTGGGTGGACCAGGCCGCCTGGCTGGGTGAAAGGCTCGATATGCAGGTGGTTTACGGCGCTGCCCTCGATCTGGCCCCGACCGAGCCCGGGGCGCCGCGGCGGCAGTACGGCAACGCGCTGCTGTCCGCCTTCGACGTCCTCGACTGGCACAACATCCTCCTTCCCCGTCAGGGCGACGACGAGCAGCGGGGCCTGCTGGATGTGGTCGTGGCGGGGAGCGGGGCGCGAACGCACGTCCTCGTCACGCATCTGCAACATGACTCCCGTACCGCGCGGCTGTTACAGGTGGATGCGATCCTGGACGTCCTGGCGGCCACGGAGCCGCCCGTGGTCCTGGTCGGCGACCTCAATGCCCTGCCGGAATCGACCGAGGTGCAGCGCCTCACCGATGTGCTGGTCGACGCCTGGGCCACCGCCGGCCTGGGGCCCGGTTACACGTTCTCCGCCCGCCGGCCGCACGCCCGCATCGACTACGTCCTGTCCTCGGATGACCGGGTGGCCGTGGCGGCCGAGGTGCTGGCCAGCCGGGCCTCCGACCACCGGCCGGTGGTGGCCGACCTGCAATCCGCTGGCCTCGGGCCGGCGGGGTAGTCCATGCTCACGCTCATGGCGCAGCACCTCACCACCGCCGAACTGGAGGCCGGCCTCGACGAGGTCCGCCGGTCCCCGGCCGACGCCGGGGTGGTCGACCTGGTCGTGGCCCGGCCCGAGGTCGGGGTCCGCGACATCCTCGACGAGGGCTTGCTCGACCTGGAGAAGGGGCTGGTGGGCGACAACTGGCGGTCCCGCCACGGCGCGCCCGATCCCGAGAAGCAACTCAACGTCATCAACGCCCGGCTGTCCCGGCTGGTGGCGATCGACCCGGAGCGGCGGCCCCTGGCCGGCGACCAGCTCCACGTCGACCTCGACCTCAGCATCGAGAACCTGCCCCCCGGCACGCGGCTGGCGCTCGGCTCGGCGGTCATCGAGGTGACGGAGCCGCCCCACACCGGGTGCGCCAAGTTCGTCGAGCGCTTCGGCCAGGAGGCCATGCGGTTCGTCAACTCGTCGCTCGGCCGCTCCCTGCGCCTGCGGGGCATGTGCGCGCGGGTCGTGGTGCCGGGCACCGTGCACCCCGGCGACCCGATCCGCAAGGTCAGCGACTAGGCCGCCTCACCGGAGGTCGCCTCACGGCTGGACGATGGCGTCCCACAGGCCGGGCAGGCGGGTGGCCCACCACTGCGCGCCCGGGTCGGGGGTGCGCAGCACGTTGGTGCCGCAGTGCACCTCGCCCATGTTGAGGTGGTACGTGTACCAATCGTCCACGAACACCTGGCTCCGGAACGGGGCGAGGCCGCGGTAGGCCTCCTTGAGGAGGTCCTTGCCGTCCACGACCGGCCCGAACGGGTCCGGGACGATGGACCAGGCGCCCACGACGATGTGGTTGACCATGTCCGGGAAATGGGCAAGCGCGGCGCCGTCGACCGACTCGAAGATCAGCGGGACGTCGACGAAGCGGCTGTCGTCGACCGCCAGCCCGTCCTTGAGCTGCTGGCGGACCGTGTCCAGCGCCTCCTGGCACGAGACCTGGAAGTCCCACATGGGCCCGTCGTCCAGCAGCTGGCGCACCGTGCGGGCGGCGTCGCCGGTCGCACCGGTCTCGTCGGGCCGCGTCTTGCCGGCCCACAGGACCGCCTCGTCGTGGCCGTCCGCCGCCCAGCGCTCCAGCAGGGCCCGGAAGGCCGTCGTCGAGGCGAGCTGGATGGTCCAGTCGTCGGTCCCGGTGCCCGGCTCGAAGCACACGATCTCGTCCACGTGGCCGACCGCCAGCCAGTCGGTGAAGATCTCGATGGGGGCCTGGACCCGCTGGGCGTTGAGGAACTGCCGCACGGCCAGTGCGGCCTGGCGGCCGTTGGCGTCCGGCGCGGTGGTGCCGAGCACGATCCGCCCGAGCGGGTACGGCACGCCGGCCACCGTCACCGGCGGGCTGACCTCCAGGTTGCCGAACGAGTCGAGCGAGGTCTGCCAGCCGCCGTGGGCCGGGACGCTGTAGACGTCCACCCCGTCATGGCCGAAGACCCGCTCGACCGCGGGATCGAGGCCCCGGTCGCGGGGACCGTCCACGATCACGTGGCGGGCGGGCTGGCCCGGGCCCCAGGTGTGGCCGGGCTCGACCTCGTCCTGGATCCAGGGGTCGCCCTCGCTGAACTCCCCCGCCACCTGGCGCATGGCCACGCCCGCCTCGTTGCAGGCATCGCCGAGGGCCGTCACGAAGTCGCTGTTCCAGCCGACGTCGTGGACCACGTACAGCGTCTCCGCCGGGCGGCTGTTGACCGGCATGACCCAGGGCGCCACCCGCAGGACCACCCGGTCGCGGTCGTCGCTGCCCTGGTCGCCGAGCTCGGCGATGATCTCCACCAGGCCGTCGAACCCGCCGTCGGGGAACGTGTGGGCGGTCAGCCGCAGCTCCAGCTCCTCCACCGCCTGGATGTGCCCGATCTCGAGAGCGCCCGCGCCGGCCAGCGCGCCCACCACCGGCACCGGGCCGTGCTCGCCCTCGTACCACAGGGTGACCCGGGGCGCCGAGAACGAGCTGAGCGACAGCGTCACCGGTGGGGCATCCGGCGCGTTGGCCAGCGTGGGGTCGAGCGCCAGCACGACCGGGGCCGACCGCTCGTGCCGCAGCCCGCCGCTGGGATCGCACACGACGACCGCACCGCGGCGGCCCTCACCCCACTCCCACTGCCAGCGGCCGTCCCCGTCGCGGGCGACCTCGCCCGTGCGCAGGGAGTCGACGAACAGCATCACCCGTGAACCCGCCATGTTCCGCCTCTCTCCTAACCCCGGCCGCGGCGCTGTCCACCGCCGCCCGCCGCTGGATCAGAGTGTGCCACCTTTGGCCGGTGCCCCAGGACGCGCCGTTCACCCACGAAGACCTCGATCTCGTCACCGCGTGCGTGGCGGACGCGTGGCGTGCAGGAGCCGATCGCGACTGGTCGGTCCCGGCCGGGACGCTGGAGTGGAGCTGCGCCCGCACCGCCGACCACGCCCTCGACGCGGTGCTGGCGGTGGCGTTCTTCCTCGCCTCGGGCCGCCGGGACGGCTATCCCGAGTGGGGCTGGACCACCCCGACCCCGTGCCAGGACGGCCGGCCCGACCTGGCCGGCGACGCCATGGCCGCGGTGGGCCGGGTCCTGTCCGCGGTCGTCGCCACCGCTCCGCCCGGGGCGAGCGCGGTGATCTGGCGGCGACCGCTCCCCGAGGTCCGGCCCGCCGGCGACTTCGCCCCCCGGGGCGCGCTGGAGATGATCCTGCACGGCCACGACGTCTGCGCCGGCCTGGGCGTCCCCTTCGCCCCGCCCGCGGACGTCTGCGCCCGCTTGCGGGAGCACAGCCGGGGCTGGCCCCACTGGTCCAGCCCC
>JBKPRS010000108.1:0-5928 GCA_046734695.1 Actinomycetota bacterium | reverse complement strand
GCGTGGGGGACGGGCGCCACGGTTCGCCCTGGGGCGGGGCCGGGCGCCAGCCGGCGGTGGACGGCGGCGGGGGTGGGGGCGGGAGTGGGGGCGGCGGGGGTGTCCCGGAGCCTGCGGCCTCGTCGTCTTCGGCAGGAGGGGGCGGCCACGGTCGGGGATCACGGTCGTCTGGGCTCGTCATGTCACGCTCCCTCCGTCCCCGGGGGCCGCCCGGCTCAGCCGAGCGAGACCAGCAAACCTTCGCACGTTCGGATGACGACGCGGGCGGCGTCGGCTACCTCCCGTGACGACATGGGGCTCTCGGCCCGGCGTTGCCATCGGCCGATGGCATTTTGCAGCGCGCGCCGCACCTCCGACGCATCTGATTCGGAGGTGAGACCCAGGCGGACGTGCAGCGCCGTGCCCTCGACCCCCATGAGGCGCTCCATCTCCTCCGCCTCGGTGGGCCGCACCTTGACCCCGCTGGCCCGCAGGGCGTTGAGCAGCCGGATCTCCGCGAACTCGTGCGCTGCGGCGGTGATCCGCTCCAGCTCGGTGGCCAGCACGTCGCCGCCTGGGACCGGGTACTCGTGCAACACCGATTCCAGGGCCAGCAGGGCGGAGCGGGCCTTGAGCACGTCACGCCGCTGGGCGAACTGGCTGAGCAGCACCTCGCGCAGCTCGACCAGCCCGCTGCGCCGGACCAGCTCGGTGGACAGCGCCGTCGCCGTGGTGGCCGCGCCCTGGCGGATCAAGGCCACCGCCAGCCGCACGCCGAACAGTCCGAAGCGGTCGAGCAGGTGCTCGCGCTCCATGGACGTGAGTGCGATCGGCGTCTGCGCCTGCACGAACCGGTCGGCCGACAGGAACAGGGCCTCCGCGTCGTCCCGCGGGGCGCTGGCGATGGCGTCGAGCGCTTTGAACTCGGCTTCCCGCAGCGTGGCCCCCGACTGGGCCAGAAGACCGGCCACGGGCACGACGGTCTGGGCCAGGCGCCGCACCTTGGGGTCCAGCCGGTAGCGGGCCGCGATGCGCTGGGCCGAGGCCATGGAGTCGATGCGGCCCACGCCGACCTCGTCGGCCCGGGACAGCACGGCCACTGCGTTCACCGGCGTGGCCTGCGAGAACTCCTCGTCGTGGAACGCCTCCAGGAAGTTGATGTCCGACGAGTGCAGGTGGCGCATGAGGTACAGCACCGCGTCGGCCGGGGTCACCTGGTCCTCGCCGGGGGTGAGGAAGGCCGTGGTGCGGGCGGACACGTCGGCGGAGAGCGAGGCGATGCCGGGTGTGTCGATCAGCGTCATCTGCCGCAGGGACGACGACGGCCACTCGATCACCAGCCGGCGCACGTCGTCGGCGTCGACCCCGCCGAGGTCGATGGCGATGGCGCCCCCATCGCGGGAGAAGGGCACCTGGCGGGCCTCGCCGTGGTGGGGCTCCAGCGTGGCCCGGTAGGTGATGCCGTCGCGATACCAGGTCACGATGCGCGTGCACTCGCCGGCGTCGGTGGGCGCGAGCTCCTCGCCCACGAGGGCGTTGAGGAGCGTCGACTTGCCCGCCTTGACCTTGCCTGCGATCGCCACGCGCAGCGGCTCGTCCAGCCGGTCGAGCACGGCCTGGAGCCGCTGGTTCGCGGCCGGGACGCCTCCGTAGACCTGCGTGGCCTGGGTGAGCAGGCCACGCACCGCGTCGAGCAGCGGGGACCGGTCGCTCACGTCCGCGCTCCCTGCGCCGAGCGGGTGCCGCCCTTCAGCTCGGGGGCCAGCGCCAACGCCTTGTCCCGCAGCACGGAGATGCGCTTGAGCTCGGCGTCGACGTCGCGCTGGCGCTTGGCCCGGGTGGCGGCGTCGGACTTGACCGCCTGCTGGGCGGCGGCGAGCGCCTCGGTGGTGGACTGGTGCAGCTCTTCGGCCCGGGTGGCGAAGAAATCGCGCATGCGCCGCTGGACCCGCCGCAGCGTGTCGCGGGAGTCCTTGCCCACCACGAAGCCGACCTCGTCGGTGTACTTGCGGTGCGCCTGGCGGGCCTGGTTGCGCCGCATCGCCAGCTGGCGCTCCTTCTCGCCCCGCAGGGCCTGGCGGCCCATGAACAACCCGATGATGATCGTGGCGGGGTTGGCCATGGCGAGGCCGGCCATGCGGCCGAGCATCCCGAACATGAGCAGGCCGCCATAGCTGCCGCGCAGGGCGGCCATGCCCTGGCCGCCGACGCCCATCTTGTGCGCGTCGATGGCGGTGTTGGCGTCCACCGTGGTGAGGACCTCGGTGGGGTTGGCCACGTCCAGCTGGACCACGATGCCCACACCGTCCTCGCCGAAGTGCTCGGCCACCTGGGCGGTCAGCGCCTGGGCCCGGGTGTGGAGGAAGGCGTAGTTGCGGACGACGTCCTCGGCCACCCGTCGGTAGAGCCAGGCCTGGAACTCGTCCCACGTCTCGGCCGGGTCGCTGGTCTCGAGCGCGTCGTCGGCCTGCTTGCTGATCGAGCGCAGGCGGCCCCGCAGGTCGTAGTCGACGTCGGCCTGCAGGTCCGTGATGCCGTCGTTGAGCGTCTGCTGCCACTTGGCCACGCCGCTGCGCAGCCGCTCGGCCCGGGACTTCAGCTCGGTCAGGTTCTGGACCATCGCCTGGGCCTGCTCAGGATTGTCGAGGGCCTGGCGCTCGCTGGCGAACTGCGATTCGAGCATGCCCGCCACCGCCAGCAGGTCGCTGGCCGCGTTCTTGATGCTGAGCTTCTCGGCGTTGGCCGCGATCTTGTTCTGGAGGTAGCCGGCCAGTGCCGGGAAGCCCGACTCGCGGTTGAGGTCGCGGTCGTTGGTGCGCAGGGCGTGGACCCGCAGCGAGGAGGACACGCACAGCAGCTCGGCGGGGAGGCGCGCCCGCTTGAGGTGGTCGATGTTGAGGTCCCGGATCTTGCGCCACGCCGGGTAGAAGTCGATCTTCGTCAGCACGCACACGACGTTGGGGCACATCCGCCGGGCGGTCTGGAGGAACTCGATCTCGGGGCCCGTGAACTCCTGGCTGGCGTCGGACACGAAGATCACCGCGTCAGCCATGGGGAGCGCCCCGATCGTGGCCGCGCTGTGGGCCGACCCCAGGCCGCCGACACCGGGGGTGTCCACGATGACCAGGCCGTCGCTCAGCAGCTTGCGGGGCAGGAGCACGTCGACCGAGGTCACGCGGCGCTCGCCCGTCGGGTCCGACGCCTCCGTGACGTGCCGGGCCACCTGGTCGACCTCGATCTCCTCCCGGATCGGCTCCCGGTCGGGATCGGAGGGGTCGCCGCCCGGATCGAACAGGACCGCGGCGGCCGGCGGGTCGCCGAAGCCGATGGCGGTCGGGACCGCGGTGGCGATGTCGTCGTCCACCGGGCACACCGGGGCGTTCAGCAGGGCGTTGACCAGAGACGACTTCCCCTGCTTGAACTCGCCGATCACGAACACGTGGAAGGCCGGATCGGCCAGGCGCTTGCGGGTCGCGGTCAGCCGGGTCAGGAGGTCCGGGCGCGCGTACGCCTTGGCTGCCTGCCGGCCCAGATCGACCACGGCCAGAGCCTGCTGAACGGTCGCCGAACGTCCGCCGGCGTTGGGGTTCCCCGCCATCTGCGCAACTCCTCCTGCGCCTCAACGCTAATCCAGATCTGCGCTGTGTCCGGACGGGGTCCCCCAATGCCGCCGTGCTCTCAGAGGAGCCCGCCGTCGACGGTGAGGTCGTTGTCCTGGACGTCGACGCTGTTGTCCTCGACGCTGTCGTCGACGTTGAAGCTGCCCTCGGTGTCGAAGCTGTCGTCGATCGAGTTGTCGGTCTCGGTGACGTCGGTGTTGAACGAGCCGTCGTTGTTGTAGCTGTCGTTGATCGAGTTGTCGGTCAGCGCGGTCTGCGTGGCGTCGTCGGCCACCTGGACGGTGCCGCTGTTGTCGTAGACCTCGACGTCCTGGGTCTCGGCGCTGGAGTCGGCCCCGTCACCGAAGGCGACCGACGAGCCGTCGTCGGCGCTCACGTCGATGTCGTTGGACTCGACCGAGCCGTCGCCCACGACCGACTCGTCGAAGCTGGAGCCGTCGATCTGGGTGAAGTCGCCCTCGCCGGTGTTGACGTTGGCATCGCCGTTGGTGTCGCTGACGATGACCCCGTCGCCCAGGTTGGCGTTCTCGGCGTAGACGTTGGTGGCGTCGCCCGAGCCGAAGGCCGCCGCGCCCACGGTCGAGTCGGAGATGACCTGGTTGCCGTCGCCGATCACCGAGTCGGTGGCGTCATCGAACACCGAGCCCTCGACGTCGCCGGTGGCCACGGTCGAGTCGTAGATGTCGCCGCCGGCCTGCACGGCCCCGTCGCCCGTGTTGACCTGGGAGTCGTCGCCCGCGGCCGCGGCGTGGTCCCCGGACACGACGTCGTTGTCGAAGTCCTGGTTCACGTCACCGAAGGCGGTGATGTCCTGGTTGACCGAGTTGTCCACCGTGGTGTCCCGGTCGTCGATGTTCGTGACGTCGTTGTCCTCGAAGCTCTGGGTCGTGTAGTTGCTGACGGTCGTGAAGTAGTTGAGCTGCTGGAGGACCTGCTCCGCCGGATCGCCCCCGGGGTCGGGGGTGGGAGGCGGTGGCAGGGTGGCGTGGCTCGCACCACTGGCCGCGGCCGACGAGGCCGTACCGCCCGACGAGCCGGAGGGGCCGTCGAGGCCGTAGGCGGCCCGCACGGCGTCGGCCTGCTCGGGCGGAAGGGCGCCGCACAGGCCGGGCATGGCGTTGAGGACGTCCTCGGCCGTCAGGCCTTCGAGGCCATGGGTGGCCAGGTAGCCGGCCGGGTCGGCAGCCAGCTCGTCCTGGGCCGAGTCGTCACGGAAAAGGTCGAGCAGCATGTCGATGACGCTCATCTGGGGCACTCCCTGTGTTCGTAGCCTCGCCCGCTCGGGAGGCCTTGGGTGCAACGTAGGACGGCGCGGGGCCCCGCACATCGGGGATCCCCCCGGGGGGACCGGCCGGGGATGCGGGGGTTCGCGCCGGGGATACCTGGGCCGGGACGCGGCGAAGCCCCGGCGCCGTTGCCGGGGCTTCGCTCGTAGAGGTGGTGGCCCCGGCGGGGGAAAGCCGGGGCCACCAGGGGGATCTCAGAGAAGACCCTCGTCGATGGTCGTGTCGTTGTCCTGCACGTCGATGCTGTTGTCGGTCTCGCTGGCGTCGAGGTTGAAGGAGTCCTCGGTGTCGAAGCTGTCGTCGATCGAGTTGTCCGTCTGCTCGATGTCCGTGTTGAACGAGTCCGTGTTGTTGAAGGAGTCGTTGATCGAGTTGTCGGTCACGCCGGTCTGGGTGCCGTCGTCGGCCACCTGGATGGTCCCGGTGTTCCCGTCGATGTCGACGTCCTGCGTCTCGGCGCTGGACGAGGCCCCGTCGCCGAAGGCGACCGAGGAGCCGTCGTCGACGTCCAGGGTGATGTCGTTGGACTCGACCGAGCCGTCGCCCACGACGGACTCGTTGAAGCTGGAGTCGCTGATCTGGGTGAAGTCGCCCTCGCCGGTGTTGAGGTTCACGTCGCCGTTGGTGTCGTCGACGATGACGCCGTCGCCCAGGTTGGCGTTCTCGGCCTCGACGTTGGTGGCGTCGCCCGAGCCGAAGCTGGCGGCCCCGACGTCGGAGTTCGAGATGACCTGGTTGTCGTCACCGATGACCGAGTCGGTGGCGTCGTCGAAGACCGAGCCGCCCACGTCGCCCGTGGCGATGGTCGAGTCCTCGATGTCGTCGCCGGCCTGCACGGCCCCGTCGCCGGTGTTGACCTGGGAGCCGTCGCCTGCGGCCGCGGCGTGGTCCCCGGACACGACGTCGTTGTCGAAGTCCTGGTTCACGTCACCGAAGGCGGTGATGTTCTGGTTCACCGACTGGTCGACGGTCGTGTCGCGGTCGTCGATGTTGGTGGTGTCGTTGTCCTGGAAGTACTGCTCGGTGTTGTTGATGACGTTCGT
>JBKPRS010000107.1:0-5704 GCA_046734695.1 Actinomycetota bacterium | reverse complement strand
GAGGCGCTGATCGGGCCCCGCTGGCGGGACCTCTACGCCGAGGCGCTGGCCGAGGGCTACCGGTTCCTGTCCTTCGGCGACGCCATGCTGGTGGCGGCCGCATGAGCCTCGGCTTCACCGTGCACGCGACCGACGGCGCCGCCCGGACCGGCACGGTGACCACGGCGCGCGGCTCGTTCTCCACGCCGTGCTTCATGCCCGTCGGCACGAAGGGCGCGGTGCGGACGCTGTCGTCCGCCGACCTGGAGGACCTCGGCGCCGAGGTGATGCTCGGCAACACCTACCACCTCATGCTCCGTCCCGGCGCGGACGTGGTCGAGCGGCTGGGCGGCATCCACGGCTTCGCCGATTGGCGGGGCCACGTGCTGACCGACTCCGGCGGCTACCAGGTGTTCTCGCTGGAGCCGAGCCTGGACGACGACGGCGCCACGTTCGCCTCCACCTACGACGGGACGCCCTACCACCTGAGCCCGGAGGGCGCGGTCGACGTGCAGGTCAAGCTGGGCGCGGACATCCAGATGGTGCTGGACGTCTGCGCCCCGCTGCCGTCACCCACCCCGGTCCTGCGCTCCGCCGTCGACCGCACCGCGCTGTGGGCCGTCCGGGCCCGCAAGGCGTTCCTGGACCACGGGCGCGACGACCTCAGCCAGTTCGGCATCGTCCAGGGCGGCACCGACCACGCGCTGCGGGTCGAGAGCGCCGAGCGCACCGTGGCGGTGGGCTTCGACGGCTATGCCGTGGGCGGGCTGTCGGTGGGCGAGGAGCGGGCCGAGATGATGCCGGCCCTGCAGGCGGCGCTGGGTCCGCTGCCGGCCGACCGGCCGCGCTACTTCATGGGCCTCGGCGACCCGCTGGGGATGGTCGACGCCGTGGCCCGGGGGATCGACATGTTCGACTGCGTGCTGCCCACCCGGCTGGCCCGCCACGGCACGATGCTCACGTCGGAGGGCCGGCTCAACCTGCGCAACCGCCGCTACGCCGACGACGCGGGGCCGGTCGACCCCGACTGCGGGTGCCCGACGTGCGCCCGCTGGTCCCGCGGCTACCTGCGCCACCTGCTGTCGGTGGCCGAGCCCACCGCGCCCCGGCTGCTGACCCTGCACAACATGACGTGGACCTTCGGCCTCGTGGACCGCATCCGGGCCGCCATCGGGGCCGGGGACCTGGCCGGCCTGCGGGCCGATCTGGCCGAGCGCTGGGACGTTCCGGATGCACGTTCCGGAGGCGGCGGGGGCTAACCTCGTCCGGCTGCCTATGGAGCAACTTCTTGTCATCGCCGCCACGTTCTTCGTGCTGTGGCTCCTGTTCATCCGGCCCCAGCAGCGTCGGGTGCGCGCGCACCAGGCGCTGGTCGCCACGTTGGAGCCCGGCGACGAGGTGATCCTCACCGCCGGCGTCTACGGCCGGATCGTCGAGCTCGGGCCCGAGGACATGACGCTCACTGTGGCACCGGGCGTCGACCTGAAGGTGGCCCGCCAGGCGGTCCTGCGTAAGGTGGAGGACGCCACCGAACCTGGCGAGCCCGAGGACGCGCCTGGGGAGCCCGACGAGGCGGGACCTTCCGCCCCGGAGCCGAACGTGTGAGCTGATGCGACGCAAGATCATCCTGCCCCTCATCTTCATCATGGCCCTGGCCTACGGCGGCCTGGCCGTCACGCTGCTGCTCGGCAACAGCCCTGAGCTGGGCCTCGACCTGCAGGGCGGCGTGTCGGTCGTGCTGGCCCCGACCAAGTCGGCCTCGGGCGAGCAGCTCGACCAGGCGCTGAACATCATCCGGGCCCGCGTCGACGCCCTGGGCGTGGCCGAGCCCGAGATCACCCGCCAGGGCCAGGCGATCGTCGTCCAGCTCCCGGGGGTCAAGAACCGGGACCGGGCCCTGGAGCTGGTGGGCCAGACCGCCGAGCTGCGCTTCCGACCGGTGCTCCAGGACCTCACCGGCCAAACGGCGCAGGCCCCGACCGACACCACCGCGCCGACCGACACCACGGCGCCCGGCGACACGACCGCGACCACCGCGCCGACCGACACCACGGCCACGTCGGAGGCGGCCTCGGGCCTGGTGGAGGGCGAGAGCGCGGCGGGGCCGATCCAGGAGCCGACCACCACCACCACGGCCACGACCGTGCCCGAGTCGCCGACGACGACCGAGGCGCCCGCCGGCGCTCCCGAGACCCAGAACGGCATCCCGCTCACCCCGCGGGAGCAGGACGCCGCCGACCAGCAGGTCATCCTGGCCGGCAAGGACGACAGCGACGGCCCCTTCCAGCTGGGCCCGTCCCTGGCCACCGGCCGCATCGTGAAGACGGCCTCGGCCGACATCCAGAGCGGGAAGTGGCTGGTCCGCCTGGAGATGCGCGGCGGCGACAACGGCATCGACAAGTTCAACGAGATCGCCGCGCAGTGCTTCCAGAAGGACCCGACCGTGTGCCCCTCCGGGCGGCTGGCCATCGTGCTCGACTCGGTCGTGCAGTCCGCGCCGACCATCAACAACCCGACCTACCAGGCCGACCAGATCCAGATCTCCGGCAACTTCAGCCAGGGTGACGCCAAGAACCTCGCCCTGGTGCTGCGCTACGGCTCCCTGCCGGTCGAGCTGGAGCGCCAGAGCGTGCAGACGGTGTCGGCCTCGCTGGGCACCGACTCCCTGCGGGCCGGCATCATCGCCGGCTTCGTGGGCCTCACGCTGGTCGCCCTGTACATGCTGCTCTACTACCGGGCGCTGGGCCTCGTCGTGATCGTGGGCCTCACCGTGTGGGGCTCGCTGATGTACACGATCGTGAGCTTCCTGGGCACCACGCAAGGGTTGGCGCTGACACTGGCCGGGGTGACAGGCATCATCGTGTCGATCGGCGTCACGGTCGACTCCTACGTCGTGTTCTTCGAGCGCCTCAAAGACGAGGTCAAAGCCGGGCGCACCCTGCGCAGTTCGACCGAGCGGGCGTTCAAGCGGGCCTACCGCACGATTCTGGCCGCCGACACCTCGGCCTTCATCGGCGCTGCCGTGCTGTGGTGGCTGACGGTCGGCTCGGTGCGGGGCTTCGCCTTCTTCCTCGGCCTGTCCACCGTGCTCGACGTGCTGGTGGCCTGGTTCTTCACGCGGCCGGCGGTCACGCTGCTGTCCGGCAGTCACTTCTTCACCGAGATGCCGGTGTTCGGCGTGGCCCGCGGGCTGGCGGCCGAGCCCGAGAAGGAGAAGGAGCGCGAGCTGGTGGGAGCGGGGGTCGGACGATGAGCAGGCGCACCCGAGGCCCCCGTGGCAGCGGCACCGGCAACGGCGACGGGCAGGCCCCCGACGAGCCGGTCGAGGCCGGCGTGAGCGAGCCCGAGGACGGCGATGGCGGCGCGGCCGAGGCGACGGCGTCCGAGGCGACCGAGGCCGAAGAAGCCGGGACCGAGGCCAGCGACAGCGAGCCCTCCGACACCGAGATGACCGATACCGAGCTGTCCGGGTCCGGCAACGGTGAGGACACGCCCATCGGCGGGGCCCCGCCGACCACCCGCTCGCGGCGCCGGGGCGGTGAGACCCGCCCGGTCGCCAAGCAGGCGGTCAACCGCTCGATCTGGAGCCGGCTGTACCACGGCGAGACCAACTTCGATTTCGTGGGCCGCAAGCGCCTGTGGTTCACGATCTCGCTCATCGCGGTGGTCATCAGCCTCGGATCGCTGGTCACCCGGGGCCTCAACCTGGGCATCGACTTCGAGGGCGGCGTGGTCTGGGAGGTCCCCGCGGGCGACGCCACGGTGGCCCAGGCCCGCGACGCGGTCGACCAGTTCGGCCTGTCCGGAGCCACGATCACCAAGCTGGAGTCCGACGAGGGCGCCACCATCAGGGTGGCCGCCGAACCGTTGTCGGCGACCAAGACCGACCAGGTCACCTCGTCGCTGGCCGAGCTGACGGGATCGCAGACCGACCAGGTCAACCTCACCGAGGTGGGCCCGTCCTGGGGCGAGGAGATCAGCCGCAAGGCGCTGCGGGCCCTGGTCGTGTTCCTCATCCTCGTGACGATCTACATCGCCTTCCGCTTCGAGATGAAGATGGCGATCCCCACCCTGGCCGCCCTGGTCCACGACGTGATCATCACGGTGGGCGTGTACACCCTCACCGGCCTGGAGGTGACACCCGCGACGGTGATCGCGGTGCTGACCATCCTCGGCTATTCCATCTACGACGGCATCGTGGTGTTCGACAAGGTCGACGAGAACACCCGGCTGGTGTCGTCCACCGGCGGCATCACCTACGGCGGCATGGTCAACGTGTCGCTCAACCAGACACTGATGCGGTCCTTGAACACCACCATGACCGCCCTGCTGCCGGTGGCGTCGCTGCTGATCGTGGGCTCGTGGATCATGGGCGCCCGCGTGCTGGAGGACTTCGCGCTGGCCCTGCTCATCGGCCTGTTCTCCGGCGCCTACTCCTCGATCTTCATCGCCTCGCCGCTGCTGGCGGTGCTCAAGGAGCGCGAGCCCCGCTACCGCGACATCAGGCGGCGGGTCGAAGCCCGCGGCGGGGACGCCGAAGCCGTCGCCAGCGCGGTGGCCACCGGCCGGGTCTCGATCCCACGGCCGACCACCACCGGCACGAAGACCGGCGCGGCCCCCGGCAACCTGAGCGGCCGAGCCATCCCGCCCCGTCCCCGTAAGAAGACCAAGGGCGCCCGCCGCTAACGTCCCCGGCCATGACGCCCGATCCGACGTGGCTGCTGGAGCGGGTGCGCGACGTCCCCGACTTCCCCCAGCCGGGCATCGTGTTCAAGGACCTGACGCCGCTGCTGGCGGACGTCGATGCCTTCCGCTTCACCGTGGACGCCATCGCGGACCATGCCGCCGGCCTCACCGTGGACAAGGTGGTGGGCATCGAGGCCCGCGGCTTCATCTGGGCCGCCCCGGTCGCCTACCGGATCGGTGCCGGCTTCGTGCCCGTGCGCAAGCCGGGCAAGCTGCCGTGGCGGACGGTGACCGAGACCTACGCGCTGGAGTACGGCACCGACTCGCTGGAGGCGCACGCCGATTCCGTCGCCCCCGGCGACTCCGTCCTCATCGTGGACGACGTCCTGGCCACCGGGGGGACGGCCGCAGCCACCACCCACCTAGTGGAGCACCTGGGGGGCCGGATCGCGGGCCTGGCCTTCGTGATCGAGTTGGGTTTCCTGGAGGGACGAGGAAAACTGGCCGATCACGACATACTCAGCTTGATAACCGTCTAGCCGAGGAGGCCCAGGGTGCCCACCGTCGACCGGGTCCTGCCATGGCGGCGTAACCACCAGCCGCCGGCGGACGAGGTCGCGCCCCTGCTCCATGCCTTCCGGCGCCGGCACCCCAAGGCGCCCACCGCGCTGATCACCCGCGCCTACCTGCGCTCGGCCGACGCCCACCGGGGCCAGTCCCGCAACTCGGGCGAGCCCTACGTGCAGCACCCCCTGGCCGTGGCCCGCATCGTGGCCGACTTCGGCCTGGACGATGTCACCGTGGCCGCGGCCCTGCTGCACGACACCGTGGAGGACACCGGCACCACGCTCGACGACATCGAGCGCAGCTTCGGCGCCGACGTGGCCGCCATCGTCGACGGGGTCACCAAGCTGGAGCGGGTCCAGTTCGACTCCCGGGAGGCCCAGCAGGCCGCCACCATGCGCAAGATGCTGGTGGCCATGGCCCGCGACCTGCGGGTCCTGATCATCAAGCTGGCCGACCGGCTGCACAACATGCG
>JBKPRS010000106.1:0-7722 GCA_046734695.1 Actinomycetota bacterium | reverse complement strand
GTGCTCGGCCTCGTCGTGCTCGTGGACGAGATCGACAAGAGCATCGTCCGAGGCCTCATCGACCCCCTCGAAGCCCACTTCGGGGTGGGTGACTTCGCCATCGGGGTGCTGCTGTCGATGCAGTTGCTGTTCAACGGCATCATCACGGTCCCCGCCGGCTACCTGGCCGACCGCTGGCACCGCACCAAGGCCATCGGGACCACCGTCGTGGTCTGGTCGGGCCTCAGCGCGGCCGGGGCCGGGGCCACGAGCTTCGGCATGCTCGTGGGACTGCGCTCGCTGCTGGGCTTCGGCCAAGCGGTGAGCGAGCCGTCGGCGGCCAGCCTGCTGGGCGACTACTACCCGCCTGAACGGCGGGGCAAGGCGTTCTCGATCCAGATGGTCATGCTGTTCGTGGGCACCGGTGTCGGCGTGGCGCTGGGGGGAGCGCTGGGCCTCGCCGTCGGCTGGCGCTGGGCCCTGCTGGTCTCCGCCCTCCCGGGCCTTCTGGTGGCGCTGCTGGTGCTGCAGATGCGCGAGCCCAAGCGGGGCACGGCCGACCTCATGGCGGCCATGGGCGGCGGCGAGATCCAGCACAGCGACGGCGAGAAGGTCCACCTGTTCGAGAACGGCTTCCGCCAGTTCCTGGTGGACATGATCGACGGCCTGCGGGCGGACATGCGCACCGTGCTGAGGATCCGCACGATGCGCTACGCCCTCGTGGGGGTAGCCGCGCTGCTGTTCACGGTCACCGCCATGTCGGCGTGGTTGGCCCAGTACTACATCCGCCAGCTGTACGTCGCCCCGGGCGACGGCGAGGCATGGTTCATGGCCCTGGCCATCCTGGCCGGCGTCCCCGGCATCCTCGTCGGCGGCCGGGTGGCGGACCGCTGGGCGCCTCGCATCCAGGGCGGTCGCCTGGCGCTGCCCGCGGTGTTCCTGTTCATCGGGACGACGTTCTTCACGGCGTCCTTCCTCATCCGGCCGGCCAGCTACAGCCTGCCCGCCATGCTCGCCGCCTTCGGGCTGCAGCTGGTGGGCCTGTTCGTGGACTCGATGGCGATCCCGAGCCTGCGGGCCGGCCTCACCGACGCGCTGCCGGCGCACCTGCGGGGCACCGGCTTCGGCGCGTTCAACCTGGTGGCGGTGGTGGCCGGCCAGGCCGCGGCCCCGTTCGTGGTGGCGGGCATATCCAGCCTCTACGACGAGAACCTGCGGGTCGCGCTGCTGGTGGTCTCGCCGCTCTCCTACCTCGGCGCCCTGGTCCTGTTCCGGGCCCGCAAGTTCCTCGACGACGACATGCAGAAGATCATGGTGGCCGTCCTCACCGCCCTCCAGGACGAGCACGACCGCAACGCGGCCCGAGCCCAGGCCCAGGCCGACCCCGAGGAGGAGCTGGCCGGCTAGGGATCGGCGGAGGCCGCGAGCGGGTCGACGGACTCGTCGTCGTTGCGGGACTCGGCGATGACGTTGATGACCATGGCGCTGACCGGGACGGCGAGGACCGCCCCGAACGGGCCGAACAGCGTGCTGCCCGCCACGAGCGAGCCGAGCACGACGAGCGGGTGGAGCTCGAGCGACTTGCCGAAGACGACGGGGGCCAGCAGGTCGTTGTCGAACTGCTGGACCAGCACGGCCACGATCAGCACGACGACCGCCTCGCCGAAGCCGGCGGTGACCAGCGTGACCAGGACGGCGACGGCGCCCGCGACCACGGCCCCGGCAAAGGGCACGAAGGCGGCGAAGAACGTGATGATCGCCACCGGCACCGCCAGCGCGCCGCCCACGATCCACACCGTGGTGCCGATGATGATGCCCTCGATCACGCCCAACAGGGCCGAGCCGCGCAGGTAGCCGCCGAGCGTCTTCCAGGCGCGTGCCGCCAGGCGGCTGACCAGGGGGCGGCGCTCCTCCGGGAAGTGCCCGAGCATCCACGTGCAGAAGCGGTCACCGTCCTTGAGCAGGAAGAACGTGGAGAGCAGGGCCAGCACGATGCCGGTGATGACCTCGAACAGCACGACCGTGCCCGACACGACCGCCCCGCTCTGGCGCTCCAGGGTGTCGCGCGCCCGGTCGGCGGCCTCGTCCCGGAAGTCGTTGACGTCCTGGCGGGAGACGTCGAACGGGCTGTCGTTCACCAGCCAGTCCTCGACGTCGTCGACCGCGTTCTCCAGCGTCGGGCGCAGGTCGCTGAACTCGTTGGCCATGGCCGGCACCAGCAGCGACACGATGCCCGCCATGATGGCCAGGAAGCCGAACAGGGTCACGAACGCCACCAGCGCCCGCCGCATCCCCCGCCGGCGCAGCGCAGCCGCCACCGGATCGAGCGCCCGGCCCAGCAGCACGGCGATGGCCGCGGTCAGCACCAGCACCCACAGGGCGTTGAGCAGCTTCAGCAGCGCCCAGCCCACGAGACCGATGCCGATCAGCTTCCACGCGTAGGTGCCGAGGCGGGCGACCGTCGGGTTGATGCCGGTCGTGGCCTCGTCCAACGTCGTATCGGATCGGGGCACCGTTGCCTCCCTCGGGTCAGGCCGTCGGGATCTGGCCCACGACCAGGTCTGTGAAGCGCTCCGCGCCGGCGGCGGTCAAGTGGTACCCATCTTCCCGGGTCAGCCCACTCTCGCTCGTCACCAGGGACCACCAGTCCACCAGGCGGACGTTGGGATGGCGCGCCACCGCCGCCTCGAGCTGGTTGTTGACGTCGCCCTCCCAGCGCCGCGGCACCATGACGTTGACCAGCATCACCTGCCGGTCCGGGCCGATGGCCGCCAGCACCTCGTCGATCTGGGTGGCGGAGTAGGGCCCGTTGTTGCCCAGGTGGAGCAGCACGACGTGGCCCAGCAGGCCCTGGGCGTCGAGGTTGTGCACGACGTCCACGGCCTCGCTCATCTGCCGGCCGATGGCGGCGTCGATCGTGACGCCGCCGCCCAGGCGGGCCGACAGCGCCGGGCCGGCCCCCACCAGGACCGAGTCGCCGATGGCGGTGAACCCGCCGGGCGGCACACCCGGCGGCGCCGGCGCCGGCGCGGGGACCGTGGTGGCGGGCACGGTGGTGGCGGGCGCCGCCGCGGGGGCGGCGGTCGTCGTCGTGGTGGCCGGGACGGTCGTGGCCGTGGCCGTGATGCGCACCTGCGCGGGCTGGACCGCGTCCGGGGTCGCGGCCGTCATCACGTCATGGCCGACGCCCGCGGCCAGGCCGAGCACCACCACGACCCCCGCCACCGTGGCCAGGCCGGCGAGCGGGCGCCCTTGCGTGATCCGCCCGACCCGGGCCAGCGCGTCCCGGCCGGCGTCGCCGAAGCCGCGGTGGCGCACAGGCTGCTCGATCAGGCGGTACGACAGGGCCGCCAGCCCGAGGACGATGGCCACCTGGGCCGCCACCTTGAGCGGCGACTCCGGCTGCTCGCCCGGCGCGGCGGCGGTGAACACGATGACCGGCCAGTGGATCAGGTAGATGCCGTAGGACCGCTGCCCCACCCAGCGCAGCGGGGAGGCGGCCAGCAGCCGGGCGGTGCGCGTGGGCGCCGGGTAGACCGCGACCGCGATGAGGGCCAGCGTGGCGAGCTCGACCGCGGTCAGGCCGTAGCGGAAGGCGGCGCCGTCGCGATCGGTCAGCGTGAAGGCGTACCAGCCCACGACGACGGCGGCGGTGGCGGCCACCGCGTCGAGCGCGGCCACGAACATCCGCCCGGCGTGGGGACGCAGGCGGTTGGGCGTCCAGAACAGCCCGAGGGCCACGCCGGCCAGCAGCCCCGCGGCCCGGGTGTCGGTCCCGAAGTAGAGGCGGGTCGGGTCGCCGCCACCGCCCGCGAGCGCGAAGCGCAGCACCGTGGCGGCGACCGCGCCGGCCAGGGCGACGGCCACCGCCGGCTTGCGGCCCACCCGCACGAGCACCAGCCCGCACAGCAGCGGGAACACCAGGTAGAACTGCTCCTCGATCGACAGGGACCAGAGATGGTTCAGCGCGGAGGGGCCGGCGGCCGCCTGGAAGTAGGACTTGTGGTCGGCGATCAGCCGCCAGTTCAGGTGGTAGCCGACGGCGGCCACGGCCTCGCTGCGCAGCTCGGCCAGGCGCGTGGGCTGGGCCACGCTGGCCCACGCCAGCGTCCCCACGACCACCGCCCCCAGCGCGGGCAGCAGCCGCCGGGCCCGCCGCACCCAGAAGTCCCGCAGCGCGATGCCGTCGGTGCGCTGGTGCTCGTTGACCAGCAGCGCGCACACCAGCCAGCCCGACAGCACGAAGAACAGCTCTACGCCGATGTAGCCCCCGGCCACCCGCGAGTAGCCGAGGTGGTAGGCGACGACCAGCCCGACCGCCAGCGCCCGCAGCCCGTCGAGGCCCGGCTGATAGCCCAGCTTGCGGGCCTGCCACGACGGCTTGCGCCGCACCACGGGCGGGGACGGTTCGACCGGGGCGGGCGCGCTCCGCAGGACGTCCTCGACGTCCTCGATGAGGCGGTCCAGGTCTGCGGACGTCGTCGGCGCCGGGACGGCGGTCTCGTTATCGCTGGCTGCTTCGGGATCGGTGTCGGTGTCTATGTCGATTTCGGTCGTGTCGTCGGCTCCCACGGGCCCCAGCTCTCGTTCTCAGCATTCGAACGATGCCAGATCCAGAGAGGTCGTGGTTTGATTCCCCGTGGACGGAGTGCTCGTCGTGGTCGATGTGGCGGCCGGGAGCGTCGCCTCCGTGGTGGTCGAGGTGGCCGGGGCGGCCGTCGTCCGCACGCCCTGCCAGTCGACGCCGGTCACCAGCTCGATGCCGGTGGCGCCGTCCGTCGGCTCGAGCCGCGCCCCGCCGACCAGCCAGCGGGCGATGAGGTCGGCGGCACCGGACTGATCCGGTGGGTACCGGATCACCGTGCCGTCCGCGCCCCCGCCGAGCTCGTCGCCCGACACGGTGGCGTTGAACCCGACGCCCTGGAGCGCAGCGGTGGCCTCGGCGCCCTGCTGGGCGGCGCCGGTCCCGTTGCGCACGGTGAGCCGCACGGCCGCGGGCGGGAGCTCGGCGCTGGCGCCACCCCGGAAGATGGACAGCGTGGCCTCGGTCTCGGGCCCCTCGTTGAGACGCAGGATGGCGGCGCCGTTGACCGTGTCCGGCGTGCCCGACACCGAGTAGGTCAGCAGGCTGTCGGGGTTGAACGACCGGAACCGCCGGCCCAGGTCGAAGATGTTGCCCGCGGTGAGCTCGCTGTCGACGGTGACGCCCGAGAGGCCCACGTCGATGAGCTGGTCGAGCGTGCCGGGGTTGCGGGCGCCGCGGTCGATGGCCCGGCTGAGCGCCCGGCGGATGAAGTCCTGCTGGCGGGCGATGCGGCCCAGGTCCGAGCGGGGGTCCTCGACCCAGCGGCCGTTGATCAGCTCCTGGTAGTGGCGGGAGCGGACGTAGGCGAGCGCCTCGGTGGGGTCGAGCATGCGGCAGCCGACGTCGGGGAAGTCGAGGCCCACCTGGGCGTCGCGGGCGGGCCGGGGCACGTAGATGGGCACGCCGTCGATGGCCTCGACCAGGCCGCGGAACGAGGCGAAGTCGACCTGCACGTAGTGGTTGATGGGGATGCCGAAGTTCTCGCCGATGGTCTTGATCAGCAGCGGCGCCCCGCCCTGCTCGATGGCGATGTTGATGCGGCGCGACGTCCCGGTGCCGGGGATGGGGACGAACAGGTCGCGGGGCAGCGACAGCAGCGCGGCCCGTTCCGACGCCGGGTCGATGCGCAGGATCATGATCGTGTCGGAGTGCAGCGTCACGTCCCGGCCGATGCGGACCGGGTCGTTGCCCGGCAGCCCCGAGGCGCTGTCGATGCCGACGATCAGGTAGTTCTCGGGCCCGCCCGACTCGGTCGGCTCGTCCAGCACGCCGGTCAGCTCGACCCGCGGCAGCCGCTCGGCCTTGCGCAGCACGTAGCCCAGGCCGGCGGAGCTGGCGACCAGGGCGAGCGAGGACAGGCAGCCGGCCGCGAGGGCAAGCCGTTGGGGCCAGGTGCGGCGGCGCCGCGGGTGGCTCTGGGGGTCACGCCGCACGCAGCGGATCGTATCCAGGGCCGCCCGCGACCAGACCTCGGGTAGGGGTGCCACAACACTCGTCCACTACTTTGAACGCCGGTTCGCGCCACCGGGGAGGGCTCGTGGGAGGGAACACCGCGTGAGGCTGAGGGAGACCGCCGAGGAGCAGGAGTTCCGGGCCAAGCTGCGGGCGTGGCTGGACGCCACCCTGCCGGGGCTGCCCCCGCCGCCCCCGTTCGAGGACTGGGCGGCCAAGCGCGCCTACGACACCGGCTGGCAGCGCCGGCTCCACGATGCGGGCTACGCGGGCATCTCGTGGCCCGAGGAGTACGGCGGCCGGGGCGCCACCCCGTCGGAGGAGCTGATCTTCCTGGAGGAGACCGAGCGGGCGGGGGCGCCCTACGTCGGCTGCTGCTTCGTGTCCACGCTGCACGCCGGCCCCACCATCGGGGCCGAGGGCACGCCCGAGCAGCGGGCCCGGTACCTGCCGCCCATCCTGCGGGGCGACCATGTCTGGTGCCAGGGGTTCTCCGAGCCCGAGGCCGGCTCGGACCTCGCCTCGCTGCGCACCCGGGCGGTCCGTGACGGCGACCACTACGTGGTGACCGGCCAGAAGATCTGGACCTCGCACGCCCAGGTGGCGGACTACTGCGAGCTGCTCACCCGCACCGACCCCGACGCGCCGAAGCACCGCGGCATCACCTGGATGGTCATGCCGATGGACTCGCCCGGCATCGAGGTGCGCCCCATGCGCACGCTCACCGGGGAGAGCGAGTTCAGCGAGATGTTCCTGGACGAGGTCCGGATCCCGGTCGGCAACGTGGTCGGCGCCGAGAACGACGGCTGGCGGGTCGCCATGGTCACGTTCGGCTTCGAGCGGGGCACGGCGTTCGTCAGCGAGCTGCTCGGCTCGATGCGGCTGCTGGCCGACCTGGTCGACATCGCCCGCAAGACCCCGCTGGGCACCGGCACCGCTTGGGACGACGCCGGCATCCGCCGGGAGCTGACGGTGCTGCGGGCCGAGCTCGACGCCGAGTGGGCGCTGACCAAGCGCAACGTCTCGCGGGCCGCGCGCCACGGCAACCCGGGCGTGGGCGGGTCCGTGTTCAAGCTGGCCTACCACGAGACCCGCGAGCGCATGGGCGAGGTCGCCCTGCGGCTGCTGGGCCGGGCCCGGCTGGCCCTGGACGATCCCACCGGCGTGTCGGCCCGCCAGCTCGACCACGTCGGCCAGACCCTGTACTCCCTGTCGCTGTCGATCGCCGCGGGCACCGCCCAGATCCAGCGCAACATCGTGGGTGAGCGCCTCCTCGGCCTGCCCAAGGAGCGCTGATGGACCTCGAACCGACCGACGACCAGGCCGCGCTGGCCGCCGAGCTGGCCCGCTTCCTGGCGGACCGGGTCACGCCCGAGGCCCGCCGCGCCGCGGCCGAGCGCCCCGGCGCGGTCGACCGCGGCCTGTGGCGGGCACTGGGCGAGCTGGGCACCTTCTCGCTCACCGTGCCCGAGGCGCACGGCGGGGTGGGCCTGGGGATGGCCGAGGCCACGCTGGTGTTCGAGGAGCTGGGGCGGGCGGCGGTGCCGGGCCCGCTGATCGGCACGTTCCTGGCCGCCGGCCTCGACGTCCCGGTGGCCGCAGCGGCCGGGACCGGGGACGCGGTGGTCGGGCTGGTGCCCGCGGGCCGGCCCGCCTTCGTCGAGCACCGGGCCGGGCTGGACGCTGTCTCTTATACACATCTCCGA
>JBKPRS010000105.1:0-9586 GCA_046734695.1 Actinomycetota bacterium | reverse complement strand
AACTCCTAGTCCATCGTCTCGAGGAAGTCGACGAGCTGGTCGATCTGGTCCTCGGTCAGGTTGAGGTCGGGCATGCCCCGGATCTTGTCGCCGCCCGGGTCAGGCAGGGCCGGGGCGTACATCGGCTTCTCGGCGGGCGGGTCGCGCAACCACGCCTCGACGTTGCCGCGGTCGAACTCGCCGCCGATCTCGTCCGCCTCCACGATGCCGTCGCCGTCCTTGTCGACCCACAGGTCGAGGATGCCGCCGGCGAACACGCCGCGGCTGGCGAAGTGGGTCAGGTCCGGGGCGTTGCCCGACACCAGCAGCTCGGTGCCGTTGCCCCGGTCGGCGAACTCGCTGTCGTTGATCCCGCGGGCCAGGTGGCAGCCGGAGCACTGGGTCGCGAACAGCTCGGCGCCCGCCGCGGCCTCGCCGTCGGTCGGCTTGGTGGCGTCCTTGGTCTGGTTCGCGAGCCAGGCGTCGAAGTCGTCGGGCGTCATGGCGATGACCCGCTGGCGCATGTAGCCGTGGCCCAGTCCGCAGAACTCGGTGCACTGGCCGACGTAGGTGCCGGGCTCGTCCGCGTTGATCCGCAGCGGATGCTCGCGCCCGGGCACTGCGTCCTTCTTGCCGTTCAGGGCCGGGATCCAGAACGAGTGGATGACGTCGTTCGAGTGGATCTCCAGGTTGACGTCCTGGCCCGCCGGGATGACCAGGTCGGTGGCGGTGAGGACGTCCTCGTCGTCGAACTTGCCGTCGTTGTTGGTGTCGTAGGTGTACTCCCACCACCACTGCTGGCCGGTGACCTGCACGGTCATGGCGCTGTGGTCGACCTTGGTGATGTCGAACAGCGTGGTCAGGGTGAAGAAGCCGACGATGGCCAGCATCACGGCCGGGACGATGGTCCAGGCGATCTCCAGCTTGGTGTTGCCGTGGGTCTGGGCGGGCAGGTCGTCGGAGTCGTCGTCCTTGCGCTTCCGGAACCGGATGACCAGGTAGAGCGTGCCGAACTCGACGACGATGAAGACGAACGCCGCCACGAGGAACACGCCGTCGAACAGGTGGTCGATGCTGCGGGAGATCGGGCCCTGCGGTTCCAGCGTGGTCTGGGGCGCGTCCTTGGCACAGGCCGCCAGCAGCGGCACCAGCGGCAGCAGCACGACCAGCGACGTGAGCCGGCGACGACGGGGCATGCGGGCTCCTTGGGAGGGGCTCGGCGAGCGACGGATCACCGGACCACCTCGGTGACCGGGGCGGGCGGGCGTAGGCCGCCCTCTTCCTCGTGGACGTCGCGGGGGCCGCTGACGGCACCGGCGACGCCGATGGCGATGATGGCCACGGCGCCCGCGACCACCAGGCCGACCACGACGTTCGAGCTGAGGTGGGGGCGGGACGCCACCCAGAAGGCGCCGATCACGATGAGCGCGGTGACGACCACCCCGGCCAGGACCGTCTGGTCGGCGCTGAACGTGAGGAACACGCGGGACAGCGAGATGGCGATGACGCCCAGCGCCAGGGCCCCCGCCAGCGGGAACTCGATCGGGTTCATCAGCTTGTTGCGGATGCGGCGGTTGGTCTCGGGGTCGCCGGTGGCCCGGTCGGCCCACGCCTGCACGGTCCACTCGACCAGGGCGATGCCCATCAGGATCAGGCCGAACACGACCAGCACGGCCTCGGACACCAGGCCGATGACCAGCAGGACCACGCCGAAGGCGGCGATGGGCGGCCAGTAGCTGGTGCCGGCAGGGATCACCGCGGGGACCGTCTCGGTGCCCGCCACCTGGGCCGCCGCCTCGGCTTCGGCGTCGCGGGTGGCGGTGACGACCACGCCGAGGAAGAAGCTGATCGCGGCCGCCGCCATCAGCAGGCCGTAGCCGAAGTGGTCGCCGACGCCGCCCTTGTAGCCCAGGCTCAGCGGCCCGAGCCCGTTGCCGCCGGTCGTCCAGCCGTAGGCGGCTGCGAAGACCAGGGCCAAGAACCCGAAACCGAAGTACCACTTGGAGCCGGTGGTGATCATCGCGTCGCCTTACTTGGTGATCGTGACCGTGTACCAGACCACGGCGTAGACAGCCACGGTCACGTACCAGAACAGGACGGCGGCGACCACACCCTCGGCCGATCGGCCGGTGAGCTGGCCGCCGAGGGCCCGGAAGGCCATGACCGTCAGGAACAACATCCCGACACCGACCATGGCCACGACCAGGCCGGTGACCGTGTAGATCAGCAGCGCCGGGGTGGAGCTGGCCACACCCAGGCCGAGCTGCTGCCAGCCGAACACCGTCACGTTGATGAAGGCGGCCCCGAGCAGCAGTGTGACCGCGAAGGCGATCAGGGCGTGGGTGCGATCCTCGTTGCGCAACGCCTGGACGATCCACGCCACCGTCACCAGCGACATGGTCAGGGTGACCATGCCCATGTTGCCCGGGGTCAGCCCGACGTGGGCCTCCTGGGGCAGCCACGAGCTGCCGCCGGCGATCACGTCATTGCGCAGCCGGGCGTACTGGCCCACCAGCGCCAGGACCACCATGGCCGCGCTGCCCGAGGCCAGCGCCGATCCGATCAGCAGCACCCGGGGCCGCGCCGGCGGCGCGGGCGGAGCGGTCGAGAAGACTTCGAGCTCGGCGGTGGCCATCAGTCAGTGCTCTCCGTGGACGAGGCCGGGGCGTAGCGGGCGTCGTAGAGCGGCGCCTCGGAGGTGATCGTCGGGAGGGTGGCGAAGTTGCCGACCGGGGGCGGCGACGTGGTCGTCCACTCCAGGGTGTGGCCTTCCCACGGGTCGTCGCCAGGCCCGTCGCCCCGGCGCCGGACCAGCATGGCCCCCACCACCAGGAGGGCGCCGAACACGGTCACGCCCAGGCCGATGGCGGAGACGAGGTTCAGCGTCTCGACGGTCGAGACGTCCCCGGAGGCGACGGGGTCGATGCCGCCGGCCACGAAACGGGACTGGCCCATGCTGCCGGCGATGGCGAGCGGCACGGCCGCCACCAGGGCACCGAGGACCACCAGCGTGGCACCCAGGCGGACCAGCGCGTCGGGCAGCAGCTTGCCGTAGAGCTTGGGTGCCCAGAAGGCCACGCCGGCCAGGGCGGCGACGATGGTGCCGATCAGCACGAGCAGCGCCTGGGCGGTCATCCAGGTGGTGCCGACCAGGTCGAGGGACACGATCGCGGTGGCGATCCCCCCGGCGATCCCGAGAAAGACCAGCAGGCCGGACAGCATGGCCAGCACAAGTGGGGTGCCCAGCTTGGGCCGGCCCCGGCCGAGCGTCGTGGTCCACAGGCCCAGCAGCCCGAGCACCGGCAGGACGGCGAGGACGCTGACGACCTGCCAGGGACCGCCGTTCACCCACGGCGAGGATCCGCTGCCGTCGGTGGTCACGCTGAGCTGGGCCCAGGCGCCGAAGCCGAAGGCCGCGGCCAGGCCCAGCAGAACCATGGCGGCCTTGTGGCGCTGGTGCCGGCGCCGGGCGAACACCGGCACGATGTCGCCGATGATGCCGAGGGCGGGCACGGCGATGACGTACAGCGTCGGCTGCCAGAAGATCCAGGCGATGCGGTCGTACAGGTGGCCAGCTGCGCCGAACGTGTTGGGGCCGTAGCGCATGTCCAGGAAGGCGAGCAGCAGCATGGCGGCCTGGACCGGCAGGACCAGCAGCCACACCGACCCGCCGACGAGCATCGACCACGGGAACAGCGGGGCCCGGCGCAGGCTCATGCCCGGTGCCCGCAGGGTCAGCACAGTGGTGACCACCGAGATGGTCGCCACGGTCAGGGCGACGATGACCGCGATCAGCGCCAGCACGTAGAGGCCGACGGCGTCGGAGTCGCTGCCGAACGGCCCGCCGTCGAGGGCGTAGGTCGCCAGCATCACGCCGCCGGCCGCCAGCCAGGTCCAGTACGCCGCGGCGCTGGCCCGGGGGAAGGCGACGGTCGTCGCTCCGACCTGCAGCGGGATCACGGCGGTCGCCAGGCCCAGCAGCAGGGGCAGCACGCCGAGGAACAGCCCGGCGGTGGAGTGCAGCGTGAAGACCCGCAGGGCGGTGTCGGCCCCGAAGATCTCCGTCGTGCCGCTCTGGGACTGCTCGACGCCGACCAGCGTCCCCGCCACCCCGGAGGCCAGCAGGAACAGCAGCGACGTTCCCACGAACAGCTTGCCGATCGTGCGCGGGTCTCCGGAGCCCACCACGGCAGCCAGCCCGGTCGGCGGGGCCGACGGGGACGGCGCGGCGGCGGCCTCTACGGCGGCGGCGCGTGGAGCTTCGGTCACGGTCATGGACGCACCCTGGTCAGGAGACTTGCTGTGCTCGGGAATCTAGTCACATGCATGTTCGGGCCAGAAAACCCCAGGAGACGCATCTACCAGCCCGATCGGAGGAGCTGGTCGACGGCGATCGCTCCGAACAGCAAGGTGATGTAGGTGATGGACCACGTGAACACCCGCATGGCGACCTTCGGGGTGGGGTCGCGCAGCAGGCGGGCGGCGAACCAGGTGAACACGGCCCCGAGGACGAGCGCGGTCCCGAGGTAGAGGGCCCCCATGCCCGCCACCGGCGCGAAGAGGATGGTGAGCGCCCACAGCAGCAGCGTGTAGCCGAGGATGCGGGTGGCGGTCGTGCGCAGGCTGGCGACGACCGGAAGCATGGGCACCTCGACCTTGGCGTAGTCGTCCCGGTAGCGAATGGCGAGAGCCCAGAAGTGGGGCGGGGTCCAGTAGAAGATGACGGCGAAGAGGACCACCGGCGCCCAGGCGAGCGAGTTGGTCACCGCCGACCAGCCGATGAGGACGGGCGCCGCCCCGGCCGCGCCTCCGATCACGATGTTGCGGCTGGACGTGCGCTTCAGCCACAGCGTGTAGACGAAGACGTAGAAGAGGCAGGCGGACACCGCCAGCACGGCGGAGAGCAGGTTGACGGTGGCCCACAGGAAGAAGAAGGCCACGACCTCGAGGGTGACGGCGAAGACCAGCGCGTTGCGGGGCGCGATGCGGCCGCTGGCGATGGGCCGGTTGCGCGTGCGGGCCATCACCCGGTCGATGTCGCGGTCGACGTACATGTTGATGGCGTTGGCCCCGCCGGCGGCCAGCGTGCCGCCGATGACGGTGGCGGCGATCAACCAAACCGACGGCATGCCCTTGGCCGCCACGATCATGGTCGGCACCGTCGTCACCAGGAGCAGCTCGATGATGCGCGGCTTGGTGAGCGCGACGTAGTCCGCGATCTGAGATCGGACAGTGGGGACGGTCAGCCGGGGGGCGGTCAACACAACCCGTGCAGCCTAGGACCGGCCCGCGGAGGCGAGCCAACGCAGTCCTCGCCCCACCCGGCCGGGCCAGTTCCCCGCCTCACCGACGGGCTGGGGGAAGGCGACGCCAGGGCACCAGGGATCCGGGTTCGGAGCGCGGCTCGAGCCGGTCCTACCCTGGTCGGCGTGCGGTTCCCCACCGTGACCCCCGCGGTCTATCGCCGCCTCGCCCTCGCGACGCTCGCCTCCCTCGTGTTCATCATGGTCACGGGCGCGGGCGTGCGGCTGACGGGGTCGGGCCTGGGCTGCTCGACCTGGCCGACCTGCCACGCCGAGAGCTTCACGCCCCGCGGGGCCAGCGACACCCACGGCATGGTCGAGTGGGTGAACCGGCTCATCACCGGGGCGGTAATGCTGCTCACCGTGGCCGCGGTGCTGGGCGCACGCCGGCGTGAGCCCTTCCGGGAGGACCTATACCGCCTGTCGCTGGGCCTGCCGGCCTGGGTGTTCGCCAACGCGCTGGTGGGGGCGCTGGTGGTGTGGCTGCACCTGTCCCCCGTGTCGGTGATCGGCCACTTCCTGCTGTCGCTCGGCGCGGTGGCCAACGCGACGGTCCTCTACGAGCGGGCCGCCCACGGTCCCGCGGCCGCCGTCCCCGTGGCCGAGCGCCGCTGGCGGGCGACACCGCCGGTCGTGGCGGCCGGGCGGCTGCTCGTCGTGGCCGCGGGCCTCGTCATCCTCACCGGGACCCTGGTGACGGGCAGCGGGCCCCACGCCGGGGACGACCGGGCCGACCGCCTCGACCTGCCCGTGCACACGATCGTGCGGTTCCACGGCATCGCCATGGTCCTGTTCCTGGCGCTGACGGTGGCGGTGGTGCGCATGGCGCACAAGGGTGACGCCGCTCCGGTCGTCGTCGAGCGTCTCCACCAGCTGCTGATCGTGCTGATCGCGCAAGCGGCTATCGGCTACTGGCAGTACTTCACGGGTGTTCCCGCCCTGCTCGTGGCCTTCCACGTGCTGGGCGCGGCACTGGTCTGGATCGCGGTGCTGCGGGTGTGGCTCAGCCTGCCGGTCCCCGCCGAGGAGATGGCCGGGGAGGCGGTGGGGGTCAACCGTGCGACAATGGGGGCGTGGTGATCGCCGGTCCACCCGCTCCCATGACGGCGCCCGCCGAGGTCGACCAGCCGGTCGACAGCACCGACGTCGACCCGGAGACGCCCTGGGTCGTGATCGTGTGGAACGACCCGATCAACCTCATGTCGTACGTGACGTTCGTGCTCCAGAAGCTGTTCGGCTACCCCTTCGAGGTGGCCGAGAAGCTCATGCTGGCGGTCCACTACGAGGGTCGGGCCGTCGTTTCGAACGGCACTCGGGAGAAGGCCGAGCTCGACGTGTTCCGGCTGCACGAGCATGGCCTCTGGGCCACGATGCAGCAGGACTGAGATGGTGTTCGAGCGCGACCGGATCAAGCGGAAGGGACCGGGCCGGTACCAGCTGCGCCTGCGGCCCACCGAGCGGATGCTCGTCGGCGAGCTGGTGGGCTCGTTGCGCGAGCAGCTCCTGGCCTCGACCGACGAGCCGTCCGTGCGCCGGCTGTTCCCGCCCGCCTACCCGGACGACCCCGAGCGCGACGCCGGCTACCAGGTGCTGACCCGGGACGAGCTGCTGGAGGCGAAGCTGGCCGCCATCGAGGTGGTCGAGCGCACGGTGGAGAGCACGGAGCTCAACGAGGCCGAGCTGACGGCGTGGATGGGCACGCTCAACTCGCTGCGGCTGGTGCTGGGCACGCGACTGGACGTGGACGAGGAGCTCCCGACCCTCGACGAGGACGACCCCCTCGCCGCCGCGTACGCGGTCTACGAGGTCCTCGGCTGGCTGATGTCGCAGATGGTCGACGCGCTGAGCAGGGACCTCCCGCCCCCCACGACCGACGCCCGCGGCGGTCCCCTGTAGCCGCTAGCTCGTCGTCGTCGGGCTGCCGGGGGCCGGCGTGATGCACTCGTTGACCGCTTCCTCGGGGGCCTTCGAGGGATCGTCCGCGGGCGTGAGCGACATCGGCTCGCTGACGAAGCCCCAGGCGAGGTCGTTGTAGCGGAGCTGGCGGCCGTCGACGCACTCGATGCGGACCGGCACGGGCGTGAGCAGCGTGTCGCCCTGCACGCACGCGACCCCGAACGTGCGGTCCTCGACGATCGCCCCGGCCTTGTAGACGTCGGAGCAGGGCGGGATGTCCTGCGGCACGATGGCGCTGGACGCGACGGGTGAGGCCGAGTCGGTCGTGCAGCCACTCGCAGTGGCGAACGCGGCCAGTGCGAGCGCCAGCGCCCCCAGGGTCCCTCTGCGCGTCATGCGGCCAGGATCCTAGGCCGCAGGGCTGGGAGAACGCCCACTTGGGAGCGCGACTTCGAGGTTTGGAGGCGTCGGGGGGACTGCTAGTGTGTTCCGACGCCCGTCCGGCGGGTCGAGCCCCCATCGTCCAGTGGCCTAGGACGCCGCCCTTTCAAGGCGGTAACACGGGTTCGAATCCCGTTGGGGGTGCGTAACCAGCCAGACCAGCCAGTTCAAGGTCCCGTGGTGCAGTTTGGAGTGCACGCCGGCCTGTCAAGCCGGAGGCCGCGGGTTCAAATCCCGTCGGGACCGCCACTGATCCCCCGGGGTCGGGTAGCTCAGTTGGCAGAGCGTCCGCCTGAAAAGCGGAAGGTCACCGGATCGACGCCGGTCCCGACCACTCTCGATGACCAGCCTCCGGGCTGGTCATCGTCCGTTTTCGGGTGCAGCAGCTGCGAGCCCGCCGCACCACCAATGCCGGGCGGCTATGCCCCGAACTTCGTCCATTGCCCTTCGGAGACCACCTCGACGGAGCCGTCGACGACCTTGATGGCCGTCTGTTCGTCGATGGCGTAGGCCGGACCGTCGATGTCGGCGGCCCACCGCTCTGCGTCAGCCATGGTGTTCTGCGGGAATGCGTTGAGGTGCGGGAAGATCGAGAAGTCGACGACTCCCAGGGTGCGGTCGTCCGGCGCGGACGGCCACTCGACGAAGTGCGCCCCGATCCGGGGCGTCAGCACCATGCTTCCGGCACTCACTCCCACCCAGACCGTGTCGTGCAGCGACGGCAGCAGATCGGCCAGCCCGGACTCCCGCATCCAGTGGCACAGGTATGTCGCGTCGCCGCCGTCGACCAGGAGCACGTCGGCCTCCCGCACCCAGGGGACCCATCGCTCCGCGCCAACGGTGGGCAATGCGGTGAGCTCGAGGACACCGAGCGACGCCCAGCCCAAGCCGGACACGTGCTGCCACTGTGGCTCGGCCGCAACGAAGCCCCGCACCGATGTCGGACCGCACATCGGGTGACCCCATTGTGCTGACGGGACGCAGAGGGCGTGGCACTCGGCGATCGGTTTGCCGATCAGCTCCACGAGCGTCGAGTGGATGCTCGGGTTCGTCACGCCGCCTGACGTGAGCAAGAACTTCAAGGTGCCTCCAGCTTTGGGAGCCTGATTCCGGGCGCAGTTGGAGGTCAGCTCGCGCCGGGGATGATCGCGCCAAGTTGCAGCATCATGCCGAGGTCGTCTCGGATCGCCCATCGCTCACTGATCCGACCGTCGACCAGTCGGTAAGCAAAGGCCGTGTCGCGAGTGAAGACGCCGCTCGGGATCTCGAACCCTCGGAAGGAACCACCGGGCCAGTGTTGTTCTCGCGTTCCGAACTGCACGACGAGGTCGTGCTCTGCAACGACGCGTGACTCGATCCAATGCACCGGATGGACATCGCGACGGGCGGAGCGGAGAAACTCTCGGGTGCCTTCGATGCCGTGGGGTCGGCCGGGAGCAAGCGCGTGATTGACCATGTCGGGCGTGCACAGCTCGTCGAGCCGCTCGATGTCGCCGGCGCCGTTTCCGAGCTCATCGAACTCGCCGACCACCGCCTTGTGCTGTTCGATATCCATTGCGAAAGCCTTGCAGCCAGGCGGACGCGCTCCGACACTGAAAGGCGGAAATTCACCGGATCGACGCCGGTCCCGACCACTCTCGATGACCAGCCGGCGGGCTGGTCATCGTCCGTTTTCAGCGACGGCGTCAGTGCTCGGCCTGCTGCTCGATCCGGCGCGCCAGGAAGTTCAGGACACCGGCGCTGAGCATCCGGTGGCCGGCAGGGCTGTACTGGCGCCGGGCTGCGCCGAGCTCGTCTCGGACCGCGCCGGCGTCGCCCCGGTGCGCGGCACGTCGGGCTCGGTCCCAAACGGTCGTCGCGGCGCCCGCCGGCTCGGTGTCGATGATCCAGCGCGTCCAGTCGAAATCGTTGTCTGCGAGCAAGGCCGCTAGCTGTGTCTCGGATCGGCGGACGCGCCGGCCGGCCAC
>JBKPRS010000104.1:0-10653 GCA_046734695.1 Actinomycetota bacterium | reverse complement strand
GGGTGGCGACGGCCGTGACCGCGGCGCGGATCCGGGCGTGCAGGTCGTCGCCCGCCTCCACGTCCTCGGCCTCGGCCAGGAGGGATCGCCGCAGCAGGTCCTCGGTCATCGCAACACCTCCAGGCGTTGGGCCAGGGCGGCACGGGCGCGGTGCAGGTGGGTCTTCACCGAGCCGGCGCTGATCCCGAGCGTGGCGGCGATCTCGGCGTCGCCGAGGTCGGCGTAGTAGCGCAGCACGACGCAGTCGCGCTGGCGGTCGGGCAGGGCGCGGACGGCTTCCGCCACGACCCGCTCGCCGTCGCGGCGGATCGCCTCCTGCTCGGCGGGGTCGGCCCTGCCCGGATCGTCCGGCCGCCGGCCCCGTACCACCCGCAGGTGGCGGTGGTGGGCGTGGGACAGGTTGACCACGATCCGGCGCAGGTACGTGCGCTCGGCCCCGGGAGCCGGTGTCGAGCGGGACTGGGTGAAGCGGACGAACGCCTCCTGGACCAGCTCCTCGGCCAGCGCCCGGTCCCCCGTCAGGACGACGCCGAGCCGCAACAGCGCGGTGGCGTGGTCTCGGAACAGGCCGTCGAGGTCCACCGTCACGCCCCCAAGACGCGCACACCCCGGATCCGGTTGACAAGGATCAGCGGTAGGCGGCCGCCTGGATGGAGTAGAGCTCCGCGTACTGGCCGCGCCGGGCCATGAGATCCTCGTGGCGGCCGACCTCGACCACGTGGGCGCCGTCGAGGACCACGATCAGGTCGGCCATGCGGACCGTGCTGAACCGGTGCGAGACCAGGATGGTGACCCGGCCCGACTCCCGGCCGGCCCGGGCCGCGCCCGCGTAGCGCTCGAACAGCGCGTGCTCGGTCTCGGCGTCGAGGGCGGCCGTGGGCTCGTCCAGCACTACGAGCAGTGGCTCGTCCCGCATGAAGCCGCGGGCCAGGGCCAGTTTCTGCCACTGGCCGAACGAGACCTCGACGCCACCCGGCCACGTCGGCCCCAGCTGGGTGTCCAGCCCGGACGACAGCTCGTCGACCATCTCGGTCGCGCCGGCCCGGCTCACCGCGCTGGTGACCGCGACCTCGTCGTCCAGGCGGGGGACGTCGCCCACGCCCACCGAATGGCGGGCGGCGAGCTCGAAGCGGAAGAAGTCCTGGAACGCGCCGGCCAGCCGCTCGCGCCAGGCGTCCGCGGGCATGCCCGCCAGCGGGGCGCCGTCGACGGTGATGCGCCCGGACGTGGGCTCGTACATCTTGCAGAGCAGCTTCACGAGCGTGGTCTTGCCCGCGCCGTTCTCGCCCACGATGGCCACGACCGCGCCCGCGGGCAGCTTGAGGCTCACGTCCTCGAGCACCAGCCGCTCGGTGCCGGGGTAGCGGAACGACACGCCCTCGACCGCGATGCCCTCGCTCAGCGAGTCGGGGACCGGCACGTCGTCGTGAACGTCGAAGGAGGCGGCGTAGTCCTCCAGCCAGGCCAGGCGGCGGGATCCGTCCAGCCAGATGCCCCGCAGGAAGCCGATCTCGCCCACCGCGGCGCCGATGTAGGCGGACAGGCGCGACCCGGCCGCCAGCACCAGCAGCACCTGGCCCGCCGGGGCGTCGAGGCCCGCGGCGACGTAGACGACCGCGCCCACGTACGCGCTGCCGAACACGGCCCACGCCAGGGTGTGCCAGGCGGCGCTGGCCCAGCGGGCCCGGGCGATCGGGCGGTGCCAGCCTTCCCACGCATCCCGGCGCCGCGCCGCCAGCGCGGGACCGGTGCCGGTGACCCGCACCTCCTTGCCGGGCGGGGCCGTCGTGGTGGTGACGAACAGGTGGCGGGCCAGGCGGGCGGACGGGGCGCCACGCTCCTCGACCGCGCGCTCGACCCCCGGCCGCCAGCTGGAGGTGAGCACGGTCGGCGCCGCGAACAGGGCGAGCAGCACGAGCACCGGGTCGATCGTCGCCAGCAGCACGATCGTGACGCCCAGCCGCAGGATCCAGCCGCACGTCGTGAACAGCGACATGTACATGTGGTCGAGGACGAAGACCTGCTCGCGCAGCACCGACAGGCGGTCGAGGTACTCGGGCCGCTCGTGGTGCTCGATGGTGGCGACCGACGCCTGGAGCCGGGCGACGTGGGCCTCCAGCGCCACGGTGACCTTGTCGCGGAACGTGCGGGAGACCCGGGTGCTGACGATGCGCAGGAACCACGTGGCCGTGGCCGACAGGGCCAGGCCGGCCGCCGCCACCATGAGCAGCGTCCGGTCGCCCTCCACCACGCCCTTGCCCAGCAGGGCGATCCACACGGCCAGCAGCGCGTCGGGCAGGGCGGCCAGCAGCGTGAGGAGGAACGAGTAGAGCAGCAGCCGCGGTTCGGACCGGTAGCCCAGCTTGACCAGCCGCCACATCGAGCCCAGCCCGGAGGGCAGCTCCTTGTCGGGGGTCGCCCGGCCGTCAAGCAAGGACATCGAACGTCACCCCCTCCTCGTCGTCGTCCTCGTCGGTGCCGTCGCCGTCGAAGCGGCTGGCCTGCAGGTCGAACATCGTGCGGTAGCGGCCGCCCAGCTCCATGAGCTCGTCGTGCGAGCCGAGCTCGACCACCCGGCCGTGCTCCAGCACGCAGATCCGGTCGGCGTGGCGGACCGTGGAGAACCGGTGGGAGATGAGGATCGTCGTGCACTCCCGGGTGGCGGCCAGGATCCGCTCGAAGATCTCGGCCTCGCCCCGCACGTCGAGCTGGGCGGTCGGCTCGTCCAGGAGGACCACCCCGGCGCCCGTGCGCACCGCGCACAGCGCCCGGGCCAGCGCCACCCGCTGCCACTGCCCGCCGGACAGGTCGGTACCGCCCTCGTAGCCCCGGGACAGCACGGTGTCGAGGTCGGCGAGATCGTGGGCGCCCGCCTGCTCCAGCGCGGCGAGGACGTCCTCGTCGGGGGCCCCGGCGGGGGCGACGTTCTCCCGCAGGGTGAGCTCGAAGCGGATGAAGTCCTGGAACACGGCGGTGACCCGGTGGCGCCACTCGTCCAGGTCGAGCTGGCGCAGGTCGACCCCGTCCACGGTGACGGCGCCGCCCTGGGGGTCGTGCAGCCGGCACAGCAGCTTGGCCAGCGTGGTCTTGCCCGCCCCGTTCTGGCCGACGATGGCGAGCGACGAGCCGGCCGGGATGGTCAGGTCGAAGCCGTCGAGCACCGGTCGGTCGCCCGTCTCGTAGGCGAAGGTCAGGTCCCGGAAGCTGATCTCCGACGCGGGCATGCCCGCGGCCGGCCGGGTGCCCGGGCGCAGCGCACCGCGCGGGGCCATGGCCTCGCGCAGGCGCAGCACGGCGGCCACCGGGGCCGAGGCCCCGTCCAGCGCCCAGTTCAGCCCGCCGAAGGCGATCATGGACGTGCCCACGGCCACCTGGGCGAACACCACGACCTGGTCGAGGCCGAGGCGGCCGTCGGCGGCGGCGTCGGCCAGGCTCCAGAACACGGCCACGTTGGCCACGGTGACCAGCGCCACGCACCACACCAGCGGCCGCTCCCGCAGCCGGGTGGCGCGGTGCTGGAGCTCGTAGAGGTGGCGGCGGCGGGCCACGAAGCGCTCGATGGTCCAGCCGACCAGGCCGAACAGGCGCAGCTCCTTGGCCGCGGGCGGGTCCACCGCCAGGCGGTAGGCGTAGTCGGCGTCACGCTGGGCCTGGCGCACGTCGTCGGTGTTGCGGTCCTTCCAGACCGCGCTCTCCCGCAGCAGCCAGTGGGTCGAGGCCCAGGCGCCGCCCAGGACCAGCGGCGCCCACCAGGCGTAAGCGGCCAGCACGACCGCGGAGGAGACGCCGCCCAGCAGCTCGACCAGCCCCGAGGCGATGAAGTCCATGCTGATCGACATGGGCGGACCGCTCATGCCCATGTCGAAGTCGCGGGCCATGGTCAGGTCGCCGGCCAGCTCGGGATCCTCGAGGTGGGCCATGCCCGGGGGCTCGACGCACGCCTCGGTCAGCCGGTCGTACAGCCAGGCCGACAGCCGGTCGCCGAGGTTGGCCCCGATGGCCTGGTGCAGCGGGGTGAGCACCTGGCCGAGGACGAACACGACGCCCACGAAGGCGAGCGGAACAGCCAGGTCGTCGCCCGCCTGCACCGCACCCACCACGGCACCCATGGCGATGGCGAACAGGGCGGGGACGAGGGCCCGGCCCACCAGCACGACCCACCAGGCGTACGCCAGGGGCCGGTCGGCCCGGGGGAGGACCGCGAAGAACTTCCACTCTTGGCGATCACGCAGTCGGCGAACCATCGACGGCCCTCCGGGGGCACTCGGGAGTTCTCGGATGCACCGTGTCGACCAGGAGGGAGCCTCGCGACGATGGCGGGAGCCACCGGGTGGTCCACTCGTTCTACCCCAAGACACCCATGGGCGCACGTCTGTTCGGGCAAATTCACGCGCTGTCAAGACGCTCCGTGCGCGGTTCAATTCGTTAGCCGAACTAACTATTCGGCGGTAAACTGCAGTCCATGGTCCGCGACGCCGACATCACCCACCCCGAGGCGGTGGACGTCGGCGCGATGGCCGCCCAGTTGCGCATCAGCGCCACCCGGCTGGCCCGGGTCCTGCGCCGCCAGGGCGACACCGGCCTGTCCCCGAGCCAGCTCTCCGCCCTAACCTCGGTCGAGAGCCACGGCCCGATGACGCTGGGGGCCCTGGCCGAGCACGAGCGGGTGGCCCCGCCCACCGTCACCAAGGTGGTGGGCAAGCTGGAGGCGCTGGGCCTCGTCGCCCGCCGAGCCGATCCCAGCGACCGCCGCGTGGCCCGCGTGAGCATCACCGACACCGGGGCCGCGCTGCTGGGCGAGGTCCGCCAGCGCAAGGACGTGTGGCTGGCCGCCCGCCTGGCCCAGATGGACGAGGGCCTGCGCTCCCGGCTGGCCGAGGCGCTCGACGCGCTCGACGCTTTGACCCGGCAGGACCCCTCGTGAGGTCGCTGCGGACCGCCGCCCACGAGATCTTCCGGTCGCTGCGCTACCGCAACTTCCGCCTGTTCTTCTTCGGCCAGCTCGTCTCCCAGGTGGGCAACTGGCTGACCCTGGTCGCCCAGACGCTGTTCGTCCTCAAGCTCACGAACAGCGGCATCGCGCTCGGCATCCTGGCGGCAGCGCAGTTCGGCCCCATCCTGGTACTGGGACCGTGGGCCGGGCTGATCGCCGACCGGTCCGACAAGCGCCGCCTGCTGCTGATCGTGCAGACGCTGGCCATGATCCAGTCGTTCGTGCTGGCCGCGCTGGCGTTCTCCGGCAACCCGCCGGTGGAAGCCATCTACCTGGTGGCCATGTTCGGCGGCGTGACCATGGCGTTCGACAACCCGACCCGGCGCAGCTTCGTGGTCGAGATGGTCCCGCCCGACGACATGAACAACGCGGTCAGCCTCAACAGCGCGCTGATGACCTCGTCGCGGGTCGTGGGCCCGGCACTGGCCGGCCTGCTGGTGACCACCGTGGGCTTCGGCTGGGCCTTCCTCGGCGACGGCCTGTCCTACCTCGCGGTGCTCGCGGGCCTGTGGCTGATGCGGCCGTCCGAGCTGCGGCCGCCGCCGGTCACCCCCAAGGCCAAGGGCCAGGTGCGGGCCGGGTTGCGCTACGTGCGCCAGTCGCCCGAGCTGTTCGTGCCGATGGCGATGATGGCCGTGGTCGGCACCCTGTCGTACAACTTCCCGACCGTGTTCCCGCTCTTCACGCTCCGCGACCTGGGCGGGTCCGACGCCACGTTCACCCTGCTGTTCTCGGTGGTGAGCGTCGGGTCGCTGGTGGGAGCGCTGGTCTTCGCCCGCCGTACCCACGTCGGCGTGAACCGGGTGAGCGGCGCGGCCCTCGCCTACGGGGTCGCACTGACCGCCATGTGCCTCGCCCCCAACGTGGGCGTCGCGCTGGTCCTGGGGCTGGTCCTGGGGCTGACGTCGATCACCTTCATCGTGTCGTCGACCGCCATCGTCCAGACGAAGGCCGCGCCCGAGATGCGGGGACGGGTGCTGGCGTTGCAGGCCATGCTGTTCCTCGGCAGCACCCCGGTGGGCGGGCCCATCGTGGGTTACATCGCCGAGGAGTACGGAGCCCGCTGGAGCATCGCCCTCGGCGCCGCGGCCGCGATCGGCGCCGGCCTGTGGGGCCGCGCTGCCATGCGGGGCGTCCCCACCACCGACGGGACCGGCTACGTGGCCGTGCCCGGATCCAACGGCCAGGAGGCCCGCGAGCGCGAGCTGGACACCGCCATCCAGCAGGGTGTCAACGCCGAGCTCCAGCGCAGCTAGCTAGAGTCCCGCCCGTGGATCGGGTGGTCACTGCGTTGGCGGATCAGCACGCGGAGCTCGCGGGGCTGGTGGGCGGACTGGACGAGGCGGGGTGGCAGACGCCGTCGCGCTGCGAGGGGTGGAGCGTCAGCGACGTCGTGCTCCACCTGGCCCAGACCGACCAGATGGCGCTCGACAGCCTGGGCGGCCGGCTGGCCGAGGGGATGTCGGCGTGGGACGAGGTGCTGTCCGCGGGCGGTGCGGCCAACGTCGACGACGGTGCCGCGCTCATGGTCGAGCGCGAGCGCGGGGCATCCGGCGCCGAGGTGTTCGAGCGCTGGCGCACCGGGGCCGGCGCCATGGTCGACGCGTTCGAGGCCGGCGACCTGAGCCGCAAGGTCACCTGGGTGGTGGGCGAGCTGTCGGCCCGCACGCTGGCCAGCACCCGGCTGGCCGAGTGCTGGATCCACACCGGCGACATCGCGGGCGGGCTGGGCGTCGAGCTGGAGCCCACCGATCGCCTCTGGCACATCGCCCGCCTGGCCTGGCGCACGCTGCCCTACGCCTTCGCATCCGCGGGCCGCACGCTGGCGGGGCCGGTCGTGTTCCGGCTGCGGGCGCCGAACGGCGACCTGTGGACCTTCGAGGCCGACGAAGCCGAGGACGCCCCCCTCACGACAGTGGAGGGGGACGCCCTGGAGCTCTGCCAGGTCGCGGGCCGCCGCATCCCCGGCGCCGAGAGCGACCTCGAGGCCGAGGGCCCCGACGCCGAGGCCGTCCTCGACCTGGTCCGGACCTTCGCCTAGCCGGTGCGGAACGCCTCGTCGATGGGCGGCTGCGCCAGGTTGGCGGCCAGGTTCGCCATCGTCGTGTAGCCGAGCTGCGCCACGACCTCCAGCGCCTGCTCGGCGTTGAAGCCGGCCGCCAGGAAGGCGTCGAAGGCGGGCGTGGGGACGTGGCCGTGGGTCCGGATCATGACCCGGGTGAAGCTGGCCAGGGCGTCGAGCCGCGGGTCGGGGAGGGTGCCGCCCGCGCAGGCGGCCTCGACGAGGTCGGGGCTGCCGCCCTGCTTCACTGCGAAGCGGCCGTGCGCGGCCAGGGGGTAGTCGGCCGTGTTGGCGTGGCTGAGGGTGATCGCCACGACCTCGCGCTCCAGCCCGGTGAGCGTGGCGCGACCGAGCGTGGGCTGCATGTCGGCGAAGGCCGTGATGAGCACGGGCGAGCCGGCCATGGCCCCGGCGAGGTGGGGGATGAAGCCGACGCGGCCCTCGACGGCCTTGAGGACGTCGACCGCGTCGTCGGGGGCGGACTCGATGGTGTGGACGGGGAAGGTGGTCATGGCGCCCACCATCGGGCCGGGAGGGTCGTGTCTCAATTCCCCCGGAGGGAAGTGCGCTGCGCCGGTCGATCCCTACGATGCCGGTGTGGCCACCCCTCCGGTCGGACAGCTCCTGGCCCACTGGCGGGGCGTGCGGCGCATGAGCCAGCTGGCCTTGGCCAGCGAGGCCCAGGTCTCACCCCGCCACGTCAGCTTCGTGGAGAGCGGCCGGTCCCGGCCCAGCGCGGCCATGGTCCTGACCCTGGCCCGGGCGCTGGACGTGCCGCTGCGGGAGCGCAACCAGATGCTGCTGGCCGCGGGCCACGCCCCCATCTACCCGCAGGCGGACCTGGACGCGCCGGCCATGGCGCCGGTGCGGGCCGCGGTCGAGCGCATCCTCGACCATCACGCCCCGTTCCCGGCGATGGTGAAGGACCGGCACTGGAACCTGATCACCTCCAACGAGCCCGCCCGCGCCCTGTTCGGCTGGCTGCTGGGCGAGCGGGTCTCCCGGCCGATCAACGTCGTGCGCCTGATGTTCGATCCCGACGGCCTGCGGCCCCACATCGCCAATTGGGACGAGGTGGCCGGCATGCTGATCCAGCGGGTCCACCGGGAGGCGGTGGGCGGCACGCCCGACCTCGACACCCAGGACCTGCTGGACGAGGCCCTGGCCCGCCCGGGCGTGCCCGAGGTGTGGCGCAGTCCGGACTTCGTGCTGCCGCCGACACCCATGCTGCCCATCGTGTTCGCCAAGGACGGGCTCACGCTCAGGTACTTCGTGATGGTCACCTCGCTGGGGACCCCGCTCGACATCACGGCCCAGGAGCTGCGGATCGAGTGCTCCTATCCCGCCGACGAAGCCACGGAGCGCCACCGCTGGACGTGAGCCGGGGGCCGCACGCTCACAGCTGCCAGCAGACCTCGGTCTCGACCAGCTCGGGGTGCTCGTCGTCCCAGTCGCCGTAGATCTCCCAGCGGGGCCCGAGCACCTCGTGGCCCTCGGCCTCGCACCACTCGCGCACGGCCTGGTGGGCTTCGGCCAGCTTGTCGTAGCCGCCGCGGTGGACCGTGCGGGCCACCGTGGCCGCGGGCAGGACCGACGCCTGCACCCGCCCGTCGGCCGGGAAGGTGGCGGTGACGATGACGCCGACCTCCACGTTGGGCTGGCCGTCCTTGTAGAGGATCACGTTGTGGCCGTCGAAGCGCAGCCCTTCCTCACGGCGCACGAAGGCCCACACCTCGTCGAAGGCCTCGCCGGCGTGCGCGGGCAGCTCGGGCCAGGTGGTGGAGAGCGCCACCACCGCGGTCGGCTGCTCGGGCGCCTCGATCACCTCGATCTCGTAACCCATGGGACCGAGAGGGTAGGTGCTACACGACCAGCTCGCTCTTGGTCCGGCCCTTGGACGACCAGTAGCCGTCGGTGCGGCCGAGCCGGAAGCGCTCGGGCTTCTCCCGGTCGGTGAGGATGTCGGTCTCCAGCCACAGCCGCTTCAGGTGGCGGATCTTGCCGGCCTCGCGATCGTCGGTGTAGCCGTCCCGACCGTGCAGCACGTGGTAGTTGTTCACGAACTGCATGTCGCCCGCCTGCATGCCCATGGCCACCCGGTACTGGGGATCGGCGCACATCGCGTCGAGACGGTCCAGCGCCTCCCGGGCCTCGGACGAGACCTTCGGGGCGTCGTGATGGCGCCGGGAGGCCTCGATGTAGGGCCGGATGTACCGCACGAACAGCCGGTAGGCGCGGCGTGAGAAGACGGGCATCGTGTACCAGCTCTTGGCCCCGGGGGCCTGCTCGCCCCGCAGGTCGTAGGGGAACGGCTCATACAGCAGGGCGGCCAGGTCCGGATCCTCACGCACGAGATCGTTGTGGATGCTGACGGCGTTGGCCACGAGGCTGTCGCCGCCCGACGCCCCGGCGTCCAGGCAGAACAGGCCCACCAGGTCCGAGCCGTCGGAGTGGAACGGCAGCGGGACGCCGCCGAGCTCGTTGCCGCGGGCGGTGGGGTCGTTCAGCGCGCGGCCCTGGTCGGTGACGTCACCGAGCAGGTGGCCCTTGGCGTTCTGGGGCCAGGGCCGGCCGAGGTGCATGCCCACGCCCCAGTAGATGGCCGAGGCCCGGTCCTTGCTGTAGCGCTCGACCGGCAAGCCCCGGATCAGCACCATGCCGAGGCCGTTGATCAGGTCGTCCTCGATGCGGGCCAGCTCGGGCGCCAGCGTGGGCAGCGGGAACAGCTCGCGGGTGATGTCCAGCACGTCGTCGACCTTCGCCTCGGCGTGGACCAGGGCGGCGTCGAGCTCGGCCACATGCTCGTCGGTCAGCCGGAAGATGTAGCGGTCGCCGACCTCGTCGGTCCGCCACTCGCAGTCGATCTCCATCGGGTGCGGGGGCACCTTCGACATCACGCTCCTCCCGGGGCGGGCTGGGGGCCGCGGATCAGGCGGCCGGGCAGCGGGCCGGTGGCCTCGCCGTTCTCGTAGGTGACCTGGCCCGCGGCGACCGTGGCCACGTAGCCCTCGGCCTGCTGAACGAGGCGCCGGCCGCCGGCGGGCAGGTCGTGCCACATCTCGGGGCGCCGGGCGACGAGGGCGTCGAAGTCGATCACGTTGACGTCGGCCCGGTAGCCGGGGGCGAGCACGCCCCGGTCGTGCAGCCCGACGGTGCGGGCCGTGTCCCGGGTGTGCTGGCGGACCAGGTACGGCAGGGACAGGCGGCCGTGGTCGCGGTCCCGGCCCCACAGGGCCAGCAGCGTGGTCGGGAACGAGGCGTCGCAGATCGTGCCCAGGTGCGCCCCGCCGTCGCCCAGGCCGGGGACGGTGTGGGGATGGGCCAGCATCTCGCCCGTGGCGTCGAGGTTGCCGTCGGCGTAGTTGAGCATCGGGACGTAGAAGAACGCCCGGCCCTCGTCCGCGATGAGGTGGTCGTAGGCCAGGTCGAGCGGATCGCGCCCGTCCCGCTCGGCCCGGGCCGCCAGGCTGGTGGCCGGGTCGGGCTCGTAGTCGGGCGGGTCGCCCAGCTCGTACATGGCACCGAAGCCGTCGAGCAGCCGGCCGGAGCGCCGCTCCTGGTCCCGCTTCCAGCGGGCCGAGGCCAGCACCCGCTCCCG
>JBKPRS010000103.1:0-10863 GCA_046734695.1 Actinomycetota bacterium | reverse complement strand
CTACGGGGACTACTCGGCATCGCGGTCGTTCAAGCGGTCCTCGGTCGACGAGCTCCGCCACCTCGGGTTCGACCTGCGGCTGGCATTCGAGGACGATCGGCGCAACGTGGCGATGTTCCACGCCGAGGGCATCCCCTGCGTATACATCCACTCCGGCTACTACGACTGATCACGGGCGATCGCTATCACGTGGGCCGAGCAGCCGAGCATGGACGGCTCGGACTCGGTCAGGCGCACGGCGGCGAGGATCGGCTCCGGCTGGGACATGCGCCGCTCCAGGTCGCCCAGCAGCCAGGCGAACCCCTCGACGGCCAGCAGGCGGACGTCGCCGAAGCCGGCCTCGGCCAGCTCAGCCTTCAGCTCGTTCGGCTGATGGAAGTAGGCCCAGAACGACCCGGGCGGCACGGCCTGGGGATCCTGGCTGAGCCCGGTGGCGACACTGTGCTCGACGCCGGCCCACACTTCGGCCGAGCCCGTCAGGCCCTTAACGGTGGCGTCGAGCACCCAGCTGTAACGGCCGATCATCTCGGCCACGACGACGCCGCCGGGCCGCAGGACCCGCCGCGCCTCGGCCAGCGCCGCCAGCCGGCCGGCCCGCTCGACCAGGTGGTAGAGCGGGCCCATCAGCACCACCGCGTCGACGCTGGCCGAGGCCATCGGGAGGTGGGTGGCGTCGCCCAGGCACACGGCGAACGGCGCAGCATCGGGGTCTGCCGCCCGGGTCCTGGCCTGGGCGACATGGCGGGGGACCGGGTCGATCAGCGTCACGTCGTCGCCCCGGCCCGCCAGGTGGGCGGCGTGCGTGCCGGGACCGCCCCCGACGTCCAGCACCCGCCCGCCCGGCGGCACGAAGCGGTCGAAGATGTCCCAGGTGCGCAGCCGAACCAGGTCGCCGAGGCCCGGTCGCCACAGGCGGGCGTCCTCGTCGTAGGTCTCGTAACGGGCGACAACGCGGGGGTCGACCTGCGGTCCCGAGGTCTCGGTCACGGGATCATCGTGGTCGTCCGATCGGTCGGGTGCGGTGTGAAATACTGAGCGTGCGGGCGCGTTCGCTGGGGAGGGGACGTGCACATCCAGGTCCGTGGGCTCTCGATCGCCGCCGCCGTGGCGGTCCTCGCCGTGACGGTGGGCGCCGGGTGCGTGGCTCCGGGCACGCCGCCGCCGCCCACGCCGCCGGGGGCCTGGCCCGTGAGCGGCGGGCTGTCCGGCGTGAACGGCGACCCGGTGATCAACCGGGCCTCGGTGGAGGCGTTCTGCACCTGGCGGGGCCGGGACTGCGGGGTGGCCGTCACGTACACGGACCGGGGATCGTGGGACAAGATGACCCGGGGCTCGGGCTGGATCTTCGACAACTTCGCCGGGTTCCCCGGCATCCTCGTCATCTCGCAGAGCCTCACCCCCAACGCGGGCGGGCCCGCCGAGCTGGCGTCGTGCGCCGCCGGCAACCACGACCGCGACTTCGCCGACTTCGGGACCCTCATGGTGAACAAGGGGCGGCCCGCGTCGGTGGTCCGCCTGGGCTGGGAGTTCAACGGCACGTTCATGCCCTGGTCAGCGTGGGACACCGAGGACTGGATCTCCTGCTTCCGGCATGCGGCCGCGGCCATCCGCTCCACCAACCCCGGCGTGATCATCGACTGGACCATCAACGCCCACGGCACGCCGGCCGAGATCTGCGGCGGGGTCAGCACCACCTGCTATCCGGGCGACGCCTACGTCGACATCATCGGCATCGACAACTACGACCACGGCCCATCGGTCGGCTCCCGGGAGGAGTTCAACCGGGTGGCCGAGCGCCAGGACGGGCTGACCTGGATCTACAACTTCGCGGTCGCCCACGACAAGGCGTTCTCGGTGGGCGAGTGGGGCGTGGCGCCGGGTTCCCAGTACAACACCCACGGCGAGAACCCCGAGTTCGTCCGCTGGATGCACGAGTGGTTCGCCGACCGGGCCGGCCACGTCGCCTACGAGGCCTACTTCAACAACTGCACGGCCGGCGACGTCGAGTCCAACCTGTACCGCCCCGCCGGCGGGAGCTGCGCCCGCCAGAACACCGCGGCGGGCGACATCTACCGCTCACTGTGGGCGGCCTGACCCACAGGCCGCACTCAGCGGTTTCTCAGAAACCCTGGCTACCGTTTCCCTCGTGAAGAACACGTTCAAGACCTTCGTCCTCCTCGCCGGGCTCGGCGGCCTGCTGGTGATCGCCGGCAGCCTGCTGTTCGGGGGCAAAGGCGCCATCATCGGCGGCGTCGTCGGCATCGCCATCGTCGGGTTCTCGTACTGGAAGAGCGACACGCTGGCCATCAAGGCGGCCCGCGCCGTCCCGGTCACCGAGCAGCAGATGCCCGAGTACTACGCCATCGTGCGCGAGCTGACTCAGAAGGCGGGCATGCCGATGCCCAAGCTCTACGTGTCGCCGTCCGAGCAGCCCAACGCCTTCGCCACCGGCCGCAACCCCGACCACGCGGCCGTGGCCGTGACGCAGGGCATCCTGCGCATCCTCGACTGGAACGAGCTGCGGGGCGTGCTGGCCCACGAGATCAGCCACGTCGGCAACCGTGACATCCTCATCGGCTCCGTGGCGGCCGCCATCGCCGTCGGCATCACTGTGATCGCCAACATCCTGCAGTTCACCGCCATCTTCGGCGGCCGGGGGCGCGACGACGACTCCAACCCCATCGCGCTGATCGCCATGGCCATCCTGGCCCCCATCGCCGCCGGGCTGCTGCAGATGGCGCTCACCCGCAGCCGGGAGTACGAAGCCGACCGGTCGGGCGCCCGCCTGATCGAGGACGGCGAGCCGCTGGCCCGGGCCCTGCAGAAGCTGGAGGCTGGCGCCAAGCAGATCCCCATGGACATCGACCCGGCCCACGCTTCGGCGTTCATCGTCAACCCGCTGACCGGACGCCAGATGCAGTTCTCGAACCTGTGGCGCACCCACCCGCCGACCGAGGACCGGGTGGCCCGCCTGCGCAGCGGCGAGTGGCATCAGGCCTGGTGACGGCGGCCGGGACCTGGTCCGGCCCTAGTCCCGGAAGTTGCTGAACTGGAGGGGGATCCCGAAATCCTCCTCCTTCAGCGCCTGGATCGTGGACTGCAGGTCGTCGCGCTTCTTGGACGTCACCCGCAGCTGCTCGCCCTGGACCTGGGTCTGCACGCCCTTGATGCCGAGGGCCTTGATGAACTTGTTGATGGTGGTGGCCTTGTCCCGATTGATGCCGGCGACCAGCGTGACGTGCTGGCGGGCCGTGCCGCCGGCCGCGTCCTCGACCTTCTGGTAGTCGAGCGCCTTGAGCGAGACCTTGCGCTTGACGAGCTTCTCCTCCAGCACCTGGCGCAGTGCGGTGAGCCGGTCCTTGCTGACGCTGCGCAGGACGATCTCGGTGTCGCTCAGGTCCAGGCTGCTGTTGGTGTTCTTGAAGTCGTAGCGGTTGGCGACCTCGCGCCGGGCCTGGTCGACGGCGTTGCGCACCTCTTGCATGTCGATCTCGGAGACCACGTCGAACGTCGGCATGGGAGTCGAGGCTAACCCTGTGCCCCCTGGAGCGTCGCCAACGCGGCGTGCACCATGCGGACCAGGTTGGCGGCGATCCGGGGGTCGTTGAACTGCGGCGACCACTCGCCCCCGGCCAGGGAGTCGCTGACGCTGAAGGCGGACGCGACCTCGAACCCCCGGCACCGGGCCACGGTGAACAGCGCCGACGCCTCCATCTCGACGACGGCCACGCCCTCCTCGGCGTAGTGCCTGGCCTCGGCCACCGTCTCCCGGAAGGGCGCGTCGATGGTCCACGCCGCCCCCGTCGTCGGCTCGCAGCCGGCCGTGTCGAGCTCGGCGGCGAGCCGCTCGGTGAGCTCGGGCGTCGGGTGGGCCCAGCGCTCCGGCGGCAGGTAGTGGTGGGACACGCCCTCGTCGCGGACCGCCCGGTCGCAGACGACCACCGCGCCCGTCTCCAGGTGCGGCTGGAGCGCCCCGGCGGTGCCCACGCCGACGAACCGGCGGACGCCCAGCGCCCCCATCATCTCCATGATGGCGGTGGCCGCCGGTGCTCCGATGCCGAACCCGCCGATGACACCCACGGTGCCGCCGGTGTCGTCGAAGGTGTGCAGTCGCATGAAGGCCGACCGCCTGGCCCCCGCGGCGAAGGGCGAGACCGGACCGAGCTTGCCTGCCAGCACGGCGTCGACCAGGAACCCCTGGTACAGCAGGATGACCCCGTCCGGCGCCTGGTACTCCTCCGGGACCACGCCGTGGTCGACCCAGTAGCGGTGGAACGCCGCGGGCTCCGCTATCGCGTTGTGCCCGTGTTTGTCCGGGAAGTTCGGGTACGCCACGCCGGGCAAGGTAATCCCGGCGCCCCCGGCCACCGCACGGGTTCCGTGTGGTGGCCCGTCCGGCCCAAGCGCTAGCGTGTTCCGTTCCGAGGGTCGGTGCCCGAGCGGCCAAAGGGAGCAGGCTGTAAACCTGCCGGCATTGCCTACCGTGGTTCGAATCCACGCCGGCCCACTCGAATTTCCTAGTCGATCACCTGGTTCTGGCCGTCTGACGCTACGCGCGCCATCGGCGCCGGCATCGACCAGTCGAGGACTTTCCGACCGACTCAGGTCGCGCCCGGTATGGGACACTTGACCCGTGGGCGAAGAGCCTCCGGTCCACATCGAGGCTGAGGTCACGGTGGAGCAAGGCCCAATGCCCGCGGGTCAACCGGCCCTGGGTGCGGTGGCGTCGGAGAGCCGGGTGGTGCACCAGCCTGGGCGCTGGTCCCGGCTGGCCGCGGTGGTCGCCATCGTGGCGGTCGTCGCGGGCGGAGTGCTGTGGTGGGCCGGCACCGACCAGTCGGGCGACGACGGCGTCGAGGAGGCCGACCCCGGCCCGTCCCGCGACGAGCGGAGCACCCGGGTCGCGTACTACGACGCTCTGAACCGGCTGCGGCAGGCCGGCTCGTTCGCCTACCGCGGCGAGGTGCACGCCGTCGGGTACAGCGTCTTCCGGCCCGCCGGCCAGCCGGCACTGGATGTCAGCGTCGACGGTGCGGTGAACCTGGCGGCCGTCCTCAGCCGAGATGTGGCGGTCGATGCGATGGGGCGGTCGGCAGAGACCGTGACCTCCGGCCCCACTGTCTGGGCCCGCAGTGCAGCTACCGCCGACGAGCTGGGTACGGCGGAGTGGGCGCTCGTTCCGAGCGCTGGCACGACCGTCTCGGGTACCGCGGCCGTGGCCGTTCTGGCCTTGTCGGCGGGTGACCCGCATGCGGACCGGCCCGACGCCGACGGCCGGCGCGTCATACGGGGCACGATGCCCGCGGGTGACCAGCGGGTTGGTGACAGCGGCCCGCTGGCCGGCGCCGAGCTGGTGCTCACGCTGGACGAGGACGGCGACATCGTCCGCATGGTCGTGGCGTCCGCGCCTGAGGACCCAAAGCTACGGCTCGACCTCGACATCATGCGCATCGGCGAGCCCCAGGACATCGCACTCCCGGAAGACGGGGACGCGGCCCTGCGCCGCACGATCCCGATCGGGCTGCTGGAGACTGCTGGGGTCCGCCCGGTCGAGCTAGGTCAGGTCCCGGCGGGGTGGGAGCTCAGCGGCGCTTGGGGGATGGCGGTGCCGGAGGCCGGTGGGTGCCCACGACTCACGCTCGTCTATCGCGATCCCGAGTCCGTGCTCCACGATGTCCTGCGTCTCACCGTCACGTCCACCCAGTGCGAGTGGACGGAGCGCGGGCGGGGCGAACCACAACCCCTGACCGCGGGGCTGTTCCAGGGCCTGGTCACCGAAGTCGGATCGGGCACGCGTGGCGACCTCGACGACGGCACCACGCGCGTCAGCTTCGTCACGGACCTCTCCCTCGAGGACGCCGCCATTGTGTTGGCGTCGTTACGGCCGTTCGACCCCGACGCCGAGCCGGCACCGCTCGACGGCATCCCGGCGGCATGAACTCGCGAGGCTCTGCAGGCGGCGCTCCAAGGGCGAACCGGTCGTCGACACGAGCGTTGCTCACCCTGCGCGTGTGTACGACTACCTGCTGGGCGGTAGCGTCAACTTCGACGTGGATCGCGAGGCTGCTGTCCACGCGACAGCGGCGATCGGCGGCGTCGATGTCGCCCGGGGCATCGTGCGGGCCAACCGGGATTTCCTCCGTGAGGCCGTGAGCTATCTGGCCACCGAGGCCGGCATCTGGCAGTACCTCGACATCGGCACCGGCATCCCGACCGGCGACAAGGTCCACGAGGTGGCCCAGCGGGCCCCGCCCGAAGCCCGCATCGTCTATGTCGACTACGACCCCATCGTCCTCGCCTACGCCCACCAGTTGCTGACCAGCACGCCGGAGGGCAGGACGGCCTACGTCCACGGCGATCTGCGGGACCCGGGGCCGATCCTGGAGCGAGCCACCGAGACGCTCGCCTTCTCCCAGCCGATCGCCGTCGTGCCGATCGGGGTCCTGCACTTCGTGCGCGACTCCGAGGACCCGCACGTCATCGTCGCCGGCCTGATGGACGCCATGCGGTCGGGCAGCTACCTGGCGATCAGCCACCTGGCCAGCGACCTTCAGGCCGAGCAGATGGCCGACATGGCGGAGCGCTACGACGAGTCGGTGGATGAGGCCATGATCGTGCGCAGCCACGCCGCGGTCTCCCGCTTCTTCGACGGGCTCGAGCTCGTCGGCCGGGGCGTCGTCCGGATCGACCAGTGGGGCGCCCCCGAGGACGAGCCCGACGCGGCCGGGGGATGGGTCATGCCGGTCTACGGCGCGTTGGGCCGCAAGCCCTGACCTCTCACGCGAGGGTGGCACGCAGCGACTTGAGGGCATCGTGCAGAGGGGTGCCGAGGGGCGCGGTGTAGATCACCAGGCGCTGGTCGGTGTCGGGGATGTGGAGGACCTGGCAGTCGATCTCCAGCGTCCCGAGCTGGGGGTGCTCGATGTGCTTCGTCACGGCCCGGCGGACCTCGACGTCGTGGTCGGACCAGAGGCTGGCGAAGCGGGGGGAGCACGCCAGTAGCTCGGCCACGAGGTCCTGCACGCCGCGGTCGTGCGGGTACCGCGCCGCCGCGGCCCGGAGGTCGGCTACGGACGAGCGGGCGAAGGCGAGGCTCTGGTCCTCGTTCCAATGCTTCGCTGAGTCGGGCCCCGTGAACATCCAGCGGATGACGTTGCGGCGTTCGGGTGGCTCCTTGGCCATGTCGCCGATGAAGACGACGGCGAGGTCGTTCCAGGCCAGCACCTCGTATTTGGCGTCCATCACGTAGGCGGGGGTCTCCGTGAGGCTGGCCAGCAGGTTGCGCACCGCCCTCGGCACCTCACGCGAGGGACCACCGATGGGTGGGTGCGCCTCGCCGGCGAGGTCGAACATATAGGCGCGCTCGTCGGTGGTGAGGAGCAGCGCCCGCGCTAGGGCGCCGAGCACCTGCCGGGACGGCTTGGGCCCGCGGGCCTGCTCGAGGCGGATGTAGTAGTCGATCGAGATGGCCGCCAGCTCGGCCACCTCCTGGCGGCGGAGGCCGGGCGTGCGCCGGCCGCTTCCGTCGGGCAGGCCCACGTCCGGTGGCCGCAGGCGGGCCCGCCGGTTGCGCAGGAACTGCGCCAACTCCTCCCTGTTGTTCACGTTCCCAGCATGCCGCCGATCCACCCGGCCCGTGCCTCACGAGGGTGGTACTGCTGATCCCAGGATGCCCATCCCATCCGGCCCGAAGAACCACGAGGGTGGTACTGCCAGTCCCAGGCTCAGTTGTCCCTCCCTGACCGGCCACCCGGGGGGCCACTGTGGCGCCATGACCGAACCGACCCCCACCGGCCCCACTCCCGCCCGCCCCACGTCCGCCACCACTCCCATGGGTGCCTCGCCCAGCGACCTGACTCGCCCGCTGGTCGGGACCGTGAGCCTCGTGACCGGAGCCAATAAGGGCATCGGCTTCGAAGTCGCCCGAGCGCTCGGCGAGCGGGGCAGCACCGTGCTGGCCGGCGCCCGAGACCCCGAGAGGGGCGCCGAAGCCGAGCACCGCCTGCGGGCCCTGGGGCTCGACGCCCACCACCTGCCCCTCGACGTCACCGACGCCGACTCCATAGCCCGGGCCGCCAAGGTCGTGGCCGACGAGCACGGCCGGCTCGACATCCTCGTGAACAACGCGGCCATCACCGGCGGATGGGACGTCGGCCCTCCCAGTCACACCCCGGTCGACGCCCTGCGCCAGGTGTACGAGACCAACGTGTTCGGCGTCGTGGCGCTGACCAACGCGCTCCTGCCCCTGCTGCGCCAGGCACCCGCAGGTCGCATCGTCAACGTGTCGAGCGAGGTCGGCTCGATCGAGTCGATGTCCGACCCGGACGGTGTGCTGGCCGAGCTCGTCTCCATCCCGTACCCGTCGTCCAAGACCGCCCTCAACATGATCACCGCCATGTACGCCAAGGAGCTGCGGGGCACGCCGCTCAAGGTCAACGCGGCCAACCCCGGGTACTGCGCGACCGACCTCAACGGTCACCGCGGCTTCCGGACGCCTGAGCAGGGCGCCGAGGCCATCGTGGCGCTGGCCACGCTCCCCGAGGACGGCCCCAGCGGCCTCCTCTACGGTCACCTGTGGCGTTCCGACGCCCAGCCCGGCGACCCGGAGTACGGGAGGCTCCCGTGGTGATCCAGTCGTGGGAGCATCAGGGCATGGCAACGAAGTTCCGGGGGTGGCCCGACGCGGCACTCGACTTCTTCCGCGGGATCGAGGCCGACAACACCAAGACCTACTGGACCGAGCATCGGCCCACCTACGAGGCGGACGTGAAGGCGCCGTTCGAGGCGCTGAGCGAGCTGGTCGCCGAAGAGTTCGGCCCGCTCAAGCTGACCCGCCCGTACCGCGACATCCGCTTCAGCAAGGACAAGTCGCCCTACAAGACCCGGGCCTACGCCACCGGGGAGGGCGAGGGCGGTGAGCGGTACTACGTGGCCATCTCGCCGACGGGCCTCACGGCGGGCAGCGGCTACTGGATGATGGCGGACGACCAGCTGGCCCGGTTCCGGGTGGCCGTCGACGACGATGCCGCCGGGGCTGAGCTCGAGGAGACGGTGGCCGGGATGCGGGCCGCCAAGATCGACACGGCCGGCGACTCGCTCAAGACGGCGCCCCGGGGCTACCGCCGTGACCATCCCCGTATCGAGCTGCTCCGGCACAAGGGGCTGGCCGGCGTTCGGGACTTCGAGCCGGCGGCCTGGCTCCACACCGCGGGCGCGGCGCGGCGGGTCACCGACACATGGCGGGCGGCGGCGCCCCTGAACGCCTGGCTGAACCGGCACGTGGGCCCGTCGACAGAGCTACCCCAGGACGCGGGCCGTTACGGGTAGCGGGAGGGGTCGGCGCAGTCGGCTGGAGCGGCGCTAGCGGTGGCTCTGCGCTACGCGGATCACGGTGCGGGCCACGATGAGGGCGACGAACATCAGCGGCACGTAGGTGGGGATGCCGGCCACGACCTGCTGGGCCATCTCGAACACGGCGGACTCGTGCTCGTGGACGTCGGTGGGGACCGCGTAGCGGTCGCTGCCCACGAGGTTGGTGAGCTCGTTGGCCAGCCAGGTGCCGCGGGCCAGGAAGTTGTTGTGGAACAGCGGGGCCGGGGCGGTGGTCAGGGCCAGCAGCACGCCGCCGACGAGAGAGAACAGCCAGGCGTTGATGCGGCCGTGGCGGTCGAGCGCCACCCAGGCGGCGATCGGGAGGATGACGGCGATCGGGATCGTCAGCCCCAGGCACCCTGCCGACGAGTCGAGGGCCCAGTGCAACCAAGGGCTGATCGACGGGCCGCCCTCACCCAGGTAGAGGGCGTGAAACCAGAACATGACCGCCCCGCCCAGGTAGGTGAGGACGAGACTGAAGAACGCCAGCCCGGTCCAGGCGACGGGGTCCCGGTAGAACGCCTTCACCAGGCCTCGCACACCGCGATCAGGTACGGAGGGTGACGGTGGTGTCCGCCGGGGGTCGGCTACGGTCCCCGGACGAAACAGCGAGTGGGCGACGGTGGGCAGAGCGGACATGACAAGCCTTCTGGTCGTACCACACACCGCCCCCCGATTCGTTGAGTGTACAACAAGGTTGCCTGAAAGACTAGGGATGTCACTTCGGGGGTCCTCGTTCGGCGACTACGCGCGTAGGGCAAATTCGTGTTGGGCGCACTCCGTCGGGTAGCGGTACTGAGGTCCAGAGTGGGCGGAGTCGGTGAGTGGAACCCATGGCGCGTTCAGCGGATGACAGCGGAGAGGTAACACTTCACCTTCCCTGTGACGCACGTTCCGTGCGGGCGGCGCGCTCGGCGATCGCCGAGCTCCTGCGGGGCCGGGGTTGGGCCGCAACCGACGTCGGGCGAGCACAGCTGGCCGCCAGCGAGCTGGTCGCCAACGCGGTCATCCACGCTCACAGCCGGGTGACGGTCCGGGTCAGCGTCGACGGTCGGGTCCGCCTCGAGGTGAGCGACACCGACCCCAGGGCGATCGTGGTGCCCCGGACCGTCGAGCCCGAGCGGCTGGGCGGCCGCGGCTTGCGGCTGGTGGCAGACCTCAGCCGCAGCTGGGGCGTCCAGCGCGGCACCCGCGGCAAGACGGTCTGGTGCGAGGTGGAGCCAGGCGCACGTTCGTTCTGGAACGCCGGCTGACGGCGGCCCCGCTGCGGACGCATAACATCCGTTGCGGTGCGTGAATCGCTCCGGGACGGGAAGGTGAGGGCAGGGCGGTGACCTACACACTCGGGGTCGACCTCGGGACGACCTATACGGCGGCCGCCGTGCTCCGTGACGGCCGCGCCGAGGTGGCGACGCTGGGCACCCGGAGCCTCGAGATCCCCTCCGTCGTGTTGCTGCGCGAGGACGGCGTGCTCCTGATCGGCGAGCCCGC
>JBKPRS010000102.1:0-8826 GCA_046734695.1 Actinomycetota bacterium | reverse complement strand
GCCGGACCGTACCGCGAATCGCAGGCAAGCCGTTAGCGTCCCCTCGGCAGGAGGTCGCCATGCAGCTCGGGATCCACGTCGCCTCGTTCACCGACCAGCCCACCGCCGCGATCGGGCCCACGCTGGCGCGGGCCGGGGAGGCGGCGGAGGCCGCAGGGGTGGCCACGATCAGCCTGATGGACCATTACTTCCAGATGGACAACTTCGCCCCGGCCGAGGATCCCATGCTGGAGGGCTACACCACGCTCGGCTTCCTGGCCGGGCACACAGCGACCGTGCGCCTGCACCTGCTGGTGACCGGGGTCAGCTACCGCCGGCCCGGGCTGCTGGCCAAGATCGTCGCCACGCTCGACGTGCTGTCGGGCGGCCGGGCCGCGCTGGGCATCGGCGCCGCCTGGTACGAGCGCGAGCACCTGGGCCTCGGCGTGCCCTTCCCGCCCGTGTCCGAGCGCTTCGAGCGGCTGGAGGAGACGCTGCAGGTCTGCCTGCAGATGTGGGACCCCGCGGACAACGGCGCCTTCGACGGCCGCTACTACCAACTGGCGGAGACCCTGTGCTCGCCGGCGCCGCTGTCGCAGCCGCATCCGCCGATCCTCATCGGGGGCGGTGGCGAGAAGAAGACCCTGCGCCTGGTGGCCCAGTACGCGGACGCCTGCAACATCTTCGCCAGCTCGCCCGCCGACATCGCCCACAAGTTCGACGTTCTGCGGGCCCACTGCGACGACGTCGGCCGGGACGAGGCCGAGATCCGCAGGACGATCCTCTACGTCGAGCCCACGCTGGCCGCGGGCGATACCGACACCTTCCTGACCCAGATGGCCGAGTACGCCGCGATCGGGGTCAGCGAGGTCATGGTCATGCCCCCGACCGGCCGGGTCGACACGTGGATCGAGCAGGTGTGCGCGCCGCTGGTTCCGCTCCTGGCCGAGGTCTGACGGCCGGCGCCGAACCGCTCAGGGCCACGCCCGCCAGGACGTGACCAGCAGCGCGACCACGGCCCCGGGCGGGCGGCGCCGGCGATACTGCTCGTACTTGGCGGCGAGGACGTCGAGCGCACGCTCGCGCTCGTCCCCCGACTCCAGCACCCGGGCCGTGCCGTCGGCCCTCACCCACCACAGCGTGTCCCAGTCCTCGGCGTAGTGGTCCACCAGCAGGGACGCCTGCGGGTGGGCGCGCAGGTTGTCGAGCCGGCGCAGGGCGAGCGTCGACTTGGGCTTGGCGTCCACGGCGGACAGGACCACGTCGCCGTCGAGCGCGAAGCAGCACGGCACGACGTGGGGCCGGCCCTCGGGGGTGACCGTCGCCAGCCGCCCGACCCGGGCCTCGGCGAGCCGCCGGCGCATCGTGGGCTCGTCCACCGGGCGGAACTTAATTCGTTGGCTTCGGCGGCCGGGGACCGCGAAGCTCACCCCCGTCAAGCCGCAACCCGCAGCGAAGGAGGTGCCGACGATGATCAAGCTCCGAGAGCAGTGCTCCGTGAGCCGTCGCGCGCCTCGCACCCCTCAGGTCTGAGCGCCGGTACCGGAAGCCCTGTGATCTCGGCTTCTTCGCGTTCTCCCCTTCGGACCCAAGGAACTGCCATGTTGCATCACGAGATCTCCGCGCCCGTACTGATCGCAGATCGCCACCGCGACCTGCGGTATCGGGCGAAGCCACGCCCCCGGCCGCAGGCTCCTCCGCGGCAGTGGCGGCGCGGTCGGTAACGATCCCCTCAGGGCCACCAGGGTGGCTGGGCCGCGGCGGGCCCGGCCACCCTGTGGCGCGTGTCACAAGCGTGTCCGGGGGCGACCCACCGTGCCGCTACCCTCGGACGCCATGGTCGACCCCGTGGCCGAAGCCTGGCACATCCGTCCGAACGGTCCCCTGGTGGGCCAGGTCAACGTCAGCGGGTCCAAGAACGCGGTCACCAAGCACATGGTGGCCGCCGTGCTCGGCACCGAGCCCAGCACGATCACCAACGCCCCGGCGGTCGGTGACGTGGCCATCACCGCCGACATCCTCACCTCGCTCGGTGTGGGGGTGGAGATCGACGGCGACGCCATCACCATCCATCCCGTCTCCTCCCCCGGAGCCAAGGTCCCGCTCGAGTTCACCGGGCTGAACCGCATCCCGATCCTGCTGCTGGGCCCGCTGCTGGCCCGCAACCACGAGGCGTTCGTGCCCCTGGTGGGCGGGGACCGGATCGGCCAGCGGCCGGTCGACTTCCACATCGGGGCGCTGGAGGCCCTGGGCGCCGAGATCGAGGTCACCCCCGACGGGATCAGCGCCCGCGCCACCCGGCTGCGGGGCGCGCCGATCACCCTCCCCTACCCCAGCGTGGGCGCCACTGAGAGCGTGTTGCTGACCGCGGTGCTGGCCGACGGGAAGACGGTGCTGCGCAACGCGGCGCTCGAGCCCGAGGTTACCGAGCTGGCCCTGTTCCTCCAGCGGCTGGGGGCCCGCATCGGCTTCAAGCCGGACCGGAGCATCGTGATCGAGGGCGTCGAGGAGCTGCGAGGTGCCCGGGCCCGGCTCCAGGGCGACCGGCTGGAGGCGTTCTCCTACCTGGTGGCGGGGCTCATGACCGGTGGACAGGTCCGGGTGGGCGGCTGCAACCAGGACCGCCTGGTCACCGCCATAGACACGTTGCAGAAGATGGGCGCCCGCTTCTCGATCACCGACCAGTACATCTCGGCCCACGCCGAGAACGGGTTGCGGCCCGCGGCGGTGCAGACCGACACCCATCCCGGGTTCATGACCGACTGGCAGCCACCCCTCATCGTCCTGATGACCCAGGCCGAGGGCATGTCGGTCATCCACGAGACGGTCTACGAGGACCGGCTCGGCTACGTCGACGCCCTCACCGAGATGGGCTGCGAGATCGAGCTGTTCGACACCTGCCTGGGCGGGCCGGCCTGCCGCTTCCACGACACCAATGCCCAGCACTCGGCGGTGGTGCGGGGCGTGTCCCAGCTGCGGGGCGCCGAGGTCACCATCCCCGACGTGCGGGCCGGGTTCTCGTCGGTGATCGCCGCCGCGGTGGCCGACGGGCCCTCGACGCTGCACGGCATCCACCACCTGGAGCGGGGCTACCACCGCCCGTTCGAGACGCTGGAGTCCCTCGGGCTGAAGCTGGAGCGGGTCCCCGCCTAGGGCCGGCGGCCGGGGGCCGGATCAGCCGGCGATGAGGCTGGCCAGCGCCCAGACCGCAGCCAGTGTCCCCAGCGCGATCATGACCACGCTGCGGGCCAGCGGCGCCCGGGCCAGCTCGCCCTCCTTGGGGGACTCGGGCGGGCGCACGAGCGCCATGAGGCTGCCGATCGCCATGGCGGCGCCGAGCGCCAGCACCAGGTAGGCCAGCAGGTCCTCGCCCAGGAACATGGTCTCAGGGTAGGGGCTGCTCCTCGCCCTGACCCAGGCGGGATTGCTCCCGGGAGTGGTGGATGAGCCAGCGCAGGCACAGGGCCCCGTCGGTGCGGCCCACCGGGATCAGGTTGGCGACCAGGGCCACGCAGTTGAGCACCAGGGTGGCGTCCACGACCGCCCGGGCGAAGTCGCTGTCGGGGACCGCCGGCCGGGCGGCCAGCAGCGCCAGGACCAGGGCGGCGCTGGCAGCCGGGCCCGCGAGCGCGACCGCAGCCCGCTCCAGCGGGCGGTCGTCGCGACCCAGGTAGGCGGTCATGCCCGCCAGCCCGCCGAGAACGACCCACCCCACCTCGTAGCCGAGGCTGCGGGCCGCCCAGGCGTGCGCCCCCTCGTGCACCGCGGTGGACGCCACGGCCGCCACCAGCAGCACCAGGGGCGCGGCGGCCCGCCACTCCCCGATGACCGGCACGACGGCCACCGCGACGGCCAGCCAGGCCACAAGTCCGGCACTGATCCGCACCCGCGGGCCCCACACCGGGACCGTCCAGCGGGGCGGGCGCACGTCCATGCGACCAGCCTGCCATCCCCACCGCCACCCGGCCCCAAGTGTTCCGCGCTCGCCAATGCCGACCACCGACAAGGCGAGCCCGTGCCGAGCCCCACGAGTCGCCCGCCCGACCACGACACACCCGACAAGTCGACCGCCCGGCCCGACGCCTCACCCGACCAGTCGCCCGCCCGACCAGTCGCCCGCCCGGCCGACTCTGCCGCCCGGCCACGTCGCCCGCGGTGAGCACGATTCCTACAGCGCGGGGCGCCCGGGGTCTGTCGCGGGCCCGGTGACTGATCCCGAGTCGCCTGCGGTGAGCACGCCCCCCCCCGCCGGGGATACAGCGCGGGGCGCGCGGGGTCTGTCGCCGGCCCGGTGACTGATCCCGAGTCGCCTGAGGTGAGCGCGACCCCCGGACACAGCGCGCGGGGCGCGCGGCGGCGGGGGTGAGCGCGACCCCCCGGATACAGCGCGAGCCGCGCGGGGGCGGGCCCGGTGACTGATCCCGAGCGGCCGGCGGGGGTGCCCGCAACGAGCCCCCGGCGGGGCCGGCGAGTGGCCCCCGGGCGGCCTGCGGTCGGTGCGGCGAGGTCGGGGGCGGTCAGCACGGAGAGTGGTGGCAGGCGGGGATGGTGCGTTTCGGGGGTGTTGCGCCGGTAGCGTCGTGGCCCATGGGTGTCACATCCATCGGTTGGCGCGAGTGGGTCAGCCTGCCGCTGCTGGGCGTGGAGGCCACCAAGGCCAAGATCGACAGCGGGGCGCGATCGTCCACGCTGCACGCCTGGGACATCGAGATCGTCGAGGGTGCTCGGGGGCCTCGGGTGCGGTTCGTGCTCCATCCGCACCAGCGCGACACCACCTACACGGTCGAGGCCGAGGCTCCGCTGCTGGCGGTCCGCTCGGTCCGGTCGAGCAACGGGGCGCTGGAGGTCCGGCCGGTCATCCGCACCCCGGTCGTGCTCGGTGACCAGCGCTTCCGCATCGAGCTGACCCTGACTCGCCGTGACGAGATGGGGTTCCGCATGCTGCTGGGGCGGCAGGCGGTCGGGCGCCGGTTTGTCATCGATCCGGCACGTTCCTTCCTGTGCGGGGGCAGTACAGTCGCCCCCTCGTCGCAGGTGGATCTCGACGCCGCGATCGTCTGACCTTCCGTGACTCCCGATGAAGCTGGCCATCCTTTCGCGCAACGCGAACCTGTACTCCACGTCTCGGCTCCGCGAGGCGGCGGAGGCGCGCGGCCACACCGTCAGGGTCATCGACTACCTGCGGTGCTACATGAACATCACGTCGCACCGGCCGTCGGTGATTCTCCAGGGCGTCGAGCTGACCGACGTCGACGCGGTGATCCCCCGCATCGGGGCGTCGCACACGTTCTACGGCACCGCGGTCGTGCGCCAGTTCGAGATGATGGGGACGTTCACGGCCAACGAGTCCCAGGCCATCAGCCGGGGCCGTGACAAATTGCGGGCCCTCCAACTGCTGGCCCGCAACGGCATCGGCCTGCCGGTCACCGGCTTCGCCCACTCCACCAAGGACATCGACGGCCTGCTGGACACGGTGGGCGGGCCGCCCGTCGTCGTGAAGCTCACCGAGGGCACCCAGGGCATGGGCATGGTGCTGGCCGAGACCCGCAAGGCGGCGGAGTCGGTCATCGCCGCGTTCCGCCAGCTCGACGCCAACATCCTGGTGCAGGAGTACATCCGGGAGGCCGGCGGCGCCGACCTCCGGGCCTTCATCGTCGGCAACCGGGTCGTCGCGTCCATGCGGCGCCAGTCCGCGCCGGGCGAGTTCCGCTCCAACCTGCACCGGGGTGGCACCGCCGAGCGGATCCGCCTGACCCCCGAGGAGCGGGCCGTGGCCGTGCGGGCCGCCCGCACCATGGGGTTGAACGTGTGCGGTGTCGACCTGGTCCGCTCCAAGCACGGGCCGCTGGTGCTGGAGGTGAACAGCTCGCCCGGCCTGGAGGGCATCGAGGCCACGTCGGGGGTGGACGTGTCCCGCCGCATCATCGAGTGGATCGAGAAGAGCCACGCGGCCCAACCCCGGCGCACCCGCAACCGCGCCTGATGCCCCGGGCGCCCGCTCCCCGCAACGAGCCGGTCACCATCGCCGGCGCCACCATCGAGGCGGGCAAGCGCGAGCTGGTCGAGGTGCAGGTGTCCCGCCTGCCCACCGCCACCTCGCTCACGCTGCCCATCGTGGTGGTCCACGGCCAGCGCCCCGGCCCCCGGCTGTGGGTGTCCGCCATGGTGCACGGCGACGAGCTCAACGGGCTGGAGATCATCCGCCGGGTGCTGGAGGCGGTCCGGCCCCGCCAACTGGCCGGCACCCTGGTGGCGGCGCCGATCGTCAACGTGTTCGGGGTGCTGGGCGAGACCCGCTACCTGCCCGACCGGCGTGACCTCAACCGCTCGTTCCCAGGCTCGGCCAACGGCTCCCTGGGGTCGCGGCTGGCGCACCTGTTCATGACCAACGTGGTGGCGGCCTGCGACATGGGCATCGACCTGCACACCGGCAGCGACCACCGCTACAACCTGCCCCAGATCCGGGGGAACCTGGAGGACGAGGCCACCCGGGCCATGGCCGAGGCGTTCGGGGCGCCCATCAGCATCCACTCCCCGCTGCGGGACGGCTCGATGCGGGAGGCGTGCCAGCAGCGTGGCATCCCCGTCATCGTGTACGAGGGCGGCGAGGCCCACCGCTTCAACGACGACGTGATCGAGGCGGGCACCGCCGGCGTCATGCGGGTGCTGGCGCACCTGGGCATGCGGCCGTCCGAGCCGGTCCCCAGCCGGGGGCGGACCAACTTCGTGCGCCACACCACCTGGGTGCGGGCCCGGCGGACCGGCATCCTGCGGTCCTCGGTGCGCTCCGGCCAGCGGGTGGCCGAGGGCGAGGTCCTGGGGATCATCGCCGATGCGGTCGGAGGGGCTCGGGCCACGATGAAGGCCCCGATCGCCGGGGTGGTGATCGGCCACACCCAGCACCCGCTGGTGCACCGGGGCGACGCGCTGTTCCACCTGGCGGACCTCGACCCGGCCGCGAAGGGCACCGCGGCCCGGCTGCCCCGCGGCCGCCGCTGACTACGGCCTGGGGCCAGCCCGCTCGGACAGCTCGACCGCCACCGCCCGGCGCGCCTCGGCGAGGTTCTCGTCGCGGGGGAACTGGGCGTCGCACAGCATCCCGGTGATGGCCATCAGCGGCCGGGGCACGGTTGGCCGGCGCAGGCGGACCAGGTCGACGTCCGCAGCCCGGTCGACCCGCAGCGCCAGCGTGTCGCCCGCCCGCTCGACCAGGTCGGCCCGGCCGAGCGTGCGGCGCAGGTGGTGGACCGCGGCGTTCAGGCGACCCCGGGCCCGGCCCGGCTCGAGCCCGGGCCACAGCGCCTCCGTCACGTCGCCGACGTGCACGGACCGGGGATGGGCGACGACCAGCGCCAGGAGCAGCCGGGCCGCGCTGGTCCGCAGCACCACCGGGCGGCCGTCGACCTCGATGTCGAGCCGGGGGGCCATGACCCGGACCCGCACGTGGGGCACCGCCTCGTCGGCCGCCAGGCGGAGGGCGGTGGGGAGGGCGGGCCCGTGACCCCGGTCCTCCAGCTCGGTGAGCAGCGCGACTGCCGGTCGGCCCGGTGCCGCCTCGGCCTGGCGCCGGGCGGGGACGACCAGGCCGAGGTCGGCGATCGTTCCCGCGACGGGGTCGCGGGAGCGGTGGGCATGGCGGAACGAGGCGACGAGCTCGACCGTCGCCACGAGCGAGTCGACCAGGGGCAGCCAGGCCGAGGTCGGACCGGCGCCGAGCCGGCGCCGGGCGGCGAGGAGCTCGACGAGGCGGGCCGCGGGGTCGTCCCCGCGCCAGGTCGCTTGCAGGGCGGCGACCACCGCATCGGTCAGGGCGATCTCGCGGGTCAGCCCGGCTCGGATGAAGTCGGCCACCGCGGCGTCCCGCAGCCGGATCACCTCGTCGCGGTCGAACGCCGGATCGGCCAGCGCCAGCGTGGCGGCCAGCCGGTGCAGGCGACCCCGCACCCAGCCCACGACCGGCGCCACCCACGGGTCGTCCGGGACCTCAGCCAACGTACCGACGGCCACCGCCGCGCCCCGCACGTCGGGCTCGACCAGGCAGCGGTCGCCGATGCCCGCGGCCACCAGCCAGCACAGCACCGGCTGGTCCGGCTTCGCGGCGGCGACCCGGCGGTGCAGCGCGAGCAGCTCGGGGACGCTCGCGACGCCCCGGCGGGCGGCCGCGTCAGCATGTAGGACCGTGGCCAGGAGCGGGTCGGCCACGCGTTCGAGGCGCGGCTCCAGTCCGGCGGCCAGCGCCATCACCACGCCGTGGGGGATGTCCTCCACGGACGGGCTCAGGAGCGCGGTCATGGGCGTCATCCTGAACCAGCGGCCGACCCGGCGGACGTCGCGGGCACCGAAACCGGGAGAACTCCCGGGGGTCCCCCGAGCCCACTTGGGGGGTTCTCGGGATCGTGGCGAGGCCCGTCCCAGCGGATCGTGTCGGGCCATGAGCGCATCCACCCGCGACGTCGACGCCCTGGTCGACGCCACTCCTGCTTCCCGCGACCGGGTCGTCGACCTCATGCGGGCCGCCAGCATCTGCGTCGTGGTCCTGTGGCACTGGAGCTTCTCCATCACCCACTGGCACGACGGGCGCCTGGTGATGCCCAACCCCATCGCCGACGTCCCCGGCCTGTGGGCCGCCACGTGGGTCCTCCAGGTCATGCCGGTGTTCTTCTTCGTGGGCGGGTACGCCAACCTGGCGGGCTGGCAGGCCACGGAGCGGGACGGCACCGGCGCGGCCCGCTTCGTGCGCTCCCGCCTGTCCCGCCTCGGCCGCCCGCTGCTGCCCTGGCTGGCCTGCTGGCTCGCCTTCGACCTGGCCGTGCAGGCCGGAGGAGGCCGCAGCGTGGCCGAGTGGGG